>JACQKU010000011.1 GCA_016204335.1 Candidatus Liptonbacteria bacterium
TTGCGGGCTATCTGGACCTGTGCATAAGTGGCGATATGAGGTGGAAGAGTTGGGGAAAAGAGAGAGTAGTAGCCCTTGCCCCCACATAATTCGGTTATGTGGGGGGGTTGACACTTTCTGCCGTCTTGCTATCTTAACCAAGATATGAAAATATACGAGATTCTATTTCACAAGAATTCTTGTTTGATAAATGAAAGCCCCATCCGGCGACGGATCGGGGATTTTTTTAAAAGCAATATCAGCATAAATCCGCCAAAATCAGCATGAATCTGCGTGGAAAGTACGAAATAACTCAAAGGTCCATACCGCTGATATATGCAGATTGAGCCGATTAATGCCGATGACGGATTCTTGGAATCTCAAAAAACAAATGCTGGACGCCATCGCCGAAAAAGGCGGCTGGGTGAATTGCCACGCTCATTTCGACAAAGCGTTTTACATCACCAAGGCCGGCTTGGACAAATCAATGGTTGATATGGAAGTAAAATGGCAAATGTCCGATGACATTAAAAGAGCGTCATCGCAAGAACAAATGGAAGAACGGATACGGACGGCGCTGGATATTTTGGTGAATCAGGGATGCAAACTGACTTGCACGTTCGTGGACGCTTACGGCGCGGTCGGACACAAAGCGATTGACGCCGCGAACAAAGTTAAAGAAGAATACAAAGATAAAATCAAAATCTTAACCATCAGCCAGCCGATTGGCGGCGTACTTAATAAAGCCGAGCGGGAAATCTACGAGAGCGTGACCGCGAAATGCGACATTGTCGGAGGGCTTCCCTCAAAAGACCGGCCGAACGACAAAGAAGCAATGGATGTGATTTTCGGAATTGCCAAAAATTTAAATAAGCCGCTCCACGTTCACATCGACCAGGAAAATAATCCGAACGAACGCGACACCGAGAAACTTGTCGCGGCAATCGAGAAACACGGCTACCAGGGACGCGCGGTGGCGGTGCATGCCATTTCCGTTTCCGCGCAACCCAAAGAATACCGGAAAGAAATTTACAAAAAAATGGCGGATGTCGGAATGGCGGTTGCCGTGTGCCCTTCCGCCGCGCTCTCTATGCGCCAGCTCGACCAATATCAGGCGCCCGCGCACAACAGCATCGCCAACATTCCGGAGATGCTCGATGCCGGAGTGACGGTTGGAATGGGCGTGGACAACGTCTGCGATTTCTACCAGCCGTTTCTTGACGCCGACTTCTGGGTTGAAATGCGTATGCTTCAGGAGGCCTGCCGGTTTTATGATTTCGATGCGCTAGTCAAAATCGCGACCGAGAACGGACAAAAATTGTTAGGGATTAGCTGATTAGGTTTTAGCTTATCAGCTTACTGGGGAAAATATGACTATGCTACACAGCCACAAAGATTTAATCGTATGGCAAAAAGCCATGGAGTTAGTTGTTGAAGTTTACGATCTCGTTGCAAAATTTCCAAGAGAAGAACTGTATGGATTGACCTCACAAATAAGACGCAGCGCAGTTTCGATGCCTTCAAACATTGCCGAAGGCAGAGGACGCGGCACGAGAAAAGATTTCAAACAGTTCCTGAATATTGCTTACGCTTCCGGCGCGGAACTTGAGACGCAACTGGAAATTTCCAGACGTTTGAAATTTATGTCTTCTGAAGATTCTACGCGCGCTGATGATTTATTGGAAGAAGTTATGAAAATGCTTAACAAAATGAGGTCGACACTAAACATCTAAAAGCTAATCAGCTAATAAGCTAATTCCTATGGCTAAATTGTGGCAGACAAAATCAACGAAACTCCATCCTCTGGTGGAACGATATACCGTCGGCAACGACTATATTTTGGATACGCGTCTCCTGCCGTTCGACATTCAGGCATCCAAAGCGCACGCCGCCGCGCTCGTCAAAGCGAAAATTTTGACTCCGGCGGAACAGAAAAAATTGAATAAAGCGCTGAATGAAATTCTCGCGCTTCATAACCAGGGGAAGTTCGTCATCAAACAATCCGACGAGGATTGCCACACGGCAATAGAAAATTATCTGGTGGCAAAACTCGGGGACTTGGGCAAAAAAATCCACACGTGCCGCAGCCGGAACGACCAGGTTTTGGTCGCCACGCGCCTCTACACGCGGAAAAAACTCAAACAGGTCAGTTTTGAGCTGATTAAAATGCAAAACGTGTTTTTGAAAATGGCGAAAAAATACGAATTTTTGCCTTTGCCGGGATATACGCACACGCGCCGCGCAATGCCCTCTTCGATCGGACACTGGGCCGCGTCGTATTTGGAAGAACTCATCAACGACCATATGCTTCTTGAAACCGCGTATCACCTGAACGACCAAAATCCAATGGGCGCCGCGGCGGGTTTCGGAGTCAATATCGATTTGGACAGAGATCTAACCACGAAACTTCTCGGCTTCGAGCGCGTTCAAGTCAATTCTTTGTACGCGGTGAACAGCCGAGGCACTACGGAAAGTTATATTTTGTCCGTGCTTACAAAAATTATGATGACGCTCGGGCGCCTCGCGAACGAAATGATATGGTTCACCACGCCGGAATATAATTTTTTCTTTTTGCCGCCGGAATTTACCACCGGTTCTTCGATTATGCCGCAGAAACGAAATCCGGATATTTTTGAAATCGTGCGCGGCAACGTCAATGTAATAGTCGCTCTGCAGACGCAAGTCAAAGACACTTCGAAAAATCTCATTTCCGGCTATAACCGCGACACCCAGCTCACCAAAGAGCCGCTTATCAAAGGACTCGGCATCGCGAGAAGAAGTTTGGAGGTCTGCGCTTTGGTAATGTCGAGAATAAAGCCGAATCGGCAGACGCTTATGAAATCGCTGTCTCCGGAATTCTTTGCCGTGCACGAAGCGAACCGTCTCGTCAAGGAAGGTATGCCTTTTCGGGACGCCTACCAGCACGTGAAAGAAAACATCCACAAGCTGAAAGTCCAGAATCCGGTCAAAGCAATCAAAGAAGTCCGTTCGCTCGGCGGCCCGGGGAATTTGCAGTTGAATAAGTACAGAATCAGCAAGCCGCTTTAAGGTAAAAGCTCCGACTACGGTACTTTAATTTTTGAAAATATCTTCTCTGTTGCATTCCCGCGCAATTTGTCTTATGATGCGAGCATGACGATAGAAGAACTTAAGGAAAAAGCGACTCCGGTTTTGAAGCGGCATGGGGTAACGTACGCCGCTGTTTTTGGCAGCGCCGCGCGAGGCGAAGACCGCCCCCAAAGCGATGTAGACATCTTGGTTCGCCTCGGTCGGCCCACCGGCATGATTGACTATATGCGCCTTATCCAAAACCTTGAAACCTGTCTTGAAAAGAAAGTTGATCTGGTAACAGAACAAAGTCTCAATAAACACGTGCGGCCGTATGTGCTGCCTGACCTCAAAACCATTTATGAAAAGTGACCGTGTGTACCTTGAACAAATTCTCGAATCGATAGAAAAAATCCGGCAGTTCGTGCGCGATATGGATAAGAACGCGTTCCTGAACGACCAGAAAACATAGAGCGCGGTAATCATGCAACTCGCGCTCATTGGCGAGCTTGCAAAGCGGGTCTCGGAACAAATCAAGCTGAATATTAAAATTCCGTGGAAAGAAATTACTGGCTTTCGAGACCGCGCGATTCACGATTACTATCAGATAGACCTCGCGGTGGCATGGAATACTATTGCTCTCGACCTCGAACCTCTTGCAAAAGCGCTCCGAGAATATCTCGGTACTACGGCTTAAAACTTGCAGTTAAATAAATATAAAGTTAGTAAGCCGCTTTGAGACGAAGATTTCGAACCTGAAGTCGCTACAGTATAACGAACTCGGGTTCGCGTCAGACAAATCACCTTGCGGGCGACTTGTCTGACGGCTTGACTTGGGGAGGAGCGGCGGCGGGGCTCTACTTCTTCTTGTCCCGCCAGGGACAATCCGAGGAGAACGCGCTGCCTGTGGTACGGATCTGCCCGAAGTACTGATCTTTCTTCAGGCAAATCTCCGCGTGGCACCCCGGACTCGAACACCGAGCAAGATGAGCCCCATCGCCATCGACCTTCCAGGAGCGCTCGGTGAACCGATGCCGCTTCCGGGCGGCTTGCGCTTCTGCCTTCCTTCGCTCCTCCATCATCGGGTTTTCGGCCTGTGTGAGCGTAAATCACCACCTCCCCTCTTGCATGATGTATGAGTCGCCACCACTTTTATATCCTGATTTGGTACAATTAGTCAACTATTTCTCATCTGCTATACTTCACAAAAGGGTCGAAATGGCTGGAACACTAATAACCTAAAACCTAACACCTGATTTTATGGTTCCTATAAATTATTTAGCAGTGCTCGTTGCGGCAATCGCGAGCATGGTATTGGGATTCTTGTGGTACGAACAGCTGTTCGGAAAATATTGGATGCAGCTTATGGGATTCACTTCGGAATCGATGGCGGAAGCGAAAAAGAAAGGAATGACGATGCAATATTCCCTGATGACCGTCGGTTCGCTTGTGATGAGTTACGTGCTTGCCAACGCCGTCATCTTCGGGAGCGCCTACTTAGGGGCAACCGGAATAACTGCCGGCATTATGGCCGGATTTTGGAACTGGCTCGGCTTCATCGCGCCGGTGACGCTCGGTTCGGTTATCTGGGAAGGAAATTCATGGAAGCTCTGGGTTCTCAACAACGGATACTATCTTGTTTCGCTCTCCGTAATGGGAACGATTCTTTCGGTCTGGAAATAAGCGGCTCCGGTATTGCGTTCGGTCGCGTCTCGCGATAAAATAAAAACGTGAAATATATCGCAACGGTTATTGTCGTCGTTTTCATCTTGGGAGGATTGACATTCACATTTTTGGGAAATGGACCTGTTCAACGGGAACAGCCCGAACCGGAACAAACGAGTGCGCCCGCTTCACAACCGCAAGAAACGCAAACCGAAAAAACTATGGAAAATAAATTGGTCATTGAAGACATAAAAGTTGGCGCGGGAGCCGAAGCAAAAACAGGAACTGCCGTTTCAGTTAACTACGCGGGAACGCTTTTAAACGGAGCGAAGTTCGACAGCTCGTACGACCGCGGACAGCCGTTCTCATTCGCTTTAGGCGCAGGCCAGGTAATCCGGGGCTGGGATGAGGGAGTAGTCGGAATGAAAGTGGGCGGAAAAAGAAAGCTCACGATTCCGCCGGACTTGGCATACGGCGCGCAGTCTCCAAGCCCTTTGATTCCGGCAAATTCCACGCTTGTATTTGAGATTGAATTGCTGGAGGTAAAGTAAAATTAAATCGCGCCCTTATTTGTCCGGAGGACATAGACAACATCAAGAGCAATCCTGATTTTGTCGGGAAAACCATTTCGCATACTTTCTTATTCGCGCGCCTGCCAGCCGTAGCGTTCGCGAAGGAGGGAATAAGAAAGTATGAAACTGATAGCGTGTTTCCCAAATAAAATCAGGATTGCCTTTCTACCGAATCGCGTTCCGCAGAATTTTCTTCCGGATGCGGACGCTTTTGGGCGTCACTTCAACGAGTTCGTCCTCGCCGATATATTCGAGCGCCTGCTCCAGAGAAAGCGCGCGCGGCGGAACAAGGTCGTTGGTCACCGCGTCGGTTTTCGCCCGGAAATTCGTAAGTTGCTTTTGTTTGCAGACATTCACGACAATGTCTTCCGTTTTTGCGTTTTGTCCCACCACCTGCCCCTCGTAGACTTTTTCCGCCGGACCGATGAACATTATTCCCCTCTCCTGTGTTTTCAAAAGAGCGTACGCGGTGCTGGCGCCGGCTTCATACGCTACGAGCGAACCGTGGACATTCGCGACCACGGAATCAAACTTCGGAAAATAGCCCGCGAAAAGCGAATTGATGATTCCGGTGCCACGGGTTTCGATGATAAATTCCGTCCGGAAACCGATGAGGCCGCGAGTTGAAATGAAAAAGTGGAATGACGCGGCGCCGTTTCCCTGTCCCGAGCCAGTCGAGGGGTCGACGCTCATATTTTTCAATTCGCCTTTCCGCGCGTTCATTTTCTGGATTACCATTCCGGAATATTCCTCCGGCACTTCAATCCAAACGTCTTCCGCGGGCTCAAGCGTTTTGCCGTTCTCCTCATGGAAAATAACTTCCGGCCGCGAGACCTGAAGCTCGTATCCTTCGCGCCGCATTTTTTCAATCAAAATCGCGAGATGCAATTCACCGCGTCCGCTCACCGTGAATTCATCAGTCGAAATACCTTCTTCCACGCGAAGCGCAACATCGTTGTCGAGCTCTTTAAACAGCCGCTCGCGGAGATTGCGCGAAGTGCAATATTCCCCTTCCTGTCCCGCGAAAGGAGAATCATTCACCGAAAAAATCATTTTAACGGTCGGTTTTTCTATGGCTATCGGAGGCAAGGGGTCCGGATGCCCGGCGTCCGCCAGCGTGTCGCCGATGTTCACGTCCGGGATTCCGGCGATTGCAACGATGTCGCCGGCCTGTCCCGAAGAAACCGCCGCGCGCCCGAGCCCCAAAAAAGTCGTGAGGCCGGTAATTTTATAGTTCTTTGCGGCTCCGCCGTTTGGAATGTGCGCGATTTGCATTCCGTTTTCCGCCGCGCCGCGCTCGATTCGTCCCACCGCGATTCTTCCCTGATAATTATCGTATTGAATCGAAACCACCATCATTTGAAACGGCGCGCCGCCCGCCGCTTTCGGGGCGGGAATATGCGCGAGAACCGCGTCAAAAACAGGCATAATATCTTTCATCGAAGCGAGTTCCGGCGAAGTCCCCGCGACTCCCAGCTTGCCTGATGTGTAAAGAATCGGAAAATTCAATTGTTCGTTTGTCGCGTGGAGCTCCATAAAAAGTTCGATGACTTTTTCGAGCGCGTGATTCACGCGCGCATTCGGTTTGTCGATTTTATTGATGACCACGACGATTTTGTGTCCGGCATCGAGCGCTTTTTTCAGCACGAAGCGCGTCTGCGGCATCGGCCCTTCTTGCGCGTCGATGAGGAGAAGCGAACCGTCCGCCATATTGAGAACGCGCTCCACTTCCCCTCCGAAATCCGCGTGTCCGGGCGTATCGATGATATTTATTTTCGTTTCTTTATAAATCACCGCGGCGTTTTTCGAAAAAATGGTGATTCCGCGCTCCCGTTCAAGTTCGTTCGAATCCATAATAAGCTCGTCGTTCACGAGTTTTCCGAGCTTGGTCTCGGACTGCTTCAAAAGCGCGTCAACCAGAGTGGATTTCCCATGGTCAACGTGGGCAATAATTGCTATATTTCGAATATTCATAAATTTTTGCCATGCCTGCCCGCCGAAGCCTTGGCGTAGGCGGGGTCAACGTGGGCAATGATTGCTATATTTCTAATTTCCATGTTGGTATAAGCAAAGCGAGCGACCTGCCCCGCCGCCAAACAAACGCCCTTGCGTACCGCTCCGCGCGGAAGCGCGTAGAGCGCAGCGTTTGTTTTGGTGCGGGGTAATTGCTATATTCCCAATGTTCATATTCTAATTGCGAGTGATGGTTTGTTGATGCTTATACTTCAAACCTTATATTTCAAACCTTATATCTTATACTTCAAACCTTATATCTTATACTTCAAACCTTATACCTTATACTTCAAACATTATACTTCAAACCTTATATTTCAAACCTTATACTTCAAACCTTATACCTTATACTTCAAACATTGAAAATCTTTCTACGCTGTGACGCGTCACAGCGCTATGCCATGGCATAGCAGTCGAATTTTCTCGTAAGGGGCGAATCCACGCCTGCGTCCGACTTCGGACGGGCAGGTGCCTCAGGCACACTATTGCTAGCATATCGGTATTCACAAACAAATGCCGCACTGTTTGGGCGGCGCTTGAGGATAATAGAGGAAAGAGCGAAAAAAATCAACTTAATTGCGCTCTATCGAAGATGTATTTGCTTGAACTCCTTTCTCTCTGATATTCTCGTACTTCACGCCAAAATAAAACCCAATAAACGGAAGCGCGACAAAAAGAGCCAGTGCCAGCAATTTCGAATACCACGTCACTTTGTTCCATTCGATTGTCATGGAATTAGTATAACGGATTAAAATTATATTTGGCAGTGAGCCCTGTTCTCTGCATTTTTATTAAGTTCGACGATCGTCGGGTTTAATAAAATTAAGAGGTGGTGCGATAAGCATATACAATATAGCGCCATCCAGCGATTTTTCAGCGGCTCCGCCATTTGGAGCGGGCGAATCGCCGCCCGCCTGCGTCGTGCCCAAAGCCACTTCGGCCCGCTTCGCCGGAGCGAAAGCGAGGCGAGCGAGGCGAAGACGGACCGGAAAATCCTTGACGGCCGCCAAAGTGAGGTTGAAATGGACGAAACGGCGGCCGTTGCGGAAGCAAAGAAATCCGCGCCGGAGGAAGTTCCGGAAGTTTCGAAAGCGGCAATGTGGCCCGAATCAATCGTTCGATTCCGCGCACGTCGCCTCTTTGGTCGGGCGTGGCGAAAGAAATCGCGTGACCCACGCCGCCCATTCTGCCAGTGCGGCCGATGCGGTGGACGTAGTCCTCGGCGGTTTGCGGAAGGTCGTAGTTCAACACAAGTTCGATTCCTCTCACGTCAATGCCGCGCGCGGCGATGTCAGTCGCGATAAGAATCCGGTATCTGCCGTTCCTGAATCCTTCAAGCGCGTCTTTTCGTTGGCCGAGCGAGCGGTTAGAATGAAGTTCTGCGACTGTGTAGCCGAGAGCGCGAACGCCTTGCGTGATTCTCCGCACCGTATGCTTCGTCCGCAAAAAAACAAGCACCGAACCGCGATATTCCGTCAATATTTTTTCAAGAAGCCGCGGCTTGTCGTGTTTCTGAACGAAGAAAAGTTCGTGCGTCACTTTCTCCGCCATTGTGCCGGACGGCGCGATTTCGACGCGCATCGGAAGTTTCATGTGCGACTGCGCGATGGCAACAATGTCCTGCGGCATTGTCGCGGAAAAAAGCATGGTCTGCCTGTCGCGCGGAACGTTCTGCAATATACGCTTCAACTGCGGCGCGAACCCCATATCGAGCATCCTGTCCGCTTCGTCAAGAACAAGAACGCCGACTGACGCGAGCGAAACGGTTCTCTGTTCGAGATGGTCGATAATTCTTCCCGGCGTGCCGATGATTATTTGCGGGTCCCGTTGGAGCGCGGAAAGCTGGCGGCGGATCGGTTCGCCGCCGATGAGAATCGCCGTCCGTAGCCGGAGCGGAGCGCCGACTTTCTGGAAAGTTTCATGTACCTGAAACGCCAGTTCGCGCGTCGGAAGAACAACCAGTCCGCGCCTGCCGGCAAGCGCCGCCTGTATCATCGGAATGCCGAACGCGAGCGTTTTTCCCGTTCCCGTCTGCGCGATGCCGATTAAATCTTTTCCTTCGATTGCCGGCGGAATGGAACGCTCCTGAATGGGCGTGGGAACTTTGAAGTTGAGTTTATCGAGTATCCCTAATATGTTCGGCGCGATGCCGAGGTTGTAAAATCCGGACGGTTGATTCATAATTGCGACGATAACACAAAAAAAGCGATTAAGCAATTAATATGAGCGAAACGCAAAAAACTTCCCGCCTCGGCGGTCTTTTAATAACTTCGACATCCGCCTGGGGTTTCGTGTGGTTTGTGAACGGCAATTTGGTCGGCTGGATGGAGAATTCTTTATGTTTTAAATATCTCGGCTGTAATGTCGGCTTTTTCGGCTACGACGCCCTTGTTCATTTTCTTGCCGGAATAATGGAAGCAGTGTTTATTCTTTGGCTCGCGAAGAAATTTCCGAAGTTCGATTTTTTCTCCCAACCGAATACCGATTCTCCTCTTACGGAAAAAAACTTCCTGAAAAACGCTGTCACGCTCATAGCATTGGTCGCGTTGCTGAGCATCGGCTGGGAATTTTTGGAATTCGGTTATGACCAAGCAAGGATAAATGTATTCCATCACGACCTGCTATATCCGACCAACAGTTTGCGTCAAGCGGGCAACGCCGACACAATGGGCGATTTATTTTTCAGCCTGCTCGGCGCCGCGATTATGACAGTCGCGCCGAAATTTTTCGATAAAAAGCGCCTGACGGCAAACGCCGATAACTTAGAAAATATCTAATCTCTCTTTTTCTTCCCTTTCCGCCAAGAAACTCCCCGAAGCAAAGACGCGTATAAATCGTCTTTTGGATTGATGGATAACTCTTTCACTTCGCTGGAAGACGGATTGCGCGTTTGAAAATGAACGAATGGAACGTCTTCGATAAGCGCGAGGGGGGTTTGCTCGTTCCCTTCTCCAATTGCGAGAACCGCCGCGGCGGCAAGCCCTTCGCTTACATTCGCTTTCGTCATTTTTAATTTTCTGCGGAATATGTCCGGCTTGCCGATATAATCGTTCAATGCCGAGAATCCGCTATGGGCAAGTACGGTGCCGGTGGTACCCCACCGGAGCGGAGAAGTTCTGCTGTCGGTTATAATCACGCCGATATTTTTCTTCTTAAACCTCTTTGTCAGATAAACGCGGATTTCGTTCGCCGTTCGCCGTGAATCGCGCGGCCAGAGAATGTACGAGCCGTTGCCGTTCGATTCATCGACTCCAGCCGAAGGAATCAGCATATTGTTCTTGATTGTCAGGATAACATTATATTTATTTTGCTTGAGCGGCAAAAAATAATCGGCCTCTTCCTCGATTAATTTCGTCTTATCAACCGAATCAACCGGCGCTATCCTGCCCTCGCAGATAGAAACGATTTTTGAAGTCACTGCGAGAATTGACCGCTCAGGAATTTTTTTTACATAGCGGTCCAAAATATCGCACAGCTTCCGCCCTGGAACAATTTTATCGGTTTTGATTGGAGTTATTTTCATAATTTTGCTTTACCAAAACATTCTAACATTCTGCAGAATGTTAGAATGTTATATTTTCACTGAATTACATCGTAGCGCGACAAAAGTGTCCCCTGGCGATTGAGGCGGCGAACCGAAATAAGTTTTAAATTTTTAATCATCTTGACGGGATGGACGATATTTTTTCCCGTACCGAAAATTTTCGGCTCCACTGTAAGACAGATATGTTGAATCAAGTTCGCTTTCAGAAATAAAGCGTTTATTTCCCCTCCCCCCGCGACCAAAACTCTTTTATACTTTTGTCTTGAAAGGCGGCGGATAATCGCGCGTGGAGAATCGTTTGAAAATTCGAGCTGGCCGGGAATTTCGTATTTCCGATATTTTTGAGGATTGCGTGTCAAAATAATACGCAACCTTTCCGGAGAAAGCTTCATATACTTTTTCGCTGTCGCGTATGTTTGACTGCCCATCACAATCGCGTCGCTTTCTTGAATAAGCCGCGCGAAATATTTTTTGTCGGCGACGGACGCCCATTCGGATGTACCCGACCGTGAACCGCGAGTAATCTTTCCGTCCACCGAAACGACTGCCGCGAGAATGGTCCTCATACCTCGGAGTTTTTAAGCCATTTGACTCCCCAGTAGACGAACGGCGTTTCTATTACCGACATAAAGCACTTAAGAAACCAATAAGGCAAAATCAAACCGGCGAGAAATATGGCATTATCGGCGAGCGGCTTGTCCAAAATATAAAAAGCGAGAGTCATAAAAATAATCGTGTCGAAAAATTGCGCGACGAAGTTGGAAACGTTATTCCGGAACCAAAGCGCACGGCTTCCGAGCTTTTCCCGAATCCATGCAAAAACAAAAACATCCGTGAACTCGGCAATTGCGAACGCAACCAAACTGGAAAGAGCGATTCTCGCCGATTTGCCGAAGATAGTGTCATACGCTCCTTCCGCGCCCGCGAAACGTCCCGATGGCGGCAACGATATAAAAATAAGAGAAGCAAGAAACAACAGAAAGATGACGAAAAGCCCCGAACGGATTACGCTTCGGGCGCGTTCCTTGCCGTGCACCTCCACAATCACATCGTTAATGGTAAAAAGAATCGGAATGACGAAAATCGCCACGCTCGCGTTCAATGTAAAACCGCCGATGGTGAACAAGGGAAATGTTTTTGCTCCCATCAGTTCGGCTACGGAAATGCAAAAAATATAAACGGAGACCAACAGGTCAAAACGGTTTACTTTTAAAAAACTCTGGTTCATTGTTCGCATTCTATCAGGTCGCTCCGCTTTTCGCCGATTCCGAGAAAACGCATCTCCGCGCCGGTAAACGCTTTCATAATAGCATTGCAATATTGTCGCGCGCTTTCCGGCAAATCATCGAAATTTTTTGCGGAAGAAATGTTTTCATTCCAACCGTCAAATTCTCCGCCATACACGGGCTCGCACTGGATTAAAAACTCGTCGTCTGTCTGAAAACGCTCGACAGCTTGGCCTTTGCATTTATATCCGGAACAAATTTTTATATTGCCGGCGCCGGATAACGTATCAAGTTTGGTTATGGCGATATCGGTGAAGCCGTTGATTTCGTGGGCGTATTGCGCGGCAACCGAGTCGAAAAATCCGACACGCCGGGGCCTGCCGGTGGTCGTGCCGTATTCGTGTCCGCGCTCGCGGATTAAATCGCCCTGCTCGTTTTTCAGTTCAGTCGGCATGCCTCCCTCTCCTACGCGGGTTTGGTACGCCTTGAACACTCCGACGACGCGCGTCAGACGAAGCGGCGGCATTCCCGCGCCGACAAGCAATCCGCCGACAGTCGAATTGGAAGCCGTAACTTTCGGATATGTGCCGTGGTCAAGATCGAGAAGCGCGCCGTGCGCGCCTTCTATCACGAACTTTGCTCCTCGCCCCAGATGCTCGTGAACAATCGGTTCGGTATCAACAATTATTTTGCCAAATTTTTCCGCGGCTTCGCGGATAAGGCCTTCGTAATATTCCGCTTTGAATTCATCCGGAATCGCGCTTCCGGAAAAAATCTTTGCTTTTTTTGACAGCACCGAGCGGAGTTCCTGCAAACATTTGTCCGGATTCCGGAGCATCCGCGCCTGCAGTCCTATTCGCTCCGCTTTGTCCATATAGGTCGGGCCTATGCCGCGCTTCGTGGTCCCAATCTTTTTTTCGCCGCGTCCGTCTTCCTGCGCGCGGTCGAGAAATAAATGATAGTCGAACGCCAAATGCGCTTTCGGGCTAATGCGAAGATTTTGCGCGCTCACGCCGCGGGCTTCCAGTTCCGCGATTTCTTTCAAGAGCGTTTTCGGATTCAGCGCCACGCCGGCTCCGATTATATTTACGGTTTTCGGATTAAAAATTCCGGCGGGAACCAGATGCAAAGCGAATTTTCCGAGGTCATTCGAAACCGTATGGCCGGCGTTATCGCCGCCCTGCGAACGTATTACGACGTCCGCGTCCGCGGACAAATAGTCAACGATTTTGCCTTTGCCCTCGTCGCCCCACTGGCCTCCAACGACCGCGATGACTTCTGATTCTTTTCGAGCACTTGTTCTAAACATGTCGCATTTGACGGAAAAACTTTGAACAAAACTACCTCCAGTAATTCGGCGATTGCTCGGTTATGTCTATGTCGTGCGGATGGCTCTCCGCGATTCCGGCCTGCGTCACCTGCGTGAATTTTCCATTCGTCTGCAAATCCTTTATGGTCGGCGTTCCGCAATAGCCCATCGCCGCGCGAAGGCCTCCCGTTATCTGATAGACAATCTCGCGGACATATCCCCTGTACGGCACGCGGCCCTCGATGCCTTCCGGCACGAGCTTCGCCAGATTTTCTTCCGCGTCCTGAAAATACCTGTCGCGCGTGCCTTCGGCCATTGCGCCGAGCGAGCCCATGCCGCGGTATATTTTATATTTCCTGCCGTTGTAAATAATCGTTTTGCCCGGCGATTCTTCGAGTCCGGCGAGCATATTCCCGAGCATCACGGTTGACGCGCCGCCCGCAATCGCTTTCGCGACATCGCCCGTAAAACGAATTCCTCCGTCAGCGATAAGCGGAACGTCATATTTCATGCATATCTCGGCGCAATTCATTACGGCGGAAAGCTGGGGCACGCCGACGCCCGCGATAATGCGCGTCGTGCAAATCGAGCCGGGACCCACGCCGACTTTCACCGCGTCAACGCCGGCTTTGATTGACGCTTCGGCGGCTTCCGGAGTCGCGACATTGCCGCTTATAATCTGCAGCTTCGGCCATGCCTGCCGGATTTCCCGAATTCGGTCCAGAACTTTTTTCGCGTGGCCGTGGGCGGTATCCACCGTTATCACATCAACGCCGGCTTTAATAAGCTTTTCAACACGCTCAAGAGTATCGGTCGCCACGCCAACCGCCGCTCCAACGCGCAACCGGCCCTTCTCGTCTTTCGACGCCCCCGGAAAACTTTTTCTTTTTTCAATATCTTTGAACGTAATTAGTCCTTTCAGCATAAAATCGCCGTCCACTATCAAAAGCTTTTCGATTTTATGCGTATGCAGAATTTTTTGCGCTTCATCGAGGCCGATTCCAACCGGCGCCGTCACGAGTTTTTTTGTCATTATTTCTTCAAGACGCTTCGAGCCCTCGGTTTGGAACCGGAGGTCGCGATTCGTGACAATGCCGGCGAGCTTGCCGCTTCCATCCGTTATCGGAATACCGCTCACGCGGTATTTCCGCATCAGCGCTTGGGCGTCTTTCACTGTCTGCTCCGGACGAAGCGTGAAGGGCTCGGAAATTATTCCCGACTCGGAACGCTTGACCTGCTCCACCATTTCAACCTGCCGCTCGATTGAAAGATTTTTATGGAGAATGCCAATGCCGCCCTCGCGCGCCAAAGCCATCGCCATTTCGGTTTCCGTGATGGTATCCATAGCCGCGCTGACGAGCGGAGTATTGAGTTCGACTTCGCGCGTCAGCCGCGTGCGAAGGTCAACCTCCCGCGGCAGTATTTCCGAATATCCCGGGATAAGGAGAACATCGTCGTACGCGAGCCCCTGCCCGGCTACTTTTTGGTTTGACATAAGATTACTTTAACATAAAGCTGTTCGGCGGCAAAATCAAATAAATAATTGTGTGGTAAAATTTCTGCATGAAGCCGGAAATACGGAGTTGTGAAAACTGTGATAGCCAGTTCACTATTGAGTCCGACGATTTTGCTTTTTATGAAAAAATCGACGTGCCGCCGCCGACATGGTGTCCCGAGTGCCGCAACATAAGGAGAATGGCGTGGCGGGAGGAACGTTCGCTGTACCGCGGCACGTGCAAGCTCTGCAAAAAATCAATCATCAGCATACATTCGCCGGACGGCCCATTTACCGTTTACTGCCGCGAATGCTGGAAATCCGACAAATGGGACCCGATGGATTACGGCCGGGACTACGATTTCAATCAACCGTTTTTTTCTCAATACCGAAAACTTATGGAAGCCGTCCCCCGTCCCGCGCTCACCGGCATTAATGTAATAAACAGCGATTTTTCGCACGGATGCGAAAGCTGTAAAAACTGTTACTTCACCTTCTACAGCTGGCATTCTCAAGATTCGCAGTACTGCTATGGCCTCCTTCTCTCGCGAGACACCTACGATTCTTACGCTGTCGACAATTCGGACCATGCTTACGAGTCGCTCCATTCCAATCGTCTCTATAAGGTTCGCTTCGGATACTTCGCAGATGATTGTCTTGACTCTTCTTTTCTTTTTGACTGCGTCGGCTGTTCGGATTGTTTCGGATGCGTAAATCTCCGAAAACAGAAATACTGCATGTTCAACGAGAAACTTTCAAAAGACGAGTACAGAGAGCAGATGGCATACTGGGATTTGGGAAGCTACGCGCGCCTGCAGGAAGCGAAAGAAAAGTTCCGTTCTATCTATCTTTCGACTCCACGCCGATTTGCCCATATACGAAATAGCCAGAACGTAACCGGCGATATTATCAGAGACGCAAAAAACTGCCAAACGTGTTTTACGGCTCTTGACGGCGTTCAGAACTGCAAATATGTATACACCGGCGGCTTGAATCTCAAGGATAGCTATGACGTGAGTGCCGGCGGAGACATGTCTGAACTGCTCTATGAAATTTACGGAGTCACGCAGTCCCAGCGATGCCTTTTTTCAGTGGGGGGAACCAATTCAATAGATACGCTCTATTGCGACTGGGCATATAACTCATCGAATCTTTTCGGATGTACGTCGTTGAAACATAAACGGTACTGTATCCTCAATAAACAATATAGCCGAGATGAATACGAAAAGCTTGTCGCCAAAATAAGACGGCATATGAACGAAATGCCTTATGTTGACCAAAAAGGACGAGAATACAAATTCGGTGAATTCTTTCCCGTGGAACTTTCCGCGTATGCCTATAACGAGACATTTTCATTCATATGGTATCCGAAAACAAAAGAAGAAACGCTCAAAGAAGGATGGAAATGGCAAGACCCCCAAGAACGTTCGTATCAGGTCACGGCGCGACCCGAAGATTTGCCTGACCATATCCGCGATGTTGCCGATTCCATTTTGAAAGAAACGGTTGGGTGTATGCATTTTGGGAAATGCAATGAACAATGCGCGACGGCTTTTCGCTTGACGACGGAAGAACTCGCTTTTTATCGCAAAATGAATATCGCTTTGCCTCGCCTGTGTCCAAACTGCCGATACGCCGAACTAAGGCGGTGGCGAAACAGCTTTCATTTGTGGAAAAGAAAATGCATGTGCTTGTCCTCTGAAGCTTTGGCGAAGGAGGATGCATACAAAAACACAATCTCGCATTTTCACGCCACCGATCCCTGCCCAAATGAATTCGAAACCACTTATTCGCACGATAAGCCGGAAATCGTATACTGCGACCAATGCTATAAAGCTGAATTCTTATGAATCCTCACACCTATCAAAGATCATATCTACGATTATTTATGAATGAGCATTTACAGCACAATTGTAAAATGGTCGCTCAATATAACGCAGGATTCGTATCTCTTTAAGACGCAAATCTTTGATAGGTGTAAGGATGAAATTTTTCTGGCGTTTGAAAAAATACCGGTATATCCTTCAACTGCTCTGGCAATCAGCGCGGTTTCGGGTCAGAATATTTATTCATAACGTAATAAATAAAAACTGAATATGAGTAAGCCCAAAGTAAAAACCATAACGATTTGCAGCAGCGCTTCGTTTTTCAAGCAAGCCGTCGAAATGGAAGCGAAGCTGAAAAAATTGGGATTCAAAGTGGAATTGCCGCCTACCGCCTTGAAAATGAAACGGAGCAATGATTTTAATGTGCTACATTACAAAACATGGTTTAAAAATCCGGACGACTATAAGAAAAAAGGTTTTCTGCTTAGAGAGCACTTCAATAAAGTCATACGAAGCGACGTAGTGCTAATTTTAAATTATGAAAAACATGGGATTAAAGGATATATTGGCGGGAATACTCTTATTGAAATGGGATTTGCATTTCACTACAAAAAACCCATTTACATCTTGAATCGGATATCGGGATTGCCTTACAAAGAAGAAATACTGGGTTTCCAGCCAATCTTCATCAATGGAGATATCAAGAAAATAGTTTAGGATTAAAATTTACTTGCATGAAAAAAATGAAAACAGCGCTCATATCGGTTTACCATAAAGACGGCATCGCCGAGTTTGCGAAAGAACTTGTCGGGCTCGGGTTTACGATTTACGCGTCAGGCGGAACCGCTAAACATCTCGCGGCGGCCGGCGTTGAAGTTACTGACGTGGCAATGTTGGTCGGCGGCGGCGCGATTCTCGGCCATCGCGTAGTCACGCTTTCGCGCGAAATCCACGCGGGGCTTCTGTCGCGGAACGTTCAGGAAGACATCGACGAACTCGCGCGGCTCGGCATCCCCCGCTTTGACCTCGTCTGCGTTGACTTGTATCCGCTCGAAGAAGAAATCGCGAAACCGGACGGCACAAGAGAATCGGTAATCGAAAAAACCGACATCGGCGGTCCGACCTTGATTCGTTCCGCGGTAAAAGGCGGACGGCTCGTGATTTGCGAACCGGATGACCGGCAAAAAGCAATCGACTGGCTCAAGGCCGGCGAACCGGAAATAGCGACAAGGGACATGCGACAAGGAATAAGCGAATCAAAAGGTTTTATGGAAAAGCAAGCCGCCAAGGGAGAATTTATTGTCGCGAAATATGTTTCTGCTTCTGCCGAATATTTAAGCAATGGAAAATATGCCGACATGTTAGGACAAGAAATCGCCGCGTGCAAATACGGCGAAAACGCGGCGCAGACACCAGCGGCTCTTTTTTCCTCCGGCGCAAACGACCCTCTCGCGCTCGACAAATTCAAACTAATCGAAGGAATCGCGCCGAGCTACAACAACTGGTGCGACATTGACCGGATGCTTCAGACAATCACGCACATCGCCGCCGCGCATTCAAAAAATCGAAACTCGATTCCGTTCATCGCAGTCGGCGTAAAACACGGCAACGCGTGCGGCGCCGCCGTCGGCGATTCAAAATCCGAAGCGCTCAAAAAAATGATGGCCGGCGACCCGCTCGCCATATTCGGCGGACTGATTATGACGAATTTTCCCGTTAACGAAAGCGTGACGGAACATCTCGCCGGAAAACTGCTCGATGCCGTCATCGCTCCGGGTTTTTCCCCGGAAGCGATTGCCGCGTTAAAACGGAAAGGCGGCAAATGCCGGCTCATCGCGAATGAAGCTTTGCAATCGCTTGACGAAAAATGTTTGGATAACGCTGTCCGTTTCCGGTATGTCCGCGGCGGATTCCTGCGCCAGCCGAATTATACGTTCGTTCTTGATTTGAAAAGCGAGGAACTCAAAAAATATGGGGCAATCTCGCCGGAACTGGAAAATGATTTGCTTCTCGCGTGGGCAATCGGAGCCACGAGCAACAGCAACACCATTGCCATCGTGAAAAACGGCCAACTTCTCGGCAACGGCGTTGGCCAGCAGGACCGCGTCGGCGCTGCGAAACTAGCGATCGAGCGGGCGCGCCGTTCAGAACACGACATAAAGGGAGCGGTTGCGTACAGCGATTCGTTCTTTCCTTTTCCCGACGGCCCGAAAATTCTTATCGATGCCGGAGTAAAAGCGATTCTCGCGACAAGCGGCTCAATCAGGGACAAAGAAATAATTTCTTTATGCCAAGAACTGAACGTAGCGCTCTATATGATACCTGACGCCGTCGGCCGCGGATTTTTCGGGCATTGAAAATCTTAGCGAGCTTCGAGCTCTTGATTTTTCTGCAAAGAGTATTACAATATCCGATATGCCACCTGAAAACATTGAACCGCCTGCCGGATTAAGCGGCACGGAAACTCCGAAAGGACGGAGAATTTGCGCATGGTGCAAAAAAGATTTAGGGCCCGCGGAAACGGAAGAAGATACGCACGGCATGTGCGACGAATGCAAAACAAAAGCTTTCGCGCAGTTGGCAGAACTTAAAGCAGAAAAGGAAGAAGCGCCGGCAAAAAATCCTCCTGCGGAAAAAGAATGAGTGGTTTGAAAATTTTAACTGATTCCAACACAGAAACTTTTGGGTTTTGAGAAACCCAAACTAATCCTCCCAACGCGGAAACTTTCTATTTGAGAGGGGCTATCGGAGCCCCGACGGGCTTGGTGTCGCCTCAGACGACCCGTCGGGGCGAGATGCAGGCGCATTTTGCCGCTGGAGCAAAATGACGCCGACCCTCTCAAATAGAAAGCTGAAGCCCCTATGTGCCGTGCCGCCACGAAGCGAGATACGCGACCTGTTCCTCGGTCAGCGTGTCTATGCCGAGACCCATTGATTGAAGTTTCAACGAAGCCACGTTTATCTCAATTTCCGGAGCAACGTCATAGACGCGCGGCGAAAGCGACTCGCGGTTCTTGACCACCCACTCGGCGGCGAGCGCCTGCGTCGAGAAACTCATATCCATAACCGAAGCCGGATGCCCTTCTGCCGCGGCGAGATTGACTAGCCGCCCCTCCGCGAGAAGATAAATACGCGCCTCGCCGTTTTCTCCGGCGACAACATATTCGTCCACAAAACCGCGCACGTCTTTTCGCGCGGAACCGGCGATTGCCGCGAGTTCTTTCACATTCACCTCCACGTCAAAATGACCGGAGTTCGAAACAACCGCGCCGTCTTTCATCAGCCGGAAATGCTCTTTGGTTAAAACATTTATGTTGCCTGTCACAGTGCAAAAAATATCGCCGATGCGGGCGGCTTCAACCATCGGCATCACGCGGAAGCCGTCCATCGCCGCCTCCAACGCTTTTATCGGGTCAACTTCCGTCACAATTACCTGCGCGCTCATTCCCCTCGCGCGAAGCGCCAATCCCCGGCCGCACCAGCCGTAGCCGGCAATCACAAAATTCTTCCCCGCGATTAAAGCGTCTGTCGCGCGTATGATGCCGTCGAGCGTCGACTGGCCGGTGCCGTAACGGTTGTCAAAAAGATTTTTGGTCTTCGCGTCGTTGACCGCCATAACCGGAATGCGGAGGGCTCCGTCTTTTTCCATCGCGCGCAGACGAATCACGCCGGTTGTCGTTTCTTCCAAGCTTCCCCACAATTCTTTCAACTGCGCCGGATATTCGTTATGAATGGTTGATATGAGGTCCGCGCCATCGTCCATCGTGATTTGAGGATGGTGTTCAATCGCGGCGCGAATGTGAGAAAAAAACTCCTCGCGGCCTTCGCCGCGCTTCGCGTAGACCCGAATGCCGTAATCATGAACCAAGCTCGCGGCAACGTCATCCTGGGTTGAAAGCGGATTTGAAGCGCACAAAAGCACATCTGCCCCGCCCGCTTTTAGAGTCCGCGCCAAGTTTGCCGTCTCGGCGGTCACATGAAGGCACAACGACATTTTCATATTGCGAAACGGCTGTTCCTTTTCAAACCGAGTCCGCGCAACCGCGAGAACCGGCATATCCCGTTCCGCCCACTCGATGCGTTTCTTGCCCGCCGCGGCGAGTTTGATATCTTTTATGTCGGAATTCATTGGAATACACTCTAACGGTTTTTTAACGAAAAATCCAGATTAGTTAGTTGTGTAAGTTATACGCGCAGTGGTATGCTATAGCATACCACTCACAAACTCCCTTTCACCCTCACGCTCGGAGATTTCCCGTATTATTAAACATAAAAAGCTACTTCATAAAATTCATATGTCCGGATGAACCTACCTCTGTATCTTGTTCACGTCCCGCGCTCCGAAAAACTTTAACACTATTGACTATAAATTGACTATAATATGATGCCCGCTATGCCATAGCATAGCGGTATGCTATGGCATAGCGGGCGGAGAAACTACTGTGGAATTGTAAACGTTCCGTATTTTGTCCGCACCCTGCGTCCTGAAAAACCCCTCCCATTTCTCGACGACTGCGGGCCGGGCGAATATATTCTCTTCTTGCGTTCAGTTTTTCCCCGCTCATAATAGCTCCTGTACTTTTTTTCGTTCAGCGCTTTTTTTATGCCGCTTATAGTCTGATGAGTAAGCCAAAGCTCTTCGCCGATTTTACGATAGCTCGTTCCTGCAAGAATGCGATCTATCGCGGCCGCCCGGCGCAGAAGAAGTGAACGCTCTTTGGCGGTAATAAGAAGTTCAAGTGCAGTCGAAAGTTTTTTCGGCTCTCGCAAAATTGTAAACTTTGCAATCAAAGTCCGCCAGACATTTTCTTCCCACGCTGAACGGGAAGAAAAACTTGCAAGGAGAGGTATACCACGAATCGCAGCCGCGGCCTCATTATTTCTCAGCTCTATTTTTTCTCCTGTTTTCTTCACGCGATTTTTTCTCCTGTTTTCTTCATCTCCTGTTTTCTTCATATGATAGAGTATAGCATACCGCTATGCCATAGCATAGCGGTATGCTATGGCATAGCGGGTAGCCCTGTATTCGGCAGTTCCGTGTTTGGTAGTTCCACGACTATAATTCCATTGCTATAGTTCCATGGCTATAGTTTCCATTGCTATAGTTCCATGGCTGACAGCTCCAAGGAAGGCAATTCCATCCCAAAACTCTCTTTGTAGCGACTGCGCGCTTCGGAAAAAGAAATCCGGTATTCCTGCGTGCCGTATGCTTCGATGGCTCGCGCGGCGATGACGCCCGCGAACCGTCCCGCTGTTTCAAGCGGCCAGCCCGCAAGAAACCCTTTAATAAAGCCCGCGCGATACGCGTCGCCCGCGCCTGTCGGGTCAACGACATCCTTTGCCCGCGCCGGAGGCACCTTAATTATTTTTTCTTTTGTCCGTACGCTGGAACCCTTTTCGCCGAGCGTGGTAATAAGAATTTCCGAACGCTCGAGCACATCTTCTTCCGTCCAGCCGGTTTTTTCCAAAACCAAAGCAAGCTCGTAATCGTTGGCGATAAAGACATTCGCGCCGGTTATTCCGTTCCGGATGTCATCCGGGGAAAGCGCGGGAATCTGCTGGCCCGGGTCGAAAATAAAAGGAATGTTCTTTTTCCGATACAGCGCGGGCAATCGGCGCATGTCGTCAATGTTTCCCGGAGCGATTACGGCAAACGAACCGGCCGGAATCTGCTCCTCTTTTATTCCACACGAGTGCGCCATCGCGCCGATGGAAAGCGCCGCAATCTGATTGTCGGCGCGGTCAGTCATAATATTCGAAAGAGTCGTGGGTTTGTCGGAAACTACATGGACAAAATCCAAACTTACTCCGCTCTTTTCCAGCCGCTCGCGATAATGCCCGAAATCCCTGCCGGCGCTCGCGAGTACCGCGGGTTTTTCTCCGAGAAGCGCGAGACCGTAAGCGATATTCCCCGCCGTGCCGCCGAAATGCTCGCGAAGATTTTCAGCGACAAAACTTAAATTCAAAGCATGAACTTTGCCGGGCATAATGTGGTCGCTGAAGCGGCCCGGGTATTCCATTATTTTGTCGTACGCGAGAGAACCGGAAACTAAGATGCGCATACCGGATAGTATAACTCCAATAAACAATTTTTGACAAAATATCTTCTTTGTTCTATTTTGTTTTCAGTTCTTTCAAATATCCTTGAGGCACAAGAGCCCGGAAAATTGCGCTTCCTGGTTGCTGTGTCTCAGGGACATATATGTATATGTATGTAGCGACTAGTACACTCTCCAACCGGAAAGGGGTGGTGTAATGAGCAATAAACACAAGAATCGCATTCCACTGATCGAAGCGATGGAAGCGGTAATGAGGGAAGAGGCGCGGAAAGACTACAGTATCGTCCGCAACTACTGCCCTGGGTGCGAGGTGAACGCCGACCCGTTCGCGGAACTTTTGCAGGAATCGTGGTGCAGTTCACACAAACCCTCGTTGGAGGGAGACAAGGACAAGAAAGTTCAAAGCTTGCTTGGAAAACAACTCTACAACTCCACCGAAGGCGACGGAGAAACCGGCAGAGCGTATGCCGAATCCCTTAACCGAAAAAAGGAGGCGTGAGATGGCGAAGAGCGAAGCGGGGAAGAAATACGCGCAGAAGAACTACAGCTCCACCCACTCGAGCATCCGCGTGCAGGTAAACAGGCAGTCCGACCCCCCCATCACGCTCGAGGAGAAGCTGGATGTTGTCAGGTTCTACTCCTACGTGGTGGACGGGGAGCCCGAACCAGTCTCGCAAGGCAAACCCGTCATCGAGGTCCCGGCGGAACTCGCTCGCTACTTCAACTACTAGAGCGCGTCGTGAGAATCCTCCGGGGTTTTCGGGCGGGGTTCGTGGCTTTCCACGCCTCATACTTTCGGCTGCAAAGCAAGTGCTGTGGGGCAAAAATCGTCAAGCTCCGCGACCGCATCTGTTTTCATTGCGGCCGCAGGACAACCTGAAAGGAGACGACGATATGGATTTCTCGCCGAGGTGTACAACGTGCGGCTGCGACCAACGAATCCTCTGTCAGAAATGCAAGGAAGGGAGGTGTCCGAAATGCTCGCGCCGAGCGAACGGAAAAAATTCGGAATAGTACGTGAGCATGTCTCTGACTTCCAAAGGAAGGAGGTGAAGCCCGGATTGGCTATTGTAACTGCAATAGCCATCATTCTGGGTTGTCTTGTTGTGTGGTTCTTCGGAACCGGGCGAGACGCCCGCGAGATTCCTGTCCAGACTCGCGGTTCAAACGGTTAAAACGATCCATCGGCCCAACAACCCCTAACCCGCGAAGGAAAAACTCCATGAGCTGGCTCACCGCGTGCTTTTTGGCAGGGCTGTCGTACGCGCTCTTCACGCAGTACGTTCTGTTCGTGTTCGTGGCCGGCGACTCCGAAACCAAGAAGGAGTGGAAAGCGGACCGGCTCCAGTTCCACTTCGAGGCGTTATTCTTCTGGCCCGGGGTATTGATGTTTTCATTGAACCCGAACTGGAGAGCACTGGGCGTAACGTGGGTCGTCTGGATCTGCGTTGTCGTGCCCTATCTTTCCTATGTGTTCGTGGAACACTGGATCATCTCCGCCCTGACCTTCGTTGGCTTCACCATCGTCGTGCCGTTCGCAGTAGGAGTGGCGGCAGTAGTGAAGATGATGACGGAATTGGAAAAAGGAGAGGAAGAATACGACCAGCACCTCGCCGAGTACTACATAGTCGCTCACAAATAACCCTAGCCCTCCGCCTGTGAGGCAAAAACAGGCACGCGCCCCGGCATGAGAATCATCATGTCGGGGCGAGCAATTTAAATTGGTTGCCCTTATCGAATTTTCACCGTCTGGCATAAATTTATTTTATGTATGAAGTATCGGAAAAACAAATCTTTTGATATTTAAACGAACTACTCCCGCATGGACCAATGATAGCGTCCACGCGGGAGCAAATAACTCAAATCGGGAATGGCTCCTTCCGAGGCGATTTCGGCTATTCTACTTCTTGCAGCCGTTGGGTTCCGGGAACCCGAAGAGGGTGCCGATCGGCCATGTCCGCTTCTTCCACCAGATGAGGTCCAGACGGCGACTACGCGCGTCGCTCTCGAGCGACATGACGACGCTGTCGCCGTTCGGATTGTCCTCCCAGGGCTGCATCAGGAGGACGATCCGCCCATGGTTGCCTCGCGGGCGCTGGAGCGCTCCGATCAAGCCATGCTCGTAGAGCGGCCGCGGCAGACGACGTCCGACGTCCCTGAGCACGTACTCCGAGCTCACCGGCATCTTGTAGCTAATGAGCAGGAGAAGAAGCGACCCGTCACACTTCCATTCTCGCATCGGGAAGTGTTCCTGGGTAATCCGGTGTTCCACCCAGGCATAGCCGCTCTGCTGGAGTTGAGCCACGATCTGATCGGTCGTCACGTGGCCAGGGTTCGTGAGCCGGAGAACCCCTTCTGCTTGCCTGCTGCCAATTACCTTCCTAGCCGTCGCCACCGCCATAGTCCCCCTCCTCGTCTTGAGTGAGTATTTCGCCTTGAACGGTTAATCGCTTACAGCCCTCAATATCCAAAAAGGGTGCTGGAGGCTGCAAGCGACTCGCCTTAGCCAAGTATCATATGAATTTTTAAAGTTGCTATCTTACCAACAAACTTATAGTAAAAAATTTTTATAGTCAACTTGCCAAATAATCAACCTCTACTCCCCCGGCGGGAGAAGAACAATATTCTCGGGCCTGAAAATAACCTGCCGCTTTCCTTCTTCGACGACGCCGATATCAATAAGCTCATAACCGGCCTGTTTGCCGACTGAAAGCGTCCGCCCGACTTCTTCCGGCGGAACAAAAATATAATACCCGATACCCCAGTTAAACGTTTTGAGGCAATCTTGCAGGGAAACGCCGATTTCGCTCATAAACTGAAAAATCACGGGGACGTTTGTCCACGTATGAATGCGATATGTGAACTGCCGCTTGTCGAACGCCAGTTTGCCGACACCGTCTCCCGTTCCGGGCAAAAGCGCGCACATTTCAACATTTTCTTTTTGAAGCGCCTCGATTAACGCGACATACGACCGCGTGGGAATGAGCGCTTCTTCGCCGAGCGTTTTTCCGTTCGGAAGTTTTGTGAGAAATTTGTCAGGAAGTTCGAGCGCGCGTTTTATCAAAAGCGAAATGCCGTTCGCGTGGATGCCCGACGACGTAACGCCTATGATACGGCATCCCGGCTTCAATTTTTTTCCCGTGATAATTCTTTCTTTCGGCGCGATGATTCCCGTCACGCATCCTGAAAGCGAGGGCGCGCTTTTGACGGGCGGTTCCGGTTTGAGCAAATACCGGAGAGCAGGCGACTCGCCCGCAGGCAGAGCCATTCCGACTTCTTTGCATATTTTGAAATATCCTTCCGCGAGGTCGCTGGCCCGTTTTTCGTCCGCGAACCAGGCGCTGTCCCCGACCGCCACTTCGTCCGTGAACACAACCGGCATCGCCCCCTGCGCGATTACGTCGTTCGTCGCCATAAGCGCCGCGTCAATCGCGATGCCTTCGTAATATGTTCCATTTGCTCCGCGCGAAAATTCACTCTCAGCTCCCAACATACTTCCGCGTTGTTCCGCGTTCGGTCTGCGTTGTTCTGCGGCCGCGGTAGCGGCATTAGCGTACATCCACTCCGCGATCCAATTTTTGTTGCCAAGCCCTTCCTGCGTACTGCACCACAAATGAGGAAAATTCCCGCGGTATTCGAACACGCCGCCGTGCGCGTGCAATACTTCCCCGTTAATGTACACATCGCGCCGGTTCGGAAACAAGAGCGTCCGCTTGCCCATTGCAATCATCTTCTGCTTGAACGGCTCCATCACGCCGTAATCCACTCCCGATTTCGCGTACTCGCTCATGTTTAGCTTATTAGGTTATTAGCTTACTAGATTTAGGCAATAAAAATTGTGATGTTCCAAAATCTTATTCTCTTATTCGCGCGAATAGGAAAATAAGACCTATAACTCTCCACTCGCAAGTTTCTCGGCCAATCCGACATAGCTCTCCGGCGTGATTTTAAGGAGTTCTTCTTTTACTTGCGCCGACACATCGAGCCCGTTTATAAACGCCCGCATGTCTTCAATCGTTACTGTTTTGCCGCGCGTGAGTACTTTCAGTTTTTCATACGGCATCGCAACGCCCTCGCGCCTTAAAACTGTTTGAATCGCCTCGGCGATGACTTCCGGATGAAGGTTCAAATCTTCGAGAACTTTTTCTTTGTTCGCTTGGATTCGCCCGAGTCCGTTCAAAAGATTTGCGTAAGCGACAACGGAATGCGCGAGCGCAACGCCGAAATTCCGCTCCACCGTCGAATCGGAAAGGTCGCGCTGGAGGCGCGATATAGGCAGTTTCGACGAAAAATAACTAAATAACGAATTCGCAATACCTAAATTTCCTTCACTATTTTCGAATTTTATCGGATTTATTTTGTGCGGCATCGTGGATGAGCCGATTTCCCCTTCGTTCGCTTTCTGCGCAATCCAGCCGTCGCTGATGTAGCGCCAGATATCCTGATTGAAATCAATGAGAATCGTATTTATGCGGCGGAGTAAATCGAAAAGTTCGACGTATGTGTCGTGCGGTTCGATTTGCGTCGTGAAAAGATTCGGTTCGAGCGTTATGGTTTTTTTTTGATTTTGCGCGGCTCCGCCCGCACCGGACGACATTCTCACATTCTGCAGAATGTGAGAATGTTCCCGCAAGCGTGTGACGAAATTTTTCGTGAAATCAAGCCAATCAACTTCAGGATACGCAACAACATTCGCGCTGTAATTGCCGGTTGCTCCGTTCAATTTGACGAGAATGCGGAATGAACGCAGTTGCCCGATTTGCCGTTCCAACCGCGCGGCAAAAACCTTGAATTCTTTCCCGAATGTCGTAGGAGTCGCCGGCTGGCCGTGCGTCCGCGCGAGCATCGTCAAATTTTTATATTCTTTCGCGAATTCCTCCAATTTCGCGGTTATTTTTTCGAGAAGCGGCAGAATCACTTTTTCGATTCCGTCGCTCAACATAAGCCCGTAGGCAAGATTATCAATGTCTTCCGAAGTAAGCGCGAAATGAATCCATTCAAGGCAGTCCTTGAGAGAAGTATTCTCCAACTGGTCGCGCATAAAATATTCTATCGCTTTCACATCGTGGTCCGTGGCTTTGATATTTTTATATCCCGCTCGCTCGATGTCTTTTATGATTTTTGCATTCTCGAGCGTAAGTTCGGAAAGATTTCGAATCAATGATTTTTCCTCTTCGGAAAAATCGCGGAGGCCTGCCCGCTCACCAAAATTTTTGGTGTGAGGGCCGATGTCGGGATGCTCGGACAGCGCGATAAGATATTCCGCTTCGACAAAAAGCCGATAGCGCATCATTCCCGCCTCGCTGAAAATCTTCGCGAGCGGTTCCGTATATTCCCTATATCGCCCGTCAATCGGGCTTATTGATTCGAGAAAATTCATAATAAAAGATATTAAGTTATTGCGTACGCCGCGAGATTTTTCCGTATTCTTTCTAAAACCGGTATCGAAAAATCCGCCCCGAACTCGTTGCCGGTCAGTTGCTCGAAAATCCGGATATAACGGCTAGATAATTCTACCACCATTTCGCGCGGGGCTTCAGGCAATACTCCGTCTTTATACGGGTCGCAGTGTTCTTTAAACCAAATGCGGAGAAATTCTTTATCAAAATTTTCCGGCTCCTGTCCCTGCGCGATGCGGGACTCATAACTTTCCGCCTGCCAATAACGGGAAGAATCGGGCGTATGTATTTCGTCAATCAGCATAAGCTTGCCTTCAGAGTCGGTTCCAAATTCATATTTCGTGTCCACAAGAATCAATCCTCGCTGGAGCGCGATTTCCTGGCCACGTGTGAAAAGTTTTATCGCGACTTCCTCAATTTCTTTCCACAATAATTCATTTACCATTCCGCTATTCACAATTTCCTCTTTCGTTAGCGGCCGGTCGTGCGCCTCGAATTTCGTCGTCGGCGTGATGATAGGATGGGCAAATTTCTGATTTTTTTTCATCCCTTCGGGCAACGTCACGCCTCCAAATTTTCTCTCTCCTTTTTGATAAAGCGTCCAAGTAGATGTCGCGGTCACACCGGAGATGTATCCCCGCACGATTACCTCAACCGGAACCACATCGCATTTTTTAACCACCATCGCATTCGGGTCCGGAAAATCCAAAATATGATTCCGGATTATATTTTCGGTTTTCTCGAACCAAAATTTGCTTATTTCGGTAAGCACTTGTCCCTTAAACGGAATGAGCGCCAGATTTCTGTCGAACGCGGAATAACGGTCGGTCGCGACGAGAATCAACTTGTCGTCTTGGACGTACACGTCGCGAACTTTGCCCTGCTTCCGCTCGCCGAGTTCCGAGAAGTCGGTTTTCTCCAAAACGTCGTTTATGTGATTTTCGATTGTTGATTTATCCATTAGATTTTAAGCCACTTTCCTTCGCTGATTACTTCAATCTTTCCGTTTTGAATTTTGAGCGCGGACTGGTCGTCAAGCGCATAAATCGGGTCTTTCAATTTTTTCGCCGTTTCCTCAAGGAATTTGCGGTTTATTTTAGGAAAGTAGGATGAATTAAGATGGGGACGCAGATAAAAACTGAAAAAGCCGAGTCCTTTTTCGTCTTGAATCCCTTTTATATCTTCATAATAAAGTTTCTTTGACTCGCTGAGTTCGAGATTTTTTGTCGTCACAACGCTGCCCGCGCTGATGCCGGCATACACTCTCGTTTTAAGCAGGTCGGGCAAAAGCTTTGCGAGGCCGGATTTTTTGAGCCAATACATCAAGTGAAATGTATTTCCTCCGGAAAATAAAAGGATGTCCGCGGCGCGCAATCGCGGTTCCCATAATTTCCGGGGCAACGCCGAAATATCCACGATATCGATGGATTTAAAATTTTGCTTTTTAAGATTGATGAGGTCGTCAATCACCCAACCCTTATCGCCTTTTTCAACATTCGCCGCGGTTGGAATAAAAACGAGAGTTGTGTTCCTGGGCTTCTTGCCGACCAATTGAAAAAGAGCTTTGGCAATCGACTTATTCGTAATGCCTCCTGACGTAAGCAGAAATTTCATATTTGCCCACCTTCCATTTTCTTCGCTTTCTCGAGCACCTTGTCGTTCAAATCCTTTTTATACTGGACGAGTTTCTGCTTTAAGCTTTCATCCGCAATCGCAAGAATCTGTACCGCGAGAATCGCCGCGTTTTTCGCGCCGTTGATGGCGACGGTCGCGACCGGAACTCCGGGCGGCATTTGGACAGTTGAATAAAGCGAATCCATGCCATTTAAAGTTTCTGTTTTTATAGGCACACCTATTACTGGAAGCGTCGTCATCGCCGCCGTCACTCCCGCCAAATGAGCCGCGCCACCGGCGGCGGCAATAATGACTTTCAAACCACGTTCTATCGCGGTTTTCGCGTATTCCGCGGCGCGGTCCGGCGTCCTGTGCGCGGACACCACGGTAATTTCGTACGGCACGCCGAACGCTTCAAGCTGTTTTACGGCGTCCTGCATTACCGGCAAATCCGAATCCGAACCCATAATAATTCCGACCTGGGGCTTTTCCGAAGTTTCCATGGTGGTTATTTTAATACTTGCTCTTTAAATAGTCTATTCCGACCGCTTCGAAAACGTTATTGAAATTGGCAAGTATTATTTTATGGTCTTCTCTAAACATAACAATGTAATGAAAAAACACGTTGGGCAAATGGAGATTCTCCGAATCTTCGAGGCGAGCCTCGAACGTAAACGCGATTGTCTCCGAAATAATGAAAGTTTCCTGTCGGTTCACATTGATGCGCTTGTGGCTGATGGTATTTTTCAGCGCGTCAAAATCATTTCCCCATATTATATTCAATTCATCATTCGTTGGATCTTCGTAAGTCCATGGAATCGTATGTCCGAGATTTGTTCCGGTTCGGTCGGTAAGTGTGAGTGTTCGGGCATTTGTTAAATGACGCTTCTTGAAAATTGTTTGGGCAGTATCGTGAATCTCACGGAATTGCATTCTTGGCTTGATATGCTCAAGCCCTTCTTCCATCGCTTCAAGACAATTTCTGAAATGCGCGCACACCGCTGGATCGTCACCCAAATAGATCGTCATACCCCAATCGCCGATAATGCCTGATACACGATCAACCGGAGATGCATATAACATACCGGCGCTTCCCTTTTGCAATACCTTGCCTGATGCTGGCCAAAATTCTTCTTTGCGCAGCGTATCGTATTGCAATCTTCTATAATCGCCAGGCGCGCTGAAAAGCGAAGAGATTCCTCTTGGGGGCGGATCGTACCAGCCGGCAGGCCAGAGCGAAGTGTCCGCTGCAAGCTTTTTCCCTAACGCATCGCGAAAATCCGTTTCTGACCATTCTCTTTGCTGTTTCAAAAGTTCCGCGACAAAATCGGATACTTTCTCTCTTATCGCGGCGCAAATATCAATTCTCTTTTCCATTTATTTAAAATATCTTACGCCGTTTTTGAAAATCTCCAAGCCGGTAGCATATTGAGGCAATTTCACGCCTTCTCGCCCCATTTTTTCTTTAAAATATTGCCAATGCGGCAGTTGCGTGAAAAACATCGCGCGCTCCGGATGCGGCATCATGCCGAGAATCCTGCCTTCTTTCGCGGTTATCGCGGCGATATTTTTTAAGGCGCCGTTCGGATTCGGCGGCAAATCCTGATATTCGCACATTTCGCCTTTTACATATGTAGCCGCGACCGAGTTGTTCTTCTTGAGCGACGCGAGGATTTTTTCGTCCGCGAAGTATCTGCCCTCACCGTGGGCAATTGGAGCGGAAAGCGTCCTGATGCCTTGCGTCCACGGACTTTCGCCAGCCATTTTCAAATCAACCCATCTGTTTGTGTAGCGCGCGGATGTATTCGGCAGAAGCGCACCCGGCAAAAATCCGAGATTGGTTAAAATCTGGAATCCGTTGCATATTCCGACTACGAGCCGGTCCTGATTTATAAACTCATCGAGTTCTGCTTTGAGATGATTTTTCAGTTTATTGGCATACGCTTTTCCCGAGCCCGTATCGTCTCCATACGAAAATCCTCCGGGAATCGAGAGAATCTGGTATTTTTTCAATCTGCTTTTTTCCGCCGCAAGGTCGTTTATGTGAACGATGTCCGCTTTCGCGCCCGCCAGTTCAAACGCGAACTTCGTTTCTTCTTCGCAGTTGAGGCCGTAGCCGGATAGAACGATTACGCGAGGAATAAGCATGGTATTAAATAATTGAGTTATTAAGTAATTTAGTAATTCGCAAATGTTGATTTGTATGCGGCAAGAATTTCGGGAAGCGGCAGTTTCATATTTTTCTTTTTCCTTCGTATCACGATTTTTTCCTGTTTCACGACCGAGCCGATTTTCGCAAAGCTCGTTCCGGTCATTAATTTCTCGAATTTCCGCATATTTTCCGGCGCGACTGTCGCGATAATTCTCCCCTGGCTCTCGGAAAAAAGAGCCGTAGTGTCATTCGAAAATTTTCCGGGCAGTTTTTTGAGCGATACATCAAACCCGAGTTTTCCTCCCATCGCGGTCTTGCACAACGCGACCGCCAACCCTCCTTTCGAAACACTGATTGCGGAAGCGACAATCCCTTCGCGGACGCATTTCGAAAACGCCCGATAGAGTTTTCTGTTTTTCGCCGCATCCACGCACGGCACCAAACTGTCGCAAAACGACATTCTAACATTCTGCAGAATATTAGAATGTTTTTTGTCGTCTATAAGTGATGCATATTCACTTCCTGCCATCTCGTCGTACGTATTACCGAGCGCGTACACCAAATCGCCCGGGCATTTTGCGTCGAGCGATACCGTTTTTTCGGCGTCAGGCACCACGCCGATAGCGGAAATAAGGAGCGTCGGCGGCACTGAAATTTTTACCGGCTTGCCATCTTCGTCATATCCTTTGAAATCGTTGAACATCGAATCCTTGCCGGAAATGAACGGCGTTTCATAAGCGACCGCATAGTCGTAACATGCCTGCGCGGCGCGCTTGAGCTGATATAGCCGCTCCGGCTCGTTCGAACTGCACCAGCAAAAATTGTCGAGAAGCGCGATATAATCCGGGTCGGCGCCCGCCGCGACAGCGCTCCGAATCGCCGTATCAATCGCGCATGCCGCCATTTTGTACGAATCGATTTCAGAATATGAAGGAGCGGCGCCGGAAGAAAGAACAATCGCTTTTTTTGAATCCAAAAGCGGCCGCACGGCCGACGCGTCCCCGTTCACTCTGCCTTTGCCCTGGAGCGGCTTCAAAACGGAACCTGCCTGCACTTCATGGTCGTATTGCATCGATAAAAATTCGTAACTCGCGATATTCGGGCGCGCAAGCATATTTTTGATTGCGAGCGAAAGGTCGCGCGATTCTGTTTCAGCCGCTGACATACCAACAAACTCCAGTTTATAAGGATGTGTTTCTTTGGTGGCGAGGTGGCGGCGGGGCCAGCCGTCGTGCAAAAACCCCAAATCCAAGTCCATTATTTTCTTTCCGCGATAGTTCACCGCGCACTTTCCCGATGAAGTAAATCTGCCGATAACAGTCGCTTCCACTCCCCGCTTTTCCAATAGCGAATGAAGCGCCGCCCATTTATTTTTCGGCACGGCGAGCGTCATCCGCTCCTGCGATTCGGAAATCCATATTTGCCACGGCGCGAGTCCCGGATACTTCAACGGGACTTTATCGAGAGCGACTTCGCATCCGTTCGATTCGCGCGCCATCTCCGCCACCGAACACGAAAGGCCGCCGGCGCCGTTATCCGTGATGCTGTTATACAATTTTTTATCCCGCGCTTCTTTCACAATCGCGTCGCTCAATTTTTTCTGCGTGATTGGGTCGCCGATTTGCACCGCGGTCGCCGGGCTTCCCGAATCAATCGCCTCGGAAGAAAATGTCGCTCCGTGAATGCCGTCTTGGCCGACACGGCCTCCGACCATCACGATATAGTCGCCGGGCTTGGCTTGTTTTTTATGCGACGGTTTTCCGGCCACGGTCCGCGGAATCAAACCGACGGTTCCCGCGAACACGAGCGGTTTTCCGCGATACCTTTTGTCGAACAGCATAAATCCCTGCGGCGTCGGAATGCCCGAGCAATTGCCGCCGACATTCACTCCTTGAATTACGCCTTCCATAATGCGCCGCGCCGAGAGAATTTTTTCCTTCCGTTCCGCGTCGCGGTAAAAAACGCTTTTGTCGCCCGTTCGACCGGGCTCAGGGCGACCCTGAGTGGAATCGAATGGGTCGCGCGGGTCGGCCCCTCGACGCGGCTCGGGGCAAGCGAAGCAAAATCCGTAGACATTCGCCACCGGCTTCGCGCCCAAGCCAAACCCGACTGTATCGCGATTCACGCCGAGAATTCCAGTGATGGCGCCGCCGAACGGGTCAAGCATCGAAGGAGCGTTGTGCGTTTCCACTTTGTGCGTGACGAGATGCTTATCGTCGAACGCAATCGCTCCGGAGTTGTCGGTGAACACCGAAACGCAGAAATCGCGCCTGCCTTTCTTTTTGCGGATTACATTCGTCGCCGCTTTGATGTAAGAGCGGTAAATTCCGTCTTTTATTTCATCGATGGGATTCGCGAAAATCGTATGCTTGCAGTGTTCCGACCACGTCTGCGCGAGCGATTCCAGTTCTATGTCGGTCGGCTTCCGCTTTTGACCACGGAAATATTCCCTGATTGTTTTCATACTGTCGAGGTCGAGCGCCAACGGGCCGCGGCGGCTTCCGTCCGGATTCGCTATTCCCTCTTTCCCGATGCATGTTAACTCGCTGTCGTCAACATCAAGGTTTACAGTACCGACCGACACCGACGAAACGAGCGCAACTTTCGGCGCGCTGATTCCCATGCCGCCGTCTTTTTTGAATTGTTTGAAACTTTTTATCTCCGCGCGCTGAATCAGCGGATTATACAGAGTGTCTGCGACGCGACGCGCGTCCTCTTCCGACAATTTTCCGGAAAGGAAAAAAACCTGCGAAGAATATGTTCCTTGCCCGCTTTTGAATTTTTTTCCTAAAAAATCCTCGATTGTTTCTTTCGCGGTCGAGCCGATATTGTCGGTGACGCCCGGCAAATATCCGACTTCTATCGCCCAGTCGAATTTCGCCGGCGCCTGATTTTGATTTACGGTTGCGCGTTCCACAAGCGGATTCTCCAGAAGCCGCGCGACCGCCTGCAACTGCGAACTGGTAAGATTCGCGTCAATGATATACGAATCAACCAAATCCACGGATTTCACATTTCCATTGAAACCGATGCTTTCGAGATGCCGGAGTTTTACCGCGGCTCGAGTATCGGGAACTTTGTATTTTATATCGATACGGGCGGGCATTTATCACAATAATACCTCAACAAAAACTTTTCTGAAAATCTATGAGTATTCGCGAATAACGCGAATGCGGGCGAAATAACGCGAATTTGCGATTACTACTTAAAAACGAAGAACCACCGCCTGGCAGTCAGTGATTCTCGCTGATACCTGACGGTGGTTGATACTTACCTTCTTGTGATACGGTACTTCTGCCTCAACACGATTATACCCCACGCCAAGCCCATAATCGCGAAAGGTAAAAAGGGTCCCAACGATACTTGAACAGGAAGCACGAACGAGCCACAAGCGACCGGGATAGCAACTGCCCACACTCGCTCGCGAAAGTTGAGACGTCGCCACGTGTCCCCAACGAACTGACAGCACGACCTGAAACCGTGGATAATGGGAATACTCAACAGGAGCAGAAAGAGCCCTGTTCCGAGCGCACTCTTGGCGATCTTCAGCCATTAGGAGAACTCGACCTCGCGCCGCGGATAGAAAACACCGTTTAAGATGTGTGCATCAAGGACAACAAGAATATACAAGAATGCACACACTCCGACCGCCGTGAAACTGAATCCCAGGAAGAGAACTATGTTTCCGATGAGGTATCGCAGGCATCGTCCCAGTGTCATCTCGTTCTCCTTGCGATGAGAGTGAAGTGCGCTTCAATCCTATGCCACGCCTTGAGACGCAATAACCAAGAAAAATTCCGGGCTATCGCGTATCAAGGTGTTTCTTTGTTAAAATTCTGCCCTTATTGTATTCATTTCACTTCGGCAAGTCAAAAACGCGCGACTCTCTTTTTAACCGCTTACTTAAAAAGCGTAATACAGTACGCCAACAGCAAAATAAGCGAAACGGCGAATGTTATCCATCCGATGATATTCGAGGTTTTTGAATTGACGCTGTTTTTCATAATCGCGCGGTTGTTCGCGATTTTCAAAATGATGTAGATAATCGGCGGCGTAATGAAAGTGTAAAAAACAGCGGTGTAGATAAGTAATGTCACCGGGTCAATTCGGAAAAAATTGATGAGCATTCCAAACGCCACTGCGGAGATGATTGCGGCATAAAATCCTTTGGCTTCGTGGAATTTTTTATTCATTCCTTCGGGCAGGTTGAAAATTTCCGCGAACATATAGCCGATATTGCCGGCGAGCACCGGTATCGCAAGAAGGCCGGTTCCTATAATTCCCGCGCTGAACGCTAGATACGCGAATCCTCCGAGCAACGGCTTCAAAACTGATGATGCCTCCACGAAGGTCACGAATCCCTGAACCCCGTGTGCTTTCGCGAGCTCCGCCGAGCCGGCAATAATGAACCACATAACCGCATTCGAAAGAAACATCCCCGTGAAGGTGTCTTCTTTCAAATTTTTGAGCTCGTTCTTGGTAACAATAATTTTGCCGCGCGGCTGAACTTTTCCGCCGTTGGCGGAGATTTTTTCCATTTTTTCTTCCACCTCCTGGTTTGCCTGCCAGAAAAAAAGATACGGCGAGATGGTGGTGCCGAAAATCGCCGCTAGAATGAGAATGGAATTTTTCGACAGAACCATATTGGGAATAAGCGTCGATTCGAGCGCGGCAAACCAGTCAATGTTGATATACAAAACCGCCAGCACATAAAAGAAAAGCGCGAGTGTCAGCCATATAAGAACGCGCGCGAATTTCCGATAAGAAAAAAATAAGACGCCGAGAATAATAACCGCCGCAATGAGCGGCACCAAAAGAAACATGCTTACCGATATCAACCCTTGAACGGCGACTCCGACAGCAAGAAGGTCGGCGCCGATATTTATGGTAATGACAACCGTCGAAATGAACGCAATAATAAAAAGAACGTATTTCGGATATCGTTCTTTGATAATTCGTATAAGCCCCTTCTCCGTCACCAAGCCGATTCTGCCGGACATTTCCTGGATTCCATACATCATCGGCAGTGTCGCGAGGGCGGTCCAAAGCGCGCCGAAACCGAGCATCGCGCCCCCTTGGAGATACGTTAAAATTCCCGATGGGTCGTCGTCGGACGCGCCGGTGGTAAATCCTGGCCCGAGCCGTTTCAAAAATTTTTTAATCACTCTTTTTTCTCTTGACTCTCGGCTTCGGAAAAATGTTTTATGATACTCGCCGATAAACCGCATTCGTAATGGATTCGATTGATATTCGGCAGTTTTTCTTCGTAGAAATAAATATCGCAACTTTTGCAGTAGTAATGGGTCTTCATAATTGTTTGGTCTCGGATTCTGGAACGCGGGACTAAAATTGTTGCTTCAATATTAGCAAATGGGGCGATTAATAGAAATAGATTTATCAACAGGAAGAATTGACCCCCGCACCTAATGAGGATAATAATTTGAAAACGACGCGAAGCTTATTAACTCACAATCCTCATTAGGTGCGGGGGTTGAACTATCGCCTGAAGCGAGTACAATGCATCAAAAGGCCGAATAAATATAAAAAATAAAATGACAGCACGTATAAAATTTTTCATCGTAATTGCAGTACTCGGAGCCGCCGCAATCGGTTATTTCCTGCTTCAAACTCCTTCTCAACCACAGCCGCAATCACCAGAAGAAGGAATCGGGGTCCAAACCCCATCATCTTCATATGATGACAGCCAAACAAACCCGCAAACCGCATCTTCATCGGTAAGCGCGCCTCAACAGCCAACCCCAACCGAGAACACGTCCGTCAAGCCAAATATCGTAACAGTCGCCTACACCGACCTGGGATTTTCGCCTGCCTCCGTTTCCATCCGGAAAGGAGAAACGGTCAAATTCGTCAATCAGTCCCCGGAGCCGATGTGGGTCGCTTCCGGAGTACATCCGACGCACGAAGTGTATGGCGGAACGACACTGGCACAACACTGTCCGGATGCCGAGAATCTGACATTCGATGAATGTAATGGCGCGCCTTCGGGCCAAAGCTGGATATTCACCTTTACAAAGAGCGGCAGTTGGGGATACCACAATCACCTCCGCGCCCGAGACAAAGGAACTGTAACAGTAGAGTAGAAAAATATGTCCCAAAATATTTTTCTCGCGGCAATCTTTATAGCGGTACTCGCCGGTTTTTATGTTCTATGGTCGGCTTTGCGCCGCCGCGACGAAGAAAAAAAACCGGACCAGTCCTCGCTTCTTATTCAAAATCAGCTGAACGAGCTGACGCGGACGCTTGACTTAAAACTCGGCGACGTGGGACGCGCCACGGAACATCAGTTCAGCCAGAGCGTGAAAATAGTCGGCGAAGTTATGGAGCGGCTGACAAAACTCGACGAAACTAACAAGCAGGTCGTCAACTTCGCCGACCAGCTGAAAAATCTGCAGGATATTTTGAAAAATCCGAAACAGCGCGGCGTACTCGGCGAATATTATCTCGAAACAATCCTACGGAATATTTTCCCGCCGTCGAATTATCAGATGCAGTATCCGTTCAAAGACGGCACGATTGTAGACGCGGTCATTTTCATCGGCAACCAGGTCGTGCCGGTTGATTCAAAATTCAGTTTGGAAAATTACAACCGTTTGATAAACGAATCGGACGCTCTGGCGCGCGAACGACTCGAAAAACAATTCGTTGCTGATTTGAAAGCGCGGATTGACGAAACCGCGAAATACATCAAACCCGGAGAAGGAACCGTGAATCTCGCGTTTATGTTTATTCCGTCAGAAGCGATTTATTACGACCTTCTCATAAACCAGGTCGGAGCGACAAAATCAAACACGCGCGACTTGATTGACTACGCCTACAACGAAAAGCACGTGATTATCGTATCTCCGACAACGTTCTCCGCGTATCTTCAGGTATTGTTCCAGGCGCTCCGCGCGTTCAAAATTCAGGAATCAACCGAGGAGATAAAAAAGGAAATCGAAAAACTGACCGGCCATCTTTCGAAATACGACGACTTTATGCTGAAAGTCGGAAAAAATCTCAGCCAGACGGTTTCAAGCTACAACACCGCTTACAAAGAATTCTCGAAAATCGACAAAGATATTTTGAAAATCACAGGCGAATCAATCGATGTTGAGCCGCTCGTTTTGGAACGACCGCAGGAAGTTGAGAAATAAACTTATTTCTTCTTCCTCCTTAAAAACGTCGGGATGTCCCAGATGTCGCTTTCCTTGTCTGGTTTCAAAGGCGGTTTCTTTTTTGGTTCGATGTGTTCCGGTTTGTCGCTCGCCAAGGGAGAATTTTTTTCTTTCGCGTTCGGCGAGGCGGCCGGCAAATCATCGAACTTTCCACCGCTTCCCCCGTTTCTTTCTTCAATCAGAAAACTTTCCCGCTTGGTCTGATATGTTCCGAACAGGGAATTTGCCGGAAGCATTCCGTTGATGCCCGTAGCGATGAGCGTTATTTTAATCTGATTCGGCTTGAGGTTACGGTCGCGGTACGCGCCGAAAATTATTCTTGCTCCCGGGTCGGCCGCCTGCGCCACCAATCGCGCCGCTTCGCTGACTTCGTTCATCCCGAGGTCGCGGCCGCCCGAAATGCCGAGAAGAATGGCTTTGGCGCCTTCCGCGTTCACTTCAATAAGCGGAGAGTTGATGGACTGTTTTACCGCTTCGGTTGCCCGCTCCGGACCGCTCGCGATGCCGAGTCCGACAATCGCAGTGCCCGCGTTTTCCATAATGGACCGCACATCGGCGAAATCCAGATTGATTATCCCCGGAGCGACAATCAGTTCCACAATGCCCTGGAGCGCGCTCCGCAAAACGTCATCGATGGCTTCGAACGCTTTTAAAAGCGGGGTGTCTTTTGAAATAACGCTGAAAATCCGGTCGTTTGGAACGACAATCAGCGCATCCACTCTGTCCCGCAGCTTCGCAAGGCCTTCCTGAGAAATGCGGTCCCTTTGGCTGCCTTCGAAGCCGAACGGTCTCGTCACAAACGCAAGCGTCAACGCGCCTGCCTGCTTCGCGATTTCCGCCACGACCGGCGTGGCGCCCGTGCCGGTTCCTCCTCCGAATCCGGCGGCCAAAAAAACCAAGTCCGCTCCTTTGAGCGCCTCGGCAATTTCCGAGCGATTTTCTTCTGCCGCCTGCCGGCCGATATCGGGGTTCATTCCGGTCCCGAGACCGCGGGTCAAATTGCGGCCGATATAGATTTTTCTGCGGACTCCGCAACGGTCCAAATCCTGATGGTCGGTGTTGATGGCGATAAATTCCACTCCGCGGATGAAATTGCGGCTCATCCGCGATATCGCGTTGCCGCCGCCGCCGCCGATGCCGACAACTTTGATGACTATCGGCGAATTGTCCAATTTTTCTTTCTTAATCTTAATTTTCGGATGGGACTTTTTTTTCATGGTAGTAATCACGAATATACGAATTAACGCAAATATACGAATCGGTATATTATCGCTACTTGTATATTATTTTTCATTTGTATATTTGCGATTACTCCATCAACTTACGGAAGGAAATGGCGCAACAATTCTGTAAATTTGGAGAGTGACGCGGCTACGGGCTGTTGGCGGCGCTGGTGGTCGTATGCCCAGAGAACCAAACCGAGCGCGTTCACGAATTCCGGGTCTTCGAACACGTCTCCGAAATCATTGCCCTCGTTCCCCCATTCCTCGCGTAGCGTCAAACCGATTTGGCTCGCGAGCTTCAACTCCTGTTTTACAAGCTCGGTCATTCCTGGCATTTTGGCGCCGCCGCCGACAAGAACCGCTCCGCCGGCGAGTTTGCCGGATTTGCCGTATGCCCGCAGTTCATTATTCACGAATTCAAAGATTTCGGCAAGTCGGGACTCGATTATCTCGGCTACGAACCGCCGCGATACCGCGCCATGCTCCGCCGGCGAGAATTTTTCGAGGCCGACGGTTTCCCGCGAACTCACCTCTTTGGCGAGGGCATATCCGTAATGAAGTTTCAAATTCTCGGCGGCGGCAACCGGAATCTTGAGCCCGACAGCCAAATCATTCGTGATATTGCCTGCGCCGAAAGGAATAATGCCCGTGCCGACAAGTTTATTTTCCTCGAAAACGGAAAAGCCGGTGGTGCCCGCTCCGATATCGATTAACACGACACCCAATTCTTTTTGCGTCTTACTCAATGCCGCGCGGCCCGCTATCAAAGGATTCAGCACCAAACCGCCGATTCTGCCGCCGGCGACTTCAACGGCTTTCATAACGCTTTTCACGTGCGGAGCAAACGCGTCAATAACGAGGCAATTCACTTCAAGACGATTTCCGCTCAATCCGAGCGGGTCGTTGATGTCACTGACCCCGTCAACAATATATTCCCGGGTGACATTGTGGATAATCATTCGGTTCGGAGCAAGATTGACGGCCTGGCTCGCCCTGATGACTTTTTCGATATCATCGCGGTAAATTTCGCTGTCGGCTCTCGAGACGGCGACTATGCCCCGCGAATTTTGCGCTTTGACTTGCGGGCTTCCGATATTGACGTAAATCGTCTTAATGGCCGATTTGTGGTTCTTTTTCACCTCGCCAAGAAGCCTCCCTATTGCAGGTGAAACCTCTCCTATTTCAATGACCGCGCCTCTTCTCAATCCCACCGAGGGCTCTTTAAACACCGCGCGGAGAACAGGCCGGTTGTTCCGAACCTCTGCAACCGCGGCTTTTATCATCGAAGTTCCGATGTCGAGGCCGACGATGTAGTTCATAATAATAGTTAGAAATTTAGTTATTAAGTTATTGGGTTATTATTGATGATCCGGAAAATCCCACAATAACTCAATAACCTAATTTCCTAATTACATTCTTTTCCAATTTTTCCATTTTCATTCTATCACTTTTTTTCTTGTGGTGATAGCCCAAAAGGTGCAAAACGCCGTGTATGAGAAGGCGAGACAGCTCTCGGATATCGCCCTTCGCAAGGTCCAAATTGAGATAGATTTCGCCCAGTTTTATCCCTCTTTTTTCGGGTTGAGGCCAGTGTTTCGGCTCCGGAAACGCGAGAACATTCGGAGGTCCTTTTTCACTGGGCAGGAATTTTTTCTTCAACCGCAGCATTTCTTTATGGGGCAATAAAAAAATGTCCGCTTTCTTACGGACTGTTTTGCGGAGGTCAACGGTTTTTAGGATATTTTCGGAAACTTTCCGAAGTTTTTTTTCCAGTTGAAAGTTCTTTCGCCTCATATTGTTAAAATGGTTTGTACCCGGCTTTGAAAAGATTTGCGAGTGGAATGAATCTCGGCTCGGGTATGCTTTCCCATTCTGACCATTGAAATTCCGCGATTTTGTCCGGCTCGTTCACGCTGACTTCGCCGCCGGCATATTCTCCTTTCATAAAAATGGTGATGTAATGCGTATTGTTGTACTCCGGTGTAATGTCGTTAGTGACATAAGCGAAAGAAAGATTTTCAACTTCTAATCCGGTCTCTTCTTTAAGTTCTCTTCTGGCGCATTCTTCCCAAGATTCGCCGAATTCCAGTTTTCCGCCGGGCAAACACCAAGTTCCATTTCCGGTGCCGCTCATTCGTTTGCCAACGAGAACTTTTCCTTCTTTGAGAACAATAACGGCGACACCGACTCCTGGATAGCGCTTACCCTCTATGTTCATAATTTTTCTTTCACGATTTCGCTCACGAGTTTGCCGTCTGCTTTTCCTTTTACTTTTTTCATCGCTTCTTTCATCAGCGAATTGAAATCGTTAAAACCCTGATTTTTCAAGTCGCCGATGATTTTCTCCAGTTCTTCGCGGCTCATTTCCGGCGGCAGATATCCTGTTATAAGCGCGAGTTCCAGCTCTTCTTTCTGAACCAACTCGGGACGCCCGCCTTTTTTGAAAAGCTCGATTGCTTCTCTCCTTTTTTTAACTTCTTTCTGAAGCGTTTCGACCACTTCTTCGCCGGTAAGCGTCGGCGCCTGGCCGGTGCTTCTTTTTTCGATTTCGCGATTTTGAATCTGGGCGAGTAAAAACCGCACTACGTCGGTTTTTTCTTTCATGCCGGCTTTCATTGCCTCTTTCAAATCCTGCGTCAGTTTTTCTTTAAGTCCTTCCATAGTATAGACCGATCCGAAAAATCCGAATTAACCCGAATGCCCCGAATTCTTAATTTTTTATTCGTATCATTCGGATGCATTAGTAGCTTCGGATCGCGTTTTACAACAGCCCCAACTTCCTGAGCCGTTCCCGCTCCGCTTTCTTCTTCGTGCGGTGAAGGGCTGAGACCCGCATCCTCCGTTTGCTGGTTGGTCGGGTGCGGAACCTTCTTTTTCTGAATTCTTTCACGACGCCGCTCTGTTTCACCCGTTTTGAAAACCGGTACAGAAGAGTGCTCCCTGATTCACCTTCTCGTTTTCTTGATTGTATGGCTGCCATGTTAAAATGCAAATATCAAAATGGAAAATGACAGATAAAAATGTAAAAATTTTGAATTTTACATTGTCATTTTGAACTTTGATTTTTAATTTTTGATTTTCTTTATACGTTCTGCAATTTCACGGATTGTTTCTTTCGGCTGATTATCGACCACTGAATGGATTGAACCGCCGCCGTCATTTTGAAATCGCGGAATGATATGAATATGAAAATGCTCAATGGTCTGGCCGCTCGCTTTGCCCTGATTGATGCCGATTGTAAATCCATCCGGCGCAAGAACCTTCTGCAATAATTTCGTCACATTCCTGACTGCGGAAAAGAGCGGCGCAAGTTCGCCTTCTCCCAAATCAAGAATGGTTTCGGCGTGTTTCTTCGGCATTACCATGCTGTGCCCAAGGGCAATCGGATGAATATCAAGTATCGCGAACGCGCCGTCATCCTCATAAATGATTTCTGACGGAATCTCCTTATTGCCGATTTTGCAAAAGAGGCAGTCCATAATTTTAGAAATTGGTTGTTAGAAAATAGATATTGGTAATGTAAAATGGAAATTAGAAATTAATTGATTTTCTATTTTCCAGTTTCTAATTTCTATTACTATTTTCCAATTTCCAAAAGCAATTTTCAAGGCGCGCTTTTAATGACTCTTTAGTCGCTTCCTGACTTCATCGACGATTGTATCTATGCGGACGCTTTCCTGCAAGTGGGTCTCCAAATCGCGTATGATGATGCTCTGTTCGAAAATTTCTTTTTGGCCGAAAATCAACGCAAGCCGCGCGCCTTCGCGGTCAGCGAGACGCAATTGAGTTTTCAGCGAATCGCGTCCAAGCGCTTCAGTCGCGGAAATCCCCGCCGAGCGCAATGATTCGAGAAGATTCAAAGATTTTTTCTTGGCGAGTTCGCCGACATGAATAAGAAACACTTTTTTATGGACTCTCGGCGGCGCCTCAAGCCCCTGCGCTTTCATTACGGAAATCAGCCGCTCGATGCCCACTGCGGCGCCGATTGCGGGAGTCATCCTGCCCCCGAGCATCTCGATGAGATAATCGTATCTTCCTCCGGCAGGAAGCGCGCCGAACTCCGAGCCGGGCCCCTCCACGAAAAATTCAAACACCGTGCGATTATAGTAATCGAGGCCGCGCACCAGCGCGCTGTCTATCGAATACGGCATCTTCAGTTCCTCGAGATATTCGAGAACGCTTTTGAAATGGGAACTGCAGCCGTTGCAAAGCTTGTCGAGAAAATTCGGCGCATCCGCTTTGAATTGCTGGCAGTTATCGTGTTTGCAATCGAGCAATCGAAGCGGGTTTGTCTTCAGACGGCGCTGGCAGTCCGTGCAAAGTTTTTTCTCCTTGTTTTTGTAATAACTTTGAAGATGCCGCTTATAATTCGGACGGCAGATTCGGCATCCGATAGAATTGATTTTTAAAACGATATTCTTGATTTTGAGATTTTTCAGAAGCCGGTCGCACAGCAAAATTATCTCGGCATCGTAAATCGGGTCATTCGAGCCGCCCATTACCTCGAATCCGATTTGCGTGAATTGCCGAAACCTGCCGGCCTGGGGACGTTCGTGCCTGAACATCGGTCCCCGATAAAAAAATTTTTGCAGCGAAGCGGTTCTGCCGAGATGGTGTTCGAGATACGCTCTTGCAATGGGAGACGTGCCTTCCGGCCGAAGCACCAGACGGTCTTCGCCCTTGCTTTTCACAAAATACATTTCTTTTCCAACCATATCGGTCTCTTCCCCAACGCCGCGTTCAAAAACCGACGCGTATTCCAAAATAGGCGTCTCGATGCGGTTGAAATTGTAAAATCCGGCGAGCTCGTTCACTTCTTTCGAAATTTTGTCCCACCAAATTTGCTCGGAAGGCAGTATGTCCCGCATTCCCCTCGGCGCGCGAAGCTCTTCTTTGGAAATTTTCTTGTTTTTACTTTTAATTTTTTTTCTCATTTGTAATTGTAAGATGATACTAATATACAAATTTTACTAATGATACAAATAGATACGAATTCGCATTATTCGTATCATTCGCATGCATTTGTATATTGGCATCTATATTTTTCTAATACGACGGCGCGGCGAACACTTGAAGCGAACTCGGCGGCCAAAGCCGGAATTGAACCAACCCCACAATTTCTCCGGCTTTCAGCACTCCCCAATTTCTCGAATCAAAACTGTAAGCGCGGTTATCTCCCAAAACAAAATAGCTGCCGTCCGGTATTTGAAACTCTCCTTCTCCCGCGGTATTCGTTCCTCCGGGGAGATACTTCTCGTCGAGCGCAAGGCCATCGGGATGTTCTTTATTGAAAACCGTCACGCGGCCCCCTTTTAGTTTAATCCGCTCTCCCGACAATCCGACAATTCTTTTTATAAAATATTGCGGAGCTGATTCGTATTTTGGATAACGGAATACGATGACTTCTCCTCTTTCCGGTTGCCGGAAACGATACGTCACTTCATCGACCAAAAGATAGTCGCCGTCAGAGAAATTCGGAATCATGCTCGACCCGCTCACCAAAAACGGCTGTACAAGAAAACTTCGGATAAGAAACACCGCTCCGAACGCGACCACAACCACTTCGATTACTTCAAGAAACGACGCGAGAAATTGTCTCATAATGGGCTTCATTGTATACTAGTAAAATAAGGAATTCAAGTAGGAGCTTCGAAATTACGAAATTTTGCGAATATGCGAATGATATCCGTAAGCGAAACCGCACAAAAAATTCGCGAACCGGTTTTTGGAAAATTCGTATTTTCGCGTTGATTCCTGATTTCGCATCCCAATGACCAAAGAACTTTCGGACATCAAGCTTCTTATCGGATTGGGCAATCCGGAAAAAGCATACGAAAATACCTACCATAATGCGGGAAGGTTGTTCGCCGACTGGCTTTTAAAAACATTGTTTCTGTTGCCGGACGCCAAATTTCGGAAGCCAACCGCGCCGAAAAATTTCGAGTATCTGAAAACGGAATATGCCGTTTTCGCGAGACCGCTTCTTTTTATGAACGAAAGCGGCGCGGCGGTTCAGGCGGCGTTAAAATTTTTTAACGCCGGGCCGGAAGAACTCCTCGTCATCCACGATGACAGCGATATCGAACTGGGCAGTTACAAAATTTCTTTCGGCCGCGGAGCCGGAGGGCATCGCGGAGCAGAGTCAATCATCCGGAAGTTGAAAACAAAAAAATTCTGGAGAATTCGAATCGGCATCCGCCCTCCGGCCGCTGATAAACGCAGATTAAAAAACGATATCAGCGAGAATCTGCGTAGTAATCTGCGAGAATCCGCGACGCGAGCGAAAGCGAGCGAGATTGTGCTCAAAAAAATAAGCCGTGCGGACGAAAAAATACTTGATTCGACGTTTCGGGATATTCAAAAGAAATTTTTCGAATAATGATAACGCGATGCGCCTTCAATAATAAAGCAATGGTCGGCGGTAATCGCCCAGCGAGCCGCTATGACGCGTCATAGCGGCTCGGCTCAAGCGCAACGAGAATTAGGATTTACTTCTTTAACGCAAAGTTTACGATGAAAGATAACCCTTCGTTTTTCGGCTGGATATCCGAAAGCGGAAGATTGACCGAATCGAACGCAGGGTCCGCCGCCAAGGCGTTTTTAAAATTCAACAATATATCCCGCGATTTTACCCCGCCGCTCAATACCGCCGGCAGGCCGCCCGCCTGGAGATGCAACCTGTCGAGTGTCAGCCCGCCGGAGTTCATCAATGAACCGATTTTATCGGCAAGAAGCGTCTTAGGCTTCAACGAACCCTGAGTGGAAGAAACGAACGAAACCAAACGATTGAATTCGTCTATTTGGCTTTTGAGAGAACCTATCTCCTCCGTCCGTTTTTCGTTCATGGAAAAAGACGATTGCGACTCCAAGGAATTACGCAGGTTAACCAAAGACAAATACGATATGACAAGCGCAGCAAGAAGAATACCCAGCAAAGAGGGCGCCAATAGTTCCCAGAATTTCAAAAAATCCATTATCTGCAGCCGGCGGAATTCCTCCTGAACCGTGATGCCGAGAAGATTGATGTCGCGGTCTTTGGAACGGGGTATATCGGCCCGGAGCGCGCCCCCGACGACCTCAAACAATTCCCTTCCGACCGGCTGGTCGAGTTTTAATTTCAGTTCTCTTACGGCCAAGGAAAAATTTTCCTTTATAATTTTGGAAATCTCTTCTGCAAAGCTGTTTGTCAAAAGAAACGCTCCCGTAAGCGGTTCGGGCCACTGGCTACCGTAAAAATTAAGAACTTGATGAAGATTCCGCTTGACAGCCGCTTCGAAATCCTGCCAAGAAATCTGCTTAGTGTCTCCCTGAATATCTTTCCATGAATTAAAATACTCGAAATGAAGCTGTCCCCGCCGGATAATTAAAAACTGGAGTCCGCGATTATCAATGCTAGCCAGGAGATAAAACTTGTCTGGTTCGAATCCAGCCCCCTGTTCGCGCAACAAACGGACGAGAGACAATGCTCCCGTTTCCATTGCAATCGGAAAGAATCCGGCCTCTTTCAATAAACCGCTTGTCCGGTCAACGAACGTTTTATTCGCAAACGCGGTTAAAATCTCAAGCTTCGACTCGCTTTGATTCCTGTCGACGGGCTGCCAGCCGGAATACGCCTGCGAGAGTTCAATGGGGGAAATCATCTTGATATTCAGCCGAACCGCCTCTTCAAGGTTCTCTCCCTCAATCAGCGGCAGGGTGAACGCCTGGATATAAATACGCGTAGAACTCAACGTCGCGACCACATTGATAAGTTTTCCTTGATGAAAATCGGCGGAAATTTGTTCGCGTAAACTTCTTAATGCTTCAACCAGCTGTTCCCGGTTTTTCACTTCTCCGCTCTCAATAATTCCGGGCGGCAGACGAATACCCGCCACATGGAGCGCTTTGTCTTTGAAATAGGCGAAGCGAAGCGCCGTGTCGGAAATCTCAAGGCCTCCGATTTTCGTTCTCGCTTGCAGGAACGATAATATTTTCTCCGATATATTTTTTACCTGTATCGGAATTTTTATATCTATCTTGTTAGAGATGCGATAAAGCATATTTTTATAAATTATATAATGTCTGCTTGCGCATAACGGGATTCATCCCCTTAGAGAACGTTCGCTCAAAGCGACCGCAACTAATCTGTTTAAACAGAACTTGACGTTTAAAGAACCAGTAATCGCCACGACATAACATCGACCTTGCTCGTAGCGCCGTTTATTGAAACAATAACCTGAATTTTCCTTTGCCGAAAGAATACTGTGGCGCTCGACACAATGGTTGCCTGGCCCGATACCGGAGCGTTCTGATTTACGGTAACGCTTGCCGAATCGCTGCCAACCGGAACCGAGTATGGCGTCGCGGCGAAGAAATCTTTGTTCCGCGCCAACTGCATCAATCCGTCTTCGGCGCCCGCCGAAGCGAGCGCCAGCGCCCGGTTTGCCGCCTGAAACCCGTAGCCGGAATTCAAAAAACTCGCCGCAAGAAACGCAAGTGTGGCTCCTATCGAAACAATAATCACGCCAATCAAAAATACAAAAGAGAGGACGGCCTGCCCCCTTCGGGGATATAGAAGCGAAAGGGTGCGAATATTTCTGCGAAATTTTGCGAATTTCTTTTTACTGGTTGAAACAAATTTTGACATTTGCTCTGCTTTATTTGAAATAATACCATACCAGTTCATTTTCGCATATATTCGCGCTTAGTTTCGCGCCATTTCGCTTCTACATTAGGGGCTCCAATTGACGATGACATCGTCAACGCGCGGGGTCAGTTGTTGCGCGTAATCGGAAACGAGCGTCACCCGATACCGGAAATAGCGGCGGTTATTATGGAGAGTATAATCGAGCCGCAAAGAAAGGTCCGGGCCGGTATTGTAATATGTGCCGCTGGTTCCGTCCGCGCCCACAAACGTCCACGGACCGCTTGAAGCATTGCTTGTCGCGAACTGGAAACGAACCGCGGTGCCGGACGGCAAATTGCCGCGCCACAATACGGAATTAAGCTGGGCGCCGTTCGTCGCGCCTGTGTCGTATGTGCTCGAATCAAGATAGCCGGTTGTCGTGGTAGCCGTCCAACTGGAAAGCACTCTGAAATTGGATGCGGCGCAACCCCCGACATTATCGCAGTTGAAACTGAGCCAACCCATCGCGTCATTCCAAGCGTAATTCTGAAAATTGCCGCCTCCGTCAATATACGCCCGATAGTTCGACTGGCCGCAACCGCTATTGTTGTTGCAGTCGAAACTTATCCAGCCGTACTGGTCATTCCAGCCCCAACCCGAAAGATTCCCAATAAAATCATTCGTCACCTGATAATTGCCGTTGCCCTGGGAACAAATGTCTCCGTTTCTCGTAGTATGGCAGTCAAGAGAAATATCGCCCACCGAAGAACTCGCATAGCCGGTTAAATTTTGCGGACCGACTGTTATCGACTGGGTGTTGTAAAAATCCATCCAGCCGACAAGGTCGTTCCAAGCCCAGTGGGCGGTTGTCGTGGCGCTTATGTTGGTCGCGGACTCGGCAACATTCGCAAGAATAAAAATATTCAGCGTAGCGACAACGAGCAAGAACGCGATGCCGAAAGAATTTTTGAAAAAAGATTTTTTGCGCATACTGCTTACTGCCTGCTACTTACTGCCAATAACTAGAACTGTATTACAATCGAGCCGGTAGTCGTTGAGTAATTAATCTGAGAAGACGTTGAGAATTGATTATTAACGGTGCTTGCCGGCCCGTCCTGCCCGGGGCCGCCCGACCAGTCGGTTTGGCTGAACGCATTATTCATAAAACGAGTCAGATACGTCTGAATGCTGCTTGTCGTTCCATTCTGCCAACCGTAAACTACCGTAATTTTTTGAGTCGAAGGGTCGTCGACGCCTCCGGTTGAGATAATATTGCCGCTTGCGTCGCGGCCGACGTTGTTTATGTAAAAATAGCGCGTGTAGGTCGTGGTTGAAACAGCTATTGTCTCTTCGCCTGCCACGGCGGCAAACGGCGATGTGCTGGTGGTAAGATGATAGCGATTGGACTGCCCTTTGTTCAAATCATAAATAATGCGCCAATCGGCCTCGCTCGAAACACGGACGTTTTCCAGAAGTTCCTTTCCGATTGCGGCGCCGACCTGAATTCTATTTGCCTGTGCATTTGAACGCAGTGAGGGAATAATGATGCTTGTCGCGCCGATTATAAAAATCGAACCGACCGCCAAGGCAATAAGAATCTCGACAAGGGACTGGCCTTTTTCAGAACACGGAAATTTTCTCATTGCTTTGATAATTATATTGCTGTTATTCCGCCCGTTATTCCCTACTGTACCAATCCCACGGCATTAATCGTGATTGTGGAAGTGGCCACGACCGTCCCGTTGTTGCTCGCCAAAGGATTGTAGGAATAAACATCGCCGCCGAATATGTCCGCCGCCAAGTTGCTTGAAGGATATGTCGCAGTCGGCGTTCCGGCGCAGGTTGAGTTCCCTGCCCATACTGCAACGCTCCCGCCGCCGGAATCGTAATCGACCGGCACTTGCCCCGAATAAGCGGAGATGTCCAACGTTGAAAGGGTTCCGCAAGAGATGACCGTGCCGGCGCTGTTCCGAACCGCCCACGAACCGCCTGCCGGCAAGCCGTTCAACGTAATAATCGGCGAGCTGTAAAACGCGAAATTGTCGTATGTCATAGTGACGCCGCCGGCGGCGGACGATGCCGCAAGCCCCAAAAATCCCGCTTCGGAAAGCGAGAAATCCGCGGTGGAAAGCGCCGCGCCGCCGTTGACCCACGACTGGAGCGATGTGCCGGAAATATAGCCGCGGAACTGGTAAAAAGTGTCCGCGGCAAATGTAAACGCCGAAGAGATAATCGTTCCGTATGAAGAGGAAATTGTCTTGCCGATTAATTCCGCGCCGTTTTGGAAATCGCCGCCCGCAATATGATATTTGTTCGCGCCGCTATCCGCGCGCAAAACACCGCCGTTTTTTCCCGCGCTTGCTCCAACCGCGCTCGCTTTCATTTTAAACTCAATTACCCCGTTCGTCCGGTTCTGGCCTGCAACGTGAATCTGCGCCGAAGAACCGGAAGCGGGCGTCACCGCAAGCCGGCTCGCGGAAACGCTCCAGCTTCCCGAATCCGTCGTAAAGGCGCCGGAGGTTGTCGTGAAACCGTTGCACGTTCCGGAATCCGTGAAAGTATTGAACCCTGCGGGGTCCTTTGCCGAGGCCTTCCAGTAATACGTCGTGTTCTGGCTCAAGGCGTTTTGCGCCGTGTAAGTCCCCTGCGCGCCAGAAGCGTAGCAGTCGTTCGCGCTCACGCATGTCGCGTTCTGCCCCGACCAGCCGGTTTGCGATACGCTTTGGTCGTTTGTTTGAAAAACGGCGGTACACGCGGAATTCGAATAAATCGTCACTTTATATTGCAGATTATCCGAATTAATGTCTGTAGCCGTCATTTTAAAAACCGGCAAGACGCTTAAGTTTTGCGAGTCGTTTGCTGGAGAGTCCTGTGAAGGCGGGTTCGGCGGGCTGCTTGCCGCGCTGGTCGTCACGCTGGAACTCGCGCTATACGGCCCGTCGCCGGAAGCGTTCGTGGCGCGTATGCGGTAGTAGTATGTCGTTCCGGGCGCAAGCCCGCTGTCGTTCGTGGAGGTGTTCGTTATGCCGGAGGCGATCTGCGCGAAAACCTGGCTCGAAGTGGCTCTTTCGACTTTATACGAAGTTGCGCCTCCGGCAGGCGCGGCCCAGTTTACGGTAAGTGATACCGCGGAAACATTCTCATAGGCGGGAGTTCCCGGAGTTCCAGGCACGGTCATCCCGCTTCCCGCCGCGTTCAATGCCGTCTCAATCAAATCCTGGTTTCTCGATTTAACTTTGAACGCGTAGGTGGCGTTTGATTGAAGATTTTTTATTTGCAGAGTATCGAGCGTGGCATCCGACATCCAAACGGCCGCCGTGCTCGTAGCTCCGACAGATGTCACCCAAAAACCCTGCCAGTTGGGGTCGCTCGGACTCGTCGATGAAGTGAAGACGGCGAACTGGGTTGTGGGAGAAGATGCCGGGTTGCCGTTCTCGGCGTTTGTGAAATTGAGAGTGGAAGTTGTTGTTAATGAAAAGGTTGCTGTTCCGGGAGTATTGGCAAGCGTGTAGATAGAACTCGAAGCGGAAGCGGTGCCGGTGTTTGGAGTTGGAGAGACGGAATCCCTCGCCTGAACTTGATAGGCGTAGCACTTGTTGGCTTGTAGATTGGAGTTTGTGTATGAGGTTGAAGTTTGCCAGTTTGATGACGCTCCTCCTGTGCCGCCGTTCGATGAACAAGTATTAAAAGTGAAAAGATAGTTTACGGGCGTAGTAGAATCGGAGCCGGTTGTGGCAGTCATGGAAATTGATGATGTGGATGCCGCGGCTGGAGCGGACGAAAAAGTCATCGGGTTCGGAGTTGGAGGAGATGCGTCTAGTGTCGTGAACGAAACCTCGCCGCCGTATGAATACCCCGCGCTGTTATGCGCGTATGCGCGGGTGTAGTAGGTGGTACTGCCGGTGAGTCCAGTCAGCCCTTTGGTGTATGCCCCTGCGCCGAAAGCTCCCGCGTCGCTCGCTGAACTCGCGTAGCCAGAGGAACCCGGCGCGACGTTGCCGGGCAAAGCACGCGAGGCGGTATCATAAACAAAACCTCTTGTATCAGCATTAGCCCCGCCTGTAGCCGTGATGTTGCCGTTGCCAGTCGCGGTTGTTGCGGTGATAGATGAAACGGCTTGGGTCGTGACGGTGGGAAGATTCGCCAACGTCGTGAACGAAACCTCGCCGCCGTATGAATACCCCGCGCTGTTATGCGCGTATGCGCGGGTGTAGTAGGTGGTTGCGGCATTCATGCTATTGAGTGTCGCCGTGAAGGCACCTGTCCCAAAATCACCGGCGGTGATAACAACGGACTCATATCCAGAGGAATACGTGGGGACGTTGCCAGGCAAAGCATGCGATGTGGTGCTGTAGACAAAGCCGCGCGAATCCGCATTCGCTCCTCCTGTAGCCGTAATGTTACCGTTGCCGGTCGCGGTTGTTGCGGCGATGGATGAGGCGGCTTGGGTGGTGACGGTCGGGACGGTGACGGAGACCGTGTAAGTGAGGACGACGCGCCCGGCGGCGCCGGCGCCACCATTAACAGCGAGAGCCGCGCCCCCGCCACCCCCACCGGGCGCATTTCCTGGCCCGGCGGCACCACCACCGCCAGTCCCACCGCCACCCCCGCCATTTCCTTCTCCTATGCCACCAGTACCCGCCACGAAACTTGCTCCATTGCCACCATTACCTCCGTTTGCAGAACCAGTAGCAGACCCACCACCGCCACCGCCACGAGTACCAGAACCAGTGAACCCCGCGCCACCATTACCACCGCTGAATTTTGTCGCTCCAATACCACTTGCAGCCGCACCACCCGTTCCGGGCTCTGCTACCCCACCGCCCTTCGCCAACACTGTCGCCTCTCCTACAGCGCCTGGGCTAAACCAACTATCTCCACTTGGGGTACCAAGGACTACTCCACCCGCTCCCACGGTAAGACTATAATTCTGTCCTGGCGTCACGGTTACTGTTGCCTTAGAATATGCGCCACCGCCAGCCCCGGTACCACCGGCGCCCGACACGCCACCCGCGCCGCCGCCGCCCCATGCCTCAACCGTTACACTCGTAACGCCCGCCGGGGCCGTCCAGGTGACAGAGGAATTGAAAGTTTCAACGATTGCATGGGCGTCAGGCACTCCGTAAAAAATGCCTCCGTATACAAAAAAGAGTAAGACAAGAGCGCGGAAAAGATTAAATTTACAACGGCGAAATTTTTTCAAGATAAATTGACTTAATAATTTTTTTAAAAAATCACTGGGCATAATTTATTGTCTGAACACCGAAAAGGAAAAAGAAACTATTTTCCGACCTGGAAGTTTAATTCAAGGGTTTCGTTGGGGCCCACGTAAACGCGCTGGGGCAGATTTTTGCTTGACCCGTAACCCTTCGCCAAATCAAGAACGTATTCGCCGGCAGTCACCGCGAATTTATACGAACCGTCGGCGTCCAAAAATACGCTTTTCAGCTCTTTATTGTTATTGGGGTCGTAGATAGCCGCTTTAACGAGCTTGAAATCGATTGTTGAACCGGGCGCAATTCTTGCTCTTCCGCCTATAAAACCGGGGGAAGCCGAAACTTTGCCCGCGGTAGTGCTCACCGGCGGAAGAACAGTCGTTACGCCGGGATTATTTATGCCCGGACTCTCCACGACGCTTGTCGGCTGAATGCCCGCGGAAGAACGGAAGAATAAATACCAAACGGCGCCTGCCGCGACAATAACCGGAATAAAAATCAACAGAAATTTCTTCATCCCGTTAGAAGCCCGCCTAAATGAAAGAATTCATTCTTTCGGGCAGGCAAATCGCAATTGGCGCGGGTCTGCGGGTTTATTTTATGATAGGAATTATACATTGATAAAAATTATTATTTAACTAACAAGGCGAACGCGCCTGCCTGTCGGCAGACAGGGCTTCCAACGGGGCCGGAAAATGAACCTGTTTTGCTTAAATTAATAATAACGGAATAAATAAAGTAAACAAAGTTAATTATCCGCGCCTTTCTATAGGGACTGGCGATTGAAATCATCAAAGAAAATTTTGCCGCTTGAGGCGCGGCTGACATTCGCCTCCAATGCAGGACCAACGGTGCTGAAAAGCTGCAATGTCACCGATGTTGATGCTGAAGGAATTCCCGAGATTTGAGCGAATGTGACATCGAGCGTGCCGCTTGCGGAGAAATTCGCGGTCGCGTAGCGAACGTTAACGGGCAAGGAGTAATATCCCACGGTGTTTGAAGAATTGTAAGCGGTCTTAAACAAGGCGTAGAAAGCGGGAATTGCGACGTTGTCAAAATGAACGCCCCAGACGGTCCCGCTGTCCTGCGCAACCGAGCGGCTTCTTGCTTCGCGAAGCAATGCAACTATGTTTTGAGTGGCGCCGTTCAAATCATTCTGCCTTCTTGCGCCGAACAGACTCAGAAAAGTGACGGACGCCAAAATTGCGGTTATGCCGACAACAACGAGAAGTTCCATCAATGTCGTTCCTTTTTTCATTTTTGAAATTGGTTGTTAGAAAATAGAAATTGGAAATTTGAATTTGGTCAACTATTTTCTATTACTATTTTCCAATTTCCAATAACTACTTTCCACTTTAGAATTGACCGGTCAGCTGATAAATCGGCACGATGATGGCAAGCGCGATTACCGCGACCAATATACCCATAATGAGAAGGAGGACCGGTTCGAGAAACGAAAGCAAGGAATGTATGCTGGATTCCACGCTTGACTGGTAAAAATCAGCGAGCGTGGAAAGAACCTCCTCAAGATGTCCCGCTTTTTCGGAAATGGCGACTAAATTCGTGACGACTTTCGGAAATGCCTCTTCGCGGCGAAACGCCTCTCCGATTGTAAGGCCTTTTGCCAGGCCTTCGTTCGCGACCCTCATCAAGCTCGTCCGGAATTTTTCCGAACCGACGACTTCCGCGGTAATGGTTGCCACATGAATAATCGGCAGGCCGGCCGCCATCAGCGCGCTGAATGTGGAAGCAAATCGTTGAATCGCTATGTCCCGGTAAATTTTTCTGACGAGAGGCAAACGGGAAAGCATCTGGCTCATAACCCGCCGCCCCGTGGCATTTTTCCAAAAAAAGTAAGTCGCAAACCCGACAACTGAAATCAGAATGGAGGCCAGAACGACAATATTGTCTCCTATAAAAAGACCGGCGGTGAACACGACTCTTGAAAAAAGCGGCGGCTTTATGTCGGTTTGCAGAAAAGCGGTGGCGATTTTCGGCAGCGCGAACGTAACCAGAAAACCGATGATGACAACCGACATCGCCGAAAGAATAATCGGATAGACCAGCGCCGAGCGAATCTTACCTTTTAACTCGGCTTCCCGCTGGAGCGAAACGCTTAAGTCCTCGAATGTTTGCTGGAGATTGCCGGACGTCTCGGACGCCTTCACCAGATTGATAAACACGACTGAAAATACTTTGGGATGCTCCGCAAAGGTCTGATAAAACGGCCTGCCTCTTGTAAGATTTTCCCGTATCTCGAGAAGAAAGGTCTTCATTGCCGGCTTGTCGAAATCGGCTATCAGGATATTGACGGCGGACAAAAGGTCGGTCCCCACCTTAAGCATCAGAGACAAATACTTGGTCAGGAAAATTTTATCGGTTGTGTTGATGTCTTTGGAGAACCTGCTGCGGGACGTACGCAGGGGTTTTACCGAAAGCGGACGCATCCCTTTTGCCACGAGGTACTGAAGCGCCTGATTCAGATTGTCAGCCTCCAGCTGGTCTTCCGTGATTTTTCCGTTTTTGTCGGACGCGGAGTAGTGGTACAACATAAATTTAAAAATCAAATATCAAAAATAAAAATGACAAATCAAAATGTAAAGAATTAATTTTACCGTTTAAGCTTTTTGCATTCCGCTCTTTCATTTTGCATTTTGATTTTTACAGTTTGAATTATTCACGTATCACCCTCAACACTTCTTCGATTGTAGTTTGACCGAGCTGAATCTTATCAAGCCCGTCTTCAAACATTGTCTTAAATCCGTCGGCTCTTGCTTCCCGGCGAACGGTTTCCGGACTGAATCGGGGCTCGATGATGGTCTTTTTAATATTATCGGTTATTTCCAATGCCTCAAAAATTCCCAGCCGGCCCCGATAACCCGTTTCATTGCATACGCCGCACCCCTTTCCCTTAAATAAAACCTTGGGAATTTCCGCCTCGGTTTTCACTCCTATTTCTTGAAGCTGTTTGGCGATGAGTTCTTTTATGGCCGGGGTTATATCATACGAATATACGCAACTCTCGCAGATTCTTCTCACCAAACGCTGAGCCAGAATAAGATTCAAAGTGGCTGCGGCCAGGAATGGTGGAATTCCCAGGTCGAAAAGCCGGGGAATCGCCGTAGGCGCGTCGTTCGTATGCAGAGAAGAAAGAATCAGGTGTCCGGTGAGCGCCGCCTCAACCGCTATGCCGGCCGTTTCGCTGTCTCTTATTTCGCCGACCATGATGATATTCGGGTCCTGTCGAAGCAGAGACCGAAGTCCGGCCGCAAACGTGATGCCTGCCTCCGAATTAATCTGGGTCTGATTCACATAGCGGATATTATATTCAATGGGGTCTTCAACGGTCACCACATTCACGGTCGGTTTATTCAGCATATTCATCATCGTATAAAGCGTAGTCGTTTTGCCGGAACCTGTCGGACCGCACGACAAAATCATCCCGTACGCCTTTTTCAGATTCTCGGAAACAATCTTTGCGTTCGTTCCGGATATGCCCAATTCCTCGAATGACAGCGGTCTCTCGGCTGACGCAAGAAGCCTCATTTCCATTTTCTCTCCGTAGAAAGTCGGAATGGACGATACCCTGATATCGACAAGCTGACTCGCAATCTGGTGGCGAAATCTTCCGTCTTGCGGTTTGCGATGTTCATCGAGCTTAAGGCCGGCAAGAATTTTTATTCTCGCCACCAGTATCGGATGAACCTCTTTGGGAATTTTTAAAATTTCGGAGAGTATGCCGTCGATTCGATATCGGACAAGCATATTTTCCTGTAAAATTTCGAAATGAATATCGGAAGCGCGGAGAGAAAGCGCGTACGACAAAATATTATCCACAATCGCCGCAATCGGCAGCTGGGTTGCCGCTTCTTCAATAGTTTTCGTCCGGCTTCGCAGCGATTCCTGAATGTTTTCTTCGATGACTTTTTTAAAATTCTGGGTGAACTCGAGTCCGTACAGGGAAAAAACGCGGTTTAAGTCCTCGGGTTTCGCGAGATACGGCTTGATTTTTTTCTTCAAACGTTCCGTTAAAAACTCTATGGTTTCAAGGTCGCTGGGATTTGCCATCGCCACGTCAAGCGCGCCGTCTGGTTCCTGCCCGAATACGACGGCGAGACGCTGGCGCGCGATATCTTCCGGAAGCATCCTGACTGCCGTTTCGTCGATTTTTTGGGACGACAGGTCGGCGAGTCCAACGCCAAGAGAGGAAGCAAAAAAGTCATTGAGGTAGTCCTCCGCGACGATTCTTTCGGAAATCAAAACGTCAAGTATATTCCCATCCCTTCGCTCGGCTTCGGCGACCAGCGCGTCGAACCGCTCGGACGAAATAAGATTCTCTTGAATCAATTTATTTTTTAGGAGAGGGAGCGGTATGGGAAGATGCATATCTTTATGAATCTCTAAACTCTAATCTCTAAATCTTAAACAATATCTCCGCCAGAGGCGGATCAGCCTCGGGCTGAAAAACCCAAATCTCAAAAATGTTTTTTAACTTTGAGATTGTTTAGAGATTGGGGTTTCGAGATTGGAGATTGGCGCTAAGTTAGGGATTAGAGATTTCAAAGCAAGTATAGCAAAAATAGCCGCGCATAACCATATACGAAACGAATGAAAAGAAAGAAGGAGCGCTACACATGCGCTCCTTCATTCAAAACAGGATAATTAAAATCAGGTCTGTTTTTTCAACCGCATTTACAAGTCGAGTTTCGTCCCAGTCTCGTAGATGGTGGCGTTGTTGCCGCCGTCAGTTGATTCAATGTCGGAAGAGCCACTTGTATACTTGGTGCTTTCCATATTGGCGTTAATCTCAAACTGGTAGTTCGGCGCCGCGTTTGTGGCATAGCTGTAGAAGTAAGTGGCGTTATTCGAAGGGTCTACGGGCTCGGCGCCAATCGGGGAGCCTGCGCTGATACTGCCAAAGTTAATCGGCATCCAGCCACCGCCGGCGATTCCGGTTGCAAGGGCGGCCGTGGTCGTCACAGTACCCAATGTCGCCGTCATCCTGCCGCCACAGCCCGCGCCACCCGGCGTTAGGACCGCTGAACCGTAGCAAGTGCTCGAAGCCCCGATAGCATTGCCGGCCGGAGCGGCGGCATCCGCCAATAAAAGCGATATCGCGCTTTTGATAGTCGCCATATCGGATATTCTGCTTGAATCGCGCGCCTGGGCAAGAAGCTGAGCGGGGTTAAGGGTTAAAATGACGACAACCGCCAAAACCGCGATAATCGCAATCACCACCAAAAGCTCTATCAGTGTAAATCCTTTTTGTTCTATGTTGTTTTTACTCATTTTTTTATGGTTTATGACCTTTTATTTATGGTTTAGGACCTTTATTTTTTATGGTTTATGACCTTTATTCGCGTTCGTAAATTTCTCACAGATTCAATTGAGAAGATTATATCATATTAAAAAAGAGGTTGGTTGTGGATAACTCCGCTTCGGTTTTCGTTTTGCCAGGCGCGGCCTCTGCCTCCCTGCAGGCAGGCAGAGCTCCGGCGGCGAGGCGGCCTGTATCCCTGCCTGCCGGCAGGCAGGTCGGCGAGCAAATCGCCTGCGGCGATATCAAGCTTGCTCCCCTCCGATAACGCCCGGCAAAACGAAAACCTGCGCTATTGGCGGACAAACTTCTGAGCTTACAAGATAATTATATATTGTTACACAAAATCGTCAGGCGGTTCAACTTCGAGCTTAAAGCGCCGGCCTTCTTCGGTGGAAAACTCCAAAGAACCGGCATGGAGCATCAGGCGTTTGGCAAAGGCAGGCCTGCCCGCCGAAGCATTTGTGAAGGCGGGCTGGTTTTTGGAACCATAGAGCATGTCTCCGACAACAGGATGTCCGATGGACGCGAGATGCACCCTGATTTGATGTGTTCGTCCGGTTTCAGGAAAAACTTCGAGAAGAGAAAAAATTTCTCCGTCCGTGTCTTTCAAGGTTTTTTTCACGGCATACCGCGTAATCGCCTGTTTTGCCGTTTTCCCTGAAAACGTGGTTCTTTTCACGGAATTTTTCTTCCTTCTGATTTCCTTGTCAATCACGCCGGTTTTTTCTTTAAATTCTCCGTGAACGAGTGCGATGTAGGTTTTTTTAATCTGCCGCTTTTTAAAAAGCGACTTCAGATATTCGAAGGAATTCTGGTTTTTTGCGGCAAGCAGAATTCCGGAGGTTTCTCTGTCCAGCCGATGGACAATGCCGGGTCGAATTTCCGGTTCATCGCCGACGTTCTTCATCTCCGGATATTTTTTCAAAAGCCAGTCGGTCAAAATCGCGGACTCACGCGGACTAGGCGCGGAACTGCGCTGAAAATTGTCTGCGTCTGTCTGCGTTCTGTCTGCGTTTGTCCGCGCCGGATGCGTCAGCATTCCCGCTGGCTTATAAACCGCAGCGAAGTTTTCATCCTCATAAATAATCTTCGGTTCTTCCATAATAACTGCTTTATCGGCGCGTATCCGCGTTTCATCAGCGTTAATCCGCGTATTGTTCAGAACCATTGAGCGATGTCGCGGATGGTGACAAATGCCATCAAAACGAGAAGAAGAACGAAGCCGAAGCGATTGGCCCACGCCTGAAACTTGAACGGAATCGGCGAACCCTTGATTTTCTCCGCCAAAATCAGAAATAATCTTCCACCGTCAAGCGCCGGAAACGGAATTAAATTAATAACCGCCAGATTAATAGAGATGAGCCCGATGAGCTGTACGAGATACACCATTCCGATTTTTCCGGTTTCTTGGGCAACGGAAAAAATGCCGATTGGCCCGACCACGCCGGTCAAAAGCGAACCGTGGAGTAAAAGATTTTTCATAAGCGCGTAAAATGTGAAAAAGATTGCGCCGGAAGCATATACTGCCTGCTTGAATCCTTCCGCGAAAGATTTTAGAACGCCAAGACGCTCAACTCCGGATTCTGAAAGAAGAACGCCGAGAGCGCCTTCGTTCGGAGCAATATCGGTTCTGGGAACTACGTTAAAATTTAAATTTTCCGAACCGCGCCTGATTTCAATAATTATGGGCTGGCCGCGGCGCTGATTCACAAAGTCAATAAACCCTTTTGCCGCGGTATAATTCTTGATTATATCCCCAGCCATAATGCCGGCTTTTTCCGCCGGAGAATTATTCTGAATTCCGCCTACGACAAGAAGCGGCGCGCTGCCCGCCATAAACACGAACGATATCAGCAACCAGCCGATTAAAAAATTGACCGCTACGCCGGCGGCGATTACCAAAAACCGTTTCCAGGCCGGCTGAAAAAAGAAATAGCGATTCTTCTCGCTTGACGGGAGCGATTCCAGCTTGACGAACTCTCCGCTGGCGGAATCTTCTTCTCCGGCGATTTTCACGAATCCACCGAATGGTAGCCAGTTGAAACTGTATTCGACTTCGCCTTTTTTGCGCGCGAAGAGCCGCGGAGGAAACCCGAAACCGAACTCGTCAATCTTCAAACCGAATGCTTTCGCAACCCAAAAATGCCCCGCTTCGTGTCCGAGAATGAGAACCGCAAGACCTATGATGACGAAAATGAATATCAGCATGCACGGTTGATTTTACATCAACGAATAACGAATCGCAAACGAATGAACGAATTCGTAAATTCTCCGCCAGAGGCGCCTGCCCGTCCGAAGTCGGACGCGGGCGGGGGTCCGCCTTCGGAGAAGAAATAAATTCACTATTCGCCGATTAATCGCTTACTGCTCAACTTCTTTTATTTTATCTTCGAGTATTGCTTCAATCTTCCGATTTGTTTCGTCAACCGTTTTCTGAATCTCCTCTTTAGCGTTGAAAAAACCGTCTTCGTTGATTTCTTTTTTTCCTTCGGCCGTTTTAAGCTCTTTGATTGCTTCGTCGCGCAAACTCCGTATTTGAATTTTCGCCGCTTCGGCTATTTTCCCCGCAAGTTTAATCAATTCCCGGCGCCGCTCATCGGTCAGCATCGGCAGAGAAACACGAATCAGATTGCCGTCGTTCGTAACGCTAAAACCGATTTTGGCGTCTTCAATAGCCTTCATAGCCGGATGAACCGCCTCCTTGTCCCAAACATGAATTTCAATCTCGCGCGGCGGTTTCACGCTCAGCGACCCCACTTGCCTGATTGCAAGCGTCTGACCATAGCAGTTAACTTTTATATTTTCAAGTAGTTCAACCGACGGACGGTTTCCCCTGATTCCCCCGAATTCTTCTTTGAGCCGCTCGAGCCCCGTCTTCAGCGAGACATCAAATTCTTTTATATTTTTTTCAATATTTTCCGGCATAGTAACAATAAACGGGTTAAACCTCATTTAACAAATTTTCAAGCTGAAGCCGGGGATTAAGATTCAAGTGGTCGGTATTCCGCCGTAAGTCAAGAATCTTGTGCCACAATTTGAGATTGATTTTTGCGGGAATTTCTTTATTTGAAAGAATCATCAAAAGGATTTCCAGAAATTCGCTAAGATTGAAATCATCCGGCTCTATAAGAGTTTTTATCATCTCGCGGCGCGCCCAAAACCCGGATTTGAGAAACGCTTCGCCGGATTTTCGCATCTCGCGAAACCGTCCGTCAAAAAGCATTTTCCAGGCAAGCCCCGGCTGGCCCGACGACAATTTTGCGATTGCTCCGGCTTCTTGCCCCTTGCCGAATTTTTCTTTGAGCCAATTCTCGATAAGCGCGGAATGAACCGGTGAAAAATAGATTTTCTGGAGCCGCGATTGAAGCGTCGGTAAAAGTTTTTCGGGGTCGCGGGCAACGAGAATCAGAAGCGAGGATTCCGGCGGTTCTTCGGCGACTTTCAAAAGCGCGTTTTGCGCTTCCACGGTCATTGCTTCGACATCGTTGATAACGACCGTTCTTTTTTTGCTTACAACCGGCTTTTGCCACAAAAAATTCCTGATTCGGCGGATTTCGTCGATTCCGACGGTTCCTTCCTCATTCGGTTCGAGCAATAGCGAGTCACGGAGCATATTCGATTCTTCAAAATCTCCGGTTTCAAGAAAATTCGCGAAAGAAAGAGCGAAAAGCTTCTTGCCTGCGCGGGCGGGTCCGCAGAAAAGATACCCGTGCGAAAGTTCGTTTCTTTCGGCAAGACCTTTGAAATCTTCAACCAGTTGTTCGTGGCCGATTAACATAAATTCAAAAATCAAATATCAAAAATAAAAATGACAAATCAAAATGTAAAAATGAATTTTATCGTTTGGGCTTTTTGCATTTTACATTTTCATTTTGCACTTTGATTTTTACAGTTTGATTTATCTTTTGTTCAGTAATGTCTGCTTATATTTATCCAAATGCTCGAGAATCAGTCCGGTTCCTTTGGCGACGCAAAAAAGCGGATTTTCCGCGACATAGGTGGAAACGCCCAAAAACCTTTCGAAAAACTCCGGCAAGTAGTGAAGCTGGGCGCTGCCTCCCGAAAGAATGATTCCTTTTTCCATTATGTCGGCGACGAGTTCCGGCGGCGTGACATTGAACACGTTCTGCACCGAGCCGGCGATTTCTATCAGAAACGGATTGAGCGCTTCCGCTATTTCATTGCTGTTGATAACAAGGTCTTTCGGCAATCCGGTAATAAGATTCCGGCCGCGGAACTGGTATTCCATTTTTTCTTTAGAGGGCAGGGCGGCGCCGATTTCGATTTTTATGTGCTCGGCGGTTTGTTCTCCTATCGCAATCGAATATTTTTTCTTAACGTAATCGGCAATTGCCTGGTCGAATTTATTGCCGGCAACCCGCAAGCTCGTCCACGAAACAATGTTGCCGAGCGCGATGACCGCCACTTCGGATGTGCCGCCGCCGATATTGATGACCATATGGCCGGAACGCGCGTTGATGGGAATGCCTGCGCCGAGCGCGGCTAGAACCGGTTCGCGGACAATGAACGCGTTCCGCGCGCCTCCTTCAAGGGTCGCGTTGACGACAGCGCGGCGCTCTGTCTGGGTAATGCCCGCAGGAACCGAAACAATCACATCCGGTTTGAAAATATTTAGGCGGCCGACCGCCTTTGCGATAAAATAAGTGAGAAGCGCTTTGGTGATATAGTAGTCCGCGATGACGCCGTCTTTAAGCGGCCGGTACGCCATGATTTCTTCCGGCGTTCTGCCGATCATTTCCTTTGCTTCCACGCCGACCGCAAGCACCGAATTATGCGGTTTTCTAAGAGCCACAATGGTCGGCTCGTTGATGATAAACCCTTTGCCAGGCACGAACACCACTGTATTCGCCGTCCCCAAATCAATGCCGATTTTACGAGTGAGCATTATGGGCAGTATAACTTAAAAACAGACTGTCTTGCAATCTCTTTTTGCGGCTCTTTGCGGTTTGAAAAAACTAAAGGAGCCGCGCATGACGACTCCCCGTTTGCTGTCGACTAAATTTTTCCTTTCCTTATTTCGGTGTTGTAAGAATATCCACCGACTCCTTTTTCTTGCAACAACTCGTAAACGCGTAGCGCCCGGGACCGGCGAAGAGAATCGCCAAAAGACCCCCGAGGTAAAGCGTATCAAGCTCGAATCCTCCCAAATAGCCTGCGGAGAATTTCACGAGAATAATCGCGACAACCATAATAATGGCAAGAAGCGCCGCCGCGACTTCCGTGAACGCCCCGAGAATGAGCGCGATACCTCCGAGCGTTTCCACGGTTGCCACGAGGTACGCGAAAAACGGACTGAGGCCCAGCCCGCCGAAAAATCCCACAACCATAGGCAGTCCTGTGAATTTCGAAATGCCGTGCGCGAGAAATCCGGCACCCACCGCGAGCCGAAGCAATAACATTCCTGTTTCAGGTTTTTTACACCAACTTTTGCAGATGTTCATCATAAAATAATATTAACGAATATTACGACCTTTGAATGTTCTGAAAAGTATAGCATAACTCCGCGCTTCTGATTTTTGCAACTGTATAGCGCTTTATGATACTATTTCTCCAGCAACTCAAATCGTTCGACGAAGGGAGGTGGCTTCCGCCATGTCATCGAAGGAAATGAAAGAGTCGGCCGCGTTGTATGGGATTGCGATGATTTTCAGCGTAGCCCTGATCATCGCAAACAACTCGGGGATCATGCCGGCGACTGCCTGCTACAAATTCATTCGCATGTTCGCAGACGGAGTCGCAAGCGGGGTGATCATACTCGGGATAGTGATCCTCCCAAGCTTGGGCATCGTAGCTCTCGTCCACCGTGTCCGCATCAGGCTATGCGACAAATCACCCTGCGATCGCGACGGTTGAAAACCTCAAACCGCCCCCCCCAAAGGAGGTGATAGAAAATCATCGAGGGGGCATACCTAAGTTCAGTACGCAGTAGCGAATTTAGGTAAAATCGATTTTATTCGCATTATTCCCGCCTTCGCAAAGCTACGGACGGGCAAGCGCGATTTACTCCCTTTCTATTTCCGCTCCCAGTTTCCGCAATCGCTCGTCGATTTTTTCGTATCCCCGGTCGATTTCTTCGATGCCCTCTATTTCCGATTGGCCGTCTGCGGCGAGCGCCGCGATGACGTTCACGATGCCGGAACGGAGGTCCCGCACCTGCATTTTCCCGCCTTTTAATTTTGCCGGGCCGCCGATGTTGGCGAAATGATGAAATCCTTTTCCGTTAAAACGGCAACGCGAATTTCCCGGACAATCCGCGGAAACTTCGATATTCGCTCCCAAAGAATTCAGGTCTTTCGCGTAGCCGAACCGGTCTTCGTAAATCGTTTCGTGGATTGTGGATGTGCCGTCCGCCTGCGCCAGCGCAACCGCAAGGGGCTGCTGCCAGTCGGTCATAAATCCCGGATGTATCGCGGTTTCGATATTGAGGGGCTTCAGGTGTTTTTCAGATGCCGAATCTCCGCGCCAAAATAATATTCCTTCCGGAACCACTCTGTATTCCGCGCCGAGCCGCCGAACGACATTCAAAAAAGTAATCAGATGTTCCTGAACCGCATCGCGGACCAAAATCTTGCCGTTGGTCGCAATCGCGAGGCATGCGAATGAAACCGCTTCGTTTCTGTCCGGCAATACGCGGTGCGCAACGCCGTGAAGCCGTTCCACGCCCTCGATGTAAAAATCGCGGTCCGCGCCGAGCTCTATAATCGCGCCCATGTTCTGAAGCATTTTTATAAGGTCTATGATTTCGGGTTCGAGCGCCGCGTTCTTCAAAACCGTTTTTCCATTTGCGAGAACCGACGCAAGAATCGCGCTCTCGGTCGCGCCGACGCTCGGAAAATCGAACTCGATTTCGGCGCCTCGCAAACCGTTTTTCGCGCTCGCGCGGTAGCTTTCGGAATTGACGCTAATTTCCGCGCCGAGCGCTTCAAGCGCCTTTATATGAAGATTCACGGGACGCGGCCCGAGTTTGTCGCCGCCCGAAATGGGAACTTCCGCTTCACCGACACGCGCGAGAAGCGGACCGAGCGCGAGAATCGGAATACGGTTGCGGCGGCTTAGGTGCAGGACCTTGCTGTTTTTTACTTCCCGGGTCTTAATCCGCAAACGTGATTCTGAAATTTCTATTTCGCTTCCGATATCGCGGCAAAGTTCCGCGGTTATCTCGGCATCGCCTATGTTCGGAAAATTTTCGAGTACGCACTCATCGCCCGTCAAAAGCGAAGCGACCATCATTTTGGTCGCCGCGTTTTTCGCCCCGCTCAACCGGATTTCCCCTTCAAGCGGTCGTCCACCTTTAATTATGAACTTTGCCATAAATGTATAAACAATAAGTTGAACTTCACTCTGTCGAATTCTAACCGCTATGCTATAGCATAGCGCCCGCTAATTTTCTGTTCAGATATTCTTGAAGTTTGCTTATCGGGATTCGTTCCTGCTTCATCGTGTCGCGAGCGCGGACGGTCACGTCATTTTTTTCTAGCGAGTCAAAATCAACCGTGATGCAAAACGGCGTGCCGATTTCGTCCTGCGAGTAATACCGCTTGCCGATGTTGCCTCGGTCGTCGAATGAGACCATCAAATTTTTCCTCAAATCATCATAAATTTTCTTCGCGAGGTTCACTAGCTCCGGCTTGTTTGCCAAAAGCGGAAACACCGCGGCTTTGTACGGCGCGAGTTTAGGTTTAAGCTTCAGCACTATCCGATCCCCTTCTTCGGTATAAGCGTCGCAAAGCACAGCGAGCACCGAACGGTCAACGCCCCACGTCGGCTCGATAACGTGCGGATAAAACGCTTCGCCTCCCTCTTCCTTATACGGCGGCTCCTTAAAATGATTCTTGAGGTCGAAGTCGGTGCGATACGCCAAACCGTACAGCTCGTCTCTGCCGAACGGATACTCGTATTCAAAATCAATCGTGCGCTTCGAATAATGCGCGAGTTCGTCCTTCGGCACATCAAGCTCGAACACATTATCCTTAACATTCAATCCCAAATCGTTTTTCATCCAATCGAACATTTCCTCTCGCCAATACTCGAACCATTTTTCCCATTCTTCTTCGCGGATAAAATATTCTATTTCCATTTGTTCGAACTCGCGCATCCGGAAAATGAAGTTGCCCGGCGTAATTTCATTCCGGAACGCCTTGCCGATTTGCGCGATGCCGAACGGAATCCGTTGCCGCGATGTCTCAAGAACATTTTTGAAATCCACGAACATCGCTTGCGCTGTTTCGGGGCGAAAGTAAACCTTATTTTTTTCGTCCTTCACTGGCCCGAGATAAGTTTCCAACATCATATTAAACCTTTTTAATGAGCTGAAATTCCGACCTGCCTCAACGCCACAATTTGGACATTTACCAGTTATTTTCATATCAGAAATATTGGTTCTATCTTCAACATACTCCCACTTATCAATTTTGATTATCAGCCCAGGATATTCAGCATCTGCGCGGAATCGTGCATGACACTTTTCACACTCAATTAGTGGGTCGTTAAAATTTTTCAAATGCCCGCTTGCTTCCCACACTTTCGGATTCATAATGAGCGCGGCGTCGATTCCCACCATATCGTCGCGCGACTGCACGAAACGTTTCCACCAAAGCTGTTTGATGTTATTTTTCAGCTCCACGCCGAGCGGGCCATAATCGTAAGAATTCGAAAGCCCTCCGTAAATTTCCGAGCCCGGAAAAATAAATCCCCTGCGTTTGCACAAACTCACGATTTTTTCCATCCCCACACCTAAAAAGGATTGCGAAGCATCTCGCGCGTCTTGCTTGTTATTGCTCTTTTTTTCTTTCATGATTTTCTTGAGTAATGCAATAATTTTAGAATAATAATGATCCTTTTTAGGTGTGGGGATCCATCAAGTTTTCCTGCATAAATTTTTCGCGCTACTTACTACATACTACCTACTACCTACTAATTATTGCTGCACCGTCCTGTTGCCTGTCGTAATCGTGGCGTCGTCTGGCAAATCCGTATTCAACGCCCGGGCCGAATCGCTTAAGACCGAGTTCGTAAACGTATCCTGTCCCTGAATCCGCGTATCGCTCAAAAAAGTGATGAGCTGGCCCACCTGATTTACCGCCGGCGTCAATTCAATCTGGAAAATCGCTTCTGCGGGAGGACTGATAACGCCCTTTGTCGCCGCCATATTCCCGATGTTCCATACAATCTTTCCGCTCGCGGGGTCATAGCTCGGCTGGGCGCCGATATTGGTTTTCACAACTCCTGTCCAGCGGGCTCCCGACTGAAGAGACGCGCTCGCTTCAATATTGGAAACATCGGTCGCGTAATTCGAAACAAGCCAGTGAATCGTGTACTGGGTCGGCTTATTCACGACCGGAGGAAAAGGCCCTTTGTTGAGAATGCCAGTCGGCGCGTCGCGCCACAGCGCTTTTGCTCGGATGCTGATTGCTCCGGAGACCTTGGTCTCAATGCTCGCAACCGACATTGTTTTTTGAGCGTTGGTGCCTTGCGGCACAGTCGGCGAATTAATTTCAACGTGAAGTTTCAAAATGTAATTCCTGTCGCTTATCCTCCGAATCGGGAATTCGCTTTTCAGCTTTATCCGAAGTTCGACCGAACCTTCTTGTCTCGGAGGCAATACCGCCAGCGCCGGCGTATTCGCCGCAATCCAGGTAAATGTTTTTGTGAGGGGGTCGAATGACGCATCTGTCCTGATACTCGAAAAATCAAAAAGTTCGCCGCTCAGGCGGGCTTTAAGAGTGATATTTTCAAACGTGGTGTCCGAATTATTTTTATAACGTAGAACGTATACCAGTTCGTCTCCGATACGCGAAACATAATCGGCGGCGTTGTTGACGCTCGGCGCGACGGAGAGCGGCGAGGCGGAGATTGAAACGTCCGCGGTCTGCTCGGAAATTCCGTATGTTTGACCGAGAATATCCGCCGTCACAGAACCGTGGAAATTGAGATACGATTGCTCGGAGCCGATGAGCGCGCCGGTAATCGTGAGAACTCCGCCGCCGCCCTTCGGAATCGTTCCGAGGTCCCACCTGTTGTTGCCGGCCGAAGCGTCATCGCTCGACTTTACAAACTGGAACATCGGCGGATAATCGATTTTGAGATGAAGATTTTTGAAGTCCCCGTCCGAATTATTTTGATAACGAACGGTAATGTCGAAATTTTCTCCGCTGAAGACGCTCTGCGGCGCGTCGAATGTCAGACCTACCGCCGGCTGGCCGACCGGAACGTCGATTCCGCTTTTGCTTTCAAATTCGGCTGACGAACCGGCGGTCTCGTACGCCAACTTTGCGTCAATGTGTTTGAGCGTCTGACTGCCGTTCAGGGCGATTAGCGTGAATGTCTGCTGATTGACGCTGCCGGGCCCGAGGTCCCCGATTGCCTGCTCCAAAACGCGTTTGTCCGACGAATCGTTCAAAAAAGAAATCCCGTCCGGCAGAAGAAGCGAGAGTTTCGCGTTTTTGAGAATCTGGTCCGAATAGTTCGAAAACGAAACCGATATGCTGAACGGCTGGCCGAGAAGCGTCTGGTCGGGTTTTGAAAATTCCAGACCGACGTTCGGCTGTGGCAATCGCGCAAAAAAATAATAATAGCCGAATCCGGCCGCAAAAAGCAGGAGCGCGATAACGGTTCTTTTCGCAAATGTTTTCATTTTCGATGCCTCATACGCGGAGTTGCTAAATGAACCGGCCGCTTCCACGGGTTCGTACGCTTCTTCATCTTCTTTCCACGGCGACGGCCGGTTGCTATTTTTCGGAATAGAGTTTAACTCCATATGATTCTTATTCGTATATTCGTAAAAAATTCGTATTTCGTAGCATCACACGTATATTACCTTGTTTTTCGGAAGTTTTGAAGAACAGCTCCCGCAGTAAAATTCCTGGCTTGTTATATGGAATGACAGCGCTTTGCCCGAACAATCCGAGCAACGGGCGAGCATCGGGTCCCAGCCCAAAATTTTTAACACTTCCAGCCAGAAAAATTTCCCGCTTACTATGAGTTCCCAAATCCCGAACTCCGGTTCTGCTTCCGCCAGAAGTTCGCTTACAAGATAAAGCTCTTGCGGCGACAGAGTGAGGCGGGACATTTTGAGCGCGTCTACGATTTGAAGCCCGTTTTTCTCAATAAGCCGCAGTTGTATGAGATTTCCCGGTTCGAGGTGCGCGGAAAGTTTCGAAGTTATTTTTCTCGCGCTTTTCGCTTTCGCGGCGAGCTTGCCGAATTTTTTTGTAAAAAAAACTACGCGGCTGTCGAGGTCGCCGTTCGCCAGCCGGTCAAGCACAATCGCGTCGCTGAAGTATTCCTGCATATCAGTTATTATACTACTCTAAACTTTTGCCAACTATGCAATTGCACTTTCTCTCTTCTTTATTTTTTAATTCTTGCCGTCTTATTCTCTAATTCGCGCGAATTAGAGAAGGTAATAAGTAATAAGCAGGATATAAAAAATACACATAAGGCCGGCCAGTGATTGCCGCGAGCCGACCGTGTATTCGCCTAAACGGGAGAAGCTATTCCTAACCGCCGCCGGATATTTTTCAAGACCTGCGCCTCGAAAAACGGGCGCGACCTGGGCATCCTAATGCCACAATTTCCTCGCGTGAGCCGCACCGACTTGTCCCGCCGAAGCTTTAGCGTAGGCGGGACAATTTTCCACCTACGCCCTTCGGGCTACGGCGGGCAAGCAAGTTTTTCCCCGCCAGCCGGCAGGCAAAGAATGTATGGATTATGTTATCAGCGTTTCCTCAGGGGGAAAATCGCGTTTCTACCACTTGTTAACTCACGAAAAATAACCTGATTAGTGGCAATAAGATTAGTGTTACGATAATCGTATTTTCGCGAACCGATATTCGCAACGACTCCTCCAGCCTCCGAGACCAAAAGCGAGCCGGGAGCAAAATCCCAATCATATCCCCAAGGATCAAAAGAAATCCGCCCATCAAGCTTCCCCTCCGCGATCATGGCAAATTCCCAGCCACACGATACCGAATGAAATGACACTGTTTCCTTTTCAAGTCGATTTGCCATCTCCTGGCTCTTTTTGGTTTCAAGACGGCTCTCCACAGCTACATAAGCCTCTTTGAGAGGGCGTCCACTTACTTTGAGGCATTTATTATTTCGAAACGCACCTTTGCCACACTCAGCCCAGTACATACCATCGTTAAGAAAATCATATATCGCGGAAAACACGACATGCCCGTTTTCAACCAACGCGAGCATCGTCGTACAAAACGGCATGCCTCTCACGAAATGACCCGTGCCGTCAATGGGGTCCATAAGCCAAAACTTTTCACCTCCGCGCTTTCCGCCACGTTCCTCGCCTACAAATTTTATATCCGGATAAAGTCTTTGAAGACTTTTAGCCACGCGGCTTTCAACCTCGATATCCAGCTTCGTGACTACATCCGCGCCTGAGGCGCTTTTATGACGGAAAATTGGAGCGATGCCCCATTTCGGCAACAGAATTTTCCGCGCTGAACGCAAGATCGGCAGAACTTTTTCAGAATAGCTCATATTTTAGATTTTCTTTACTAGTGCAGTATTCTTGAATTAGTCCGAACGCACTTTTCCGGAAAATTCCCCACGCGAAAATTCGGAAAGGCAGCGGCTTATACTAAGCAAAGTTGAAGGGAGCCGCACGAAAGGCAATTTCCCACCTACGCCCTTCGGGCTACGGCGGGCAAGCAAGTTTTTCTTTGGCGGCATTTTAAAAAATTATGAAACAATCCTATCATTTAGCTAATAATTTTCTCCAACGTTATTTCTTGCAACGTATCTACAACTACGTCTGCTTTTTGGAAAGCTTCATCACCTTTAACGTATGGACTGGGAACCGCGATAACTTTCATTCCGGCGTTCTTCCCGGACAAAATTCCACTAGGCGCGTCTTCAAAGACGACACATTCTTCGACAGATACGCCCAACTTTTGAGCGGCGATGAGATAACATTCTGGATCGGGCTTTCCATGAGAAACCATATCGCCGGTTATGAGAAGCTCAAAATATTTTCCAATTTTTGTTTTTTCGAAGACCACATCGACATAACCTCGTTCAGTAGAAGTAACCAACGCGGTTTTAAAATTTTTACGAAGCAACATGAGTAATTCTCGCGCTCCATTTAACAACTCAAGTTTTTCTCGAACTAGTTCCATGAAAACTACATTTCTCTCTTTGAGAATTTCTTCTCCTGATTTATCAGTAGGAAAAACTGTTGTAATCCACTTGTTAAATTTTTTACCAGTTCCTTGGCGATGGAGTTCTTCGGTAAACTCAAAATTAAATTGTTTGAAATATATTTTGTTGGCTTCCAAATATAGATGTTCGGAATTTATCAGAAAACCATCCATATCAATTAGTGCCGCTTTAATCATAGTGAAATCAAACTATTTAGAAAACCGTAATTTCAATAAAACTTGGATGACGCTGATAACTAAGGCAATTGCGTTAGTTAAGATCAAATGTGAGGCACTAATTAATATCCCGTAAATTAACCATAATGCGCAATTTAAGAAATATAAAATTAACATTCCCCACGATAGGTCAGCAACACTTTTTGTTTTGTAGGACTTTATTACCTGCGGCAACATCAAAGAAGTGCCTATCACAGCGGCGGAATAACCAATAATGTTAAGGAAAATATTATCCGTAAAATAAAAATTCTGAATCCATGCTTAAAAAATTTTCTTCCCCAAAAATTAAAATATGGTTCGAGCCGACCTGCGCTTCGCCGTGGCTTCGGCAAGGCGAGTGTTTTTCTCCGGGTGCTTCTTGTGGTGAGTTTATCGAACCATTACGGTTTTGAGCGGTGCAACTCAAATTAACTGTATCACAATTTGCTTTGGTACGCCGGATAGGAATCTCACTGCTCGTCTGCCCCGCATTCTGCGGGACATAAGATTTTGTAACGCGCTTCGCGCTAACAAAATCTAATGTGCGCCGGGCAGGATTCGAACCTGCGTAGCCGTTAAGGCGCGAGATTTACAGTCTCGTGTAATTGGCCGCTCTACCACCGGCGCGTACTACGAAATCTGATTATCCTCCGATTCGGAATTTTTTTCAATCCCGACGGCGCCGGCTTCGCCGGAATCGGAAACGGTTATGTCCTTGAAATCAATCTTGGGTTTGCCGGTGAAGTGAGAAACTTCTTTGCCGTCCTTGCCGTTGCCATTCGGCGCGATTTTTTTCAGATGATGAGCCAAAGAATTGTCGGCTTTCAAAAGAACCAGTTTCAGTTTACGGATGGATTTCAGCAAAAAACCGTTGAACGCGGCATCGATTTTCTCCGGCATATCGGACGATACCCAGCGCTCAAATATATTTTGTTTCGTTTCCGGCTCTTCTTCGATTCGCGGCAGTGAACGCGCCACGAGATAGAAAATCGTGCCGAGAGAAACCATCAGGATGTCGGTTAGAATAAACTGTATCATAAAATGAAATATCAAAAGTCAAAAATCAAA
>JACQKU010000008.1 GCA_016204335.1 Candidatus Liptonbacteria bacterium
ACTATTATATCTTACGATCGTAAGATATAATAGTAAGTAGTAAATACAGAAATCTTTTTAGAACTAATGGAAAATTAGATGTGACTCCCGCCTAAATTCACTACATTTTTTGTACTGACGTTAGATGGGAGGACGTGCGGCAATGGGGTATTGGCGCACGTCCCGACTTCTTGGGTCACCGGTTGCCGAACCAGTAGACCACACTGCGGCCGCTGTTGAAGGTTCGTACCAGCGCCCGACCGAGGAGCGCCAGGAAGACCACCGCGGCGGCGACCACGATGAACAGGGGCAGATTCCATCCTTTGATCGCGCCGTAGGCAATCGCGGCTCCGGCGGTACCGGACCAAAAGGCGATGAAGACAACAGCATGGCCCAGCCACTTTCCGAAATAAGGGCTGCCGGCGATTGAGGGCTCACTTTGCAACGTCCCCGACATTATTGCGAAAAGTCCGAGGATGTACACTATAGCCAGTGGCCAAAATCCTGAGAATACAGCGATAAGCACCAGGATGAGCGATGCTACTATCAGGATGTTCAATGTCGTTATTCCTCAAGAATTCTGGTCTTGCCACGAGGCCTCGTGGCGGGATCCCCAAGATGGTGCTGGCTGAAAACTATACTACTTTAATTGCAGAAGCAAGTCTGACTCAAGTTTTCTATTTTCGGTCATTTTTCGGTCATTAGTGAATTTGAGGAATGACGCGATAAATTAAACAGTGTCGATAAAAACACTGGAAAAAGCAATCGCCTCCTGCCGCTTTCCTTGAGGAAAGCGACAGGAGGGTAAACAAAATTCTATGTAGGTTAATTCAATGTATATTAGCAGCGAGTTTCAGTGTTATGATGCATCATAACACTGGCAGTAAAGCTTTAGATCATTCAAATCTTCTCATTTCCCGTTCCGCTGTCCGTTTTTTCAGAAGCTCGCGCTTGTCGGATTTTTTTCGGCTTTTGCCGAGGCCGAGTTCGAGCTTGATGAATCCGTTTTTGAGATACGCGTTTAGCGGAACAAGCGAAAGCGATTTTTGCCGGAGTCGTCCGACCAGCGTTTTTATTTCGTTTTTATGGAGCAGAAGTTTTCGCGAGCGGCGCGGGTCGTAGTCCGCCGGAGCGTTTTTGGGCTGGTAAGCCGGGATATCGGAGTTTAAAAGCCACAATTCGCCGTTTTTCGGAATAGCATAGCTTCCGGCTAAATTAAATCTGCCGTTTTTGGCGCTTTTCACTTCCTGCCCGCTCAACGCGATGCCTACCTCGTATTTCTCGAGGATTTCGTAGTCGAATTGCGCGCGTCTGTTTTCGGCGATAGGTTTCATTTTTTGTCTTTTGTGTATAGTTTCCGAAATTCTTCTACTTCATGCGACACGTCGTCTATGCGTACTAACCGGCGAACGATCCGATGAATAACCTGGGCACGCCAGTAGAAATCCATTTTCTTGAAGAGGAAATCAGGATCGCTATGCGGGTATGTTTTCAGTAATTCTTCTATGAATTCTCTGCCATAGTGATAGTACGGCCTCCACAGATCGTAATCTGGGTCGTGGATTTTTATCCCTCCGAAATCAATTATGCCGGCAATATCATCCCGTTCCTCAGAATACATAATATGTTCACTTTCTAAATCGCCGTGTAGCAAGGTCGGCTGGAAGTCAAAATTTTTTGGATTGTTGAAATATTCTTCAAATAACTTTTCGATATAAGTTTTAAAAGCCGGCGCTTCTTCTGAAAAACTCTTTTCAAAAAACGGATATAAATTATCTCTTGCGTCTTGTAATTTTCCTTGATAAAAAGTTCTAGGATCTCGAATTTCTACTCCTCCCCGTTTCGCTTCTTCAATATCGAATGCGTGTATTTGTCGAAGGAATGTCGCGATTTTTCCAACAAGCTTGGGTTTGAATCGAGTTTCGGCGTTCTCCGGAGCCAAAAGAAATCTTTTATCCAATTCAATGCCTTCTATAAGTTTGTAGCCAATGAATTGGAGTCCATTCAGCTGCTGCCCTACAAATTCTATTTGAGGAATTGGTAAATCAAGAGTTCTTTGCAATTTTGGTAAAACGACACTTTCCACGATTACGGATTGATTCGCTTTTTCGTGCCTAGGGAAGCGAAAGATATAGTTACCATTGACGATAAAAACGGCATTTTGAAAGCCGCCGCTACGGTCGGCATCTAAAAGTTCAATCGTTCTTAAGGGGAAATCCGGAAAGCTTATACGGATACTGTTCTCCGCTACTTCGATAGGAATCTCTATTCGATAATCACCTGGAGTATACCTTTTTTGTTCTTCAGGGCCTTCGTGGGTACCTACTCGCATATCTTTCATATCTCGATTCTATCATAGATGCGTATTTTATTGCGAAAACATTGTCAGAGCAGAACTTTTTTAACGATAAAAAAACAGCGAGCCAGCCCGGATATCGCAACTCTTGTTAGTGCGAACCCGGACTGGCTGGATTGACTCCCCTTTACGAGGAGTCGGCGGGAGTCGGTGGACTGGCTAGGCTTTGTTTTTGTCTGCAGGAGTAGGGCAGACAGAATCCACCCGCGATTGCCGCGATGAACGCTACGGTAAGCGGCCACGGCGGATGGACGAAGAGCAAAACAGCCCAGCCAAAGAGTTGCGCACCCACGATTCCCCCAGCAATTCTCTCCACGGGGTACTTCGAGGGGGAAGGAAACAGCCACGCAAGAAATCCGAGGGCGGCTCCCAGGACTGTCCAAACGATAAGTATCACCGCCATTTCCTTTCCGCTCATCGAGATTCCTCCCATTGGTTGACGGTGTTGCGGATTCGAACGGTTTAGGACGAAAAACGGCGTGTCAGTAGTATGCTACTGGTAAGTTGCTATCTAATAGGAACGTTAACATACATTGAGAATAGTCGGCAATAGATGTTTAATATCATCATCGTTTAACGTATCTGAATTTCGTTGCCGAATGGCATTTTTTGGGCTATCTTGTAAAGATACGCATGAGAAAAAAAATCGAGCATATTCTTCAAAAAGCGCTCGGCGCAAAAGCCGAATTCGACGTTTTGATTCCGGAACAGGAGGCGTTCGGACATTACTCGACGAATGCCGCGTTGAAGCTCGCGAAACTAGAAAAGAAAAACCCATTGGAAATTGCCGGACAGATTGTCGCGAAAATTGAGAAAATCGCGCCGCGAGGGTTTTTCGAGAAAATAGAAATCGCGAATCCGGGTTTTATAAATTTTTGGATCTCGAAAGAAATGCTGAGGAAAGAGTTCAATAAGATTGCCGCGCGCCCTGCATGCGCTCGCAATGACGGAATAAAAGGCGCGCAGTTCAAGAATAAAAAAGTAATCGTCGAATTTACGGACCCGAACCCGTTCAAGGAGTTTCATATCGGGCATTTATACAACAACATTATCGGCGAAACATTGTCCCGACTTCTCGAGGCGAACGGCGCGAAAGTTAAACGGGCGAATTATCAGGGCGATGTGGGTATGCACGTCGCAAAAGCGGTCTGGGGGATGCAAGAGAAAATGACGCGCGAGAAAACAATTTTATCCAAACTCGAAAAAAGAACACTTGAATACCGAATACGGTTTATGGGCGAGTCCTATGCCGCCGGCGCGCGCGCGTACGAAGAAAACCCGGGAGCGAAACTTGAAATGGTAGAACTGAACAAGAAAATTTTTTCTTTGGACAGGGATATCAAAGATTTATACCGAAAAAGCAGAAAATGGAGTTTGCAGTATTTCGAGCGGATTTATAAGCGGCTGGGCACGAAGTTCGATTTTTATTATTTCGAGCGTGAAATGGGAACGCGCGGATTGGAACTGGTGAAAGCGGGGTTAAAGAAGGAAATTTTTATGGAAAGCGAAGGCGCGGTCATATTTCCGGGAGAAAAATACGGTCTCCATGCGAGAGTATTCGTCAATTCATACGGCTTGCCGACGTACGAAGCGAAAGAGCTCGGACTCGCGTTCAAAAAACGCGATGATTTTCCGTTTGATATTTCCGTCAGCGTGACCGGCAACGAAATTACCGACTATTTCAAAGTTTTGGTTATGGCTTTAAAACAAATCGACCCTCGTCTTAGCGAAAAAATCAGGCATATTCCGCACGGCATGGTGCGTCTTCCTGAAGGCAAGATGTCGTCGAGGACAGGAGACGTGATTCGCGCGGAGGACTTGCTTGACGATATGAAGCAAAGAGTTTTGAAGGTTATGAAGTCGACGCAAAAAGAGAAAAAGCGCGTAAGAACCGCGTCTCCCGAAATCGCAGAAGCAATCGCAGTCGGGGCGGTGAAGTACTCGTTTCTTAAATCAAGTCCTGGGAGCGATATTATCTTCGATTTCGAAAAATCGCTAAGTTTGCACGGAGATTCCGGCCCGTATCTTCAATACACGTACGCACGACTGAAGAGCATTTTAAGGAAAGCCAAGTATGCGACAAGAGACATGCGACACGCGACAAGAAATACCTTTTTGTTGAATCAAGAACACGAATTGCGGCTCATCAGGAAACTCGTTGAATTTCCGGAGACAGTGCGGAAGGCGGCAGAGGATTATGCGCCGAATCATCTGGCAACGTATCTCTATGAATTTGGCGCGCTCGCCAATCGTTATTACGAATCAACGCCTATTCTTAAGGACAAGGACAAAGCGCGGCGGAACGCGCGGCTTGTTCTTGTTTCAACCGCGAGCGCGGTTTTGAAATCCGGACTCGGCCTTCTCGGAATAAAAGCTCCCGAGAAAATATAATTCGAATGCTGTGAATTTTTTAACGAATGCAACGGATGAAGAGAAAAAAGCGGAAATTCAAACCGAAACCGGGACAGGTTGACTACACGTATGTTCGATTCGCTCCGGTAATCAACTGTGTTTTGAAACACGGCGGCAAGATTTTAATTGTCCGCCGTAGCAGGAAAATGCGTCTATATCCAACATACTGGAACGGCATCGGCGGTTTTCTCGACGACCAAAAAACGCTTGAAGGAAAAGTGAAAGAAGAACTTCGCGAAGAGCTCGGCGTGAAAGAAAAAGATATTCTCTCAATCGGGCGCGGAGATACGTTTGAAGTGGAAGAGCCGAAGCATAAAAAGGTCTGGATCGTTCATCCGGTTTTGGCGCTTGTGAAGAACGACAGGATAAAACTGAATTGGGAAGCGGACGAATATCGGTGGGTAAAATTGGCTCAAACGAAAAATTTCAAACTCGCTCCGAGCTTCAAGAAGGTTTTGGAAGCGCTGTTTAATTTTGATGAAACCATGCGTTTGTAAAGTTGTGAATGGCATCAATGTATGGTGTTATGATGCGTCATAACACTCTACAAGTGAGTTCTAAACTACGTTAAGCATCGCGGCGTAAAATCGCGGGTTTATATGAATCGCAAAAGTTGATATGATGATACTAAGAAATTAGCATCATGGAAAAAGATAGAAAAACCGACAACTCCGGTGCTTCGCTGAATTTACCCAAAGAAGAAGAGCGGATTTTGAAATTCTGGGAAGAAAAGCGGATTTTCAAGAAATCGCTTGAGAAAACCCGGGACGGCGAGCCGTTTACGTTTTACGACGGACCGCCGTTCGCGACAGGTTTGCCTCACTACGGGCATATTTTGGCTTCTACGATAAAGGACGTCATCCCGCGCTATCAGACGATGAAGGGGCGGTTCGTGCGCAGGCGTTGGGGATGGGATTGCCACGGCCTGCCTATTGAAGAAGTGGTTGAGCGGCGCCTCGGCATTTCGGGCAAGAAGCAGATAGAAGAAATAGGAATCGGAAAATTCAACGCGATATGCCGCGAGAAAGTGCTGGAGTTTGCCGATGAATGGGGGAAGATGGTCCGCCGCATCGCGCGCTGGGTTGATTTTGAACACTCGTACAAAACCATGGACCGCGATTATATGGAGTCGGTATGGCGGGCGTTCAAGAGCATTTATGAAAAAGACCTGGTGTATGAAGGCAGGAAGGTTTTGCTCTACTGTCCGCGGTGCGAAACACCGGTGTCGAATTTCGAAGTGGCGATGGATAACAGTTATAAGGATGTGACGGAGGAAGCGGTGACGGTGAAGTTCAAGGTAAAAGCGACAAGCGACAAGCGACAAGCGACATGGATTAACGACAATACTTACTTACTGGCGTGGACAACGACGCCATGGACGTTGCCTGGGAACGTAGCATTAGCGGTTGGGGAGAAAATTGATTATATAGTTTATAAGGTGTTTGGGCATTCTCTTATTGAGGATGGCGTCTATATAAATTCGAAAACGGATTTGGACAGTGCTCAGGATGAGATAAAAAAAGAAAGAAGTCAGAACAGTAATTTTAAGTTGGAAATTATAAAAGACGTTAAAGGTAAGGATTTGGTTGGTTTGGAATACGAACCGTTATTCGACGTACCGGCGGTGAAATCCGAAAAGACATTCAAGGTTTATCCGGCGGATTTTGTCACAACCGAAGAAGGCACCGGCATCGTGCATACGGCGGTCGTGTATGGAGAGGACGATTATGTGCTCGGCATGCGGGAGGGTTTGCCGGTCGTGCCGCTTTTGGACGAAAAAGGAAAATTCAACGACAAAGCGCCGGAATTCCTGCGCGGAATTTATTTTAAACAAGCAGACAAAATGGTTATCGCAGACCTCGAAAGGCAAAAACTTCTTTTCATAAAAGAAAAAATTATCCATTCGTATCCCCATTGCTGGCGGTGCGGAAATCCGCTTTTTTATAACGCGATTCCGGCGTGGTTCATCAACATACAGAAAATCAAAAAAGACCTTTTGAAATCGAACGACAAAGAAATAAACTGGTTTCCGGAACACTTGAAACACGGCCGGTACGAGAAAAGCGTGGAGCAGGCGCCTGACTGGAACATCTCGCGCAATCGCTACTGGGGCAATCCCATTCCGGTTTGGAAATGCCTGTCTGCCGAGGCAGGCGAAAGCGCTCTTCGACACGGCTCAGGGCAAGGCTGTCCGCCTATCGTCGTCGGAAGCATCAAAGAACTGGGGTTGAGCTCGAACACGTTTTATTTTTCCCGCCACGGCGAGGCGCAGAATAACGTCCTGAACATAATTTCAATTTACCCCGAAAAAGAAATCCGCGATTTAACCGAAGCGGGAATTGCCAGGGCGAAAAAACTTGGCGAGAAGCTGAAAAAAGCGGGCGGCGTGGATATGATTTTTTCATCCGACCTTTTACGGACAAAACATACCGCGGAAATAGCGGCGAAAATTTTAGGCGCGCCCGTGGAATTTGACGAGCGTTTGCGTGAATACAATGTCGGCATTTATAACGGTACGCCGGCAACTGATTTCGATGCCGCTTTCCCGCGAAAAGAAAGGTGGAACAACGCTCCGGAAGGCGGAGAAACCTGGTCGCGGCTTCAGGAGCGGATTGTGGATTTTATAAAGGAGAAAGACGCAGAATATAAAAATAAGCGGATTCTTGTCATCAGCCACGGCGACGCTTTGCGGGTAGTCCAGAAATATTACGGCTCGGAGCTCGACTATCCCCATTTCGCCGAGCCGTTCAAAATAGATGTCGGTATAGCCGACCTTCACAGGCCGTACATAGACGACGTTATTTTGAAATGCCCAAAGTGCGGCAAGGACGCGCGGCGCGTCAAAGAAATTTTCGATTCGTGGGTTGAAGCCGGTTCAATGCCGTTCGCCGAGTATCATTATCCGTTCGACCAGAAAGAAGTTTTCGAAAGCCGTTTTCCGGCGCAATTCGTGGCGGAATATATCGCGCAGACCCGCGCGTGGTTTTACGTGATGCATGTCATTTCTTCGGCGATTTTCGGCAAGGCGCCGTTTGAGAATGTCGTGACAACAGGGACTATTCTTGCGGATGACGGTTCGAAGATGTCTAAATCCAAAAATAATTTCCCCGACCCGTGGGAAGTGATTGAAAAGTACGGCGCGGACGCGTTGAGATTTTATCTCATGAACTCGCCGGTGATGCAGGCGGATAATCTGAATTTCAGCTTGAAGGGAGTCGAAACCGCGCGGCAAAAAGCAGTTCTCCTTTTGTGGAACGTGTGCAAATATTTTGAGACGTACGGAAATCAGAAATCAGATGTCAGAAATCAGATATCAGACAAGACGAATATTTTGGACAAATGGATTCAGGCGCGCACGCAGGAATTGGTGAATAGCGTGAGCGAGTCGCTTGATAAGTACGATACGGTGCGGGCGACGCGCTCAATCACCGAATACGTTGATGATTTATCAACCTGGTATTTGAGGCGGAGCCGCGGACGCGAAGATGGAAGTTTTTTTCAGACTCTTTCCGAATCTTTGGTTACCGCGAGCAAGGTAATCGCTCCGTTTATGCCGTATTTGGCGGAGATAGTCTACGCCGGCGGCTGTCGCGCAGAAAAACAGGAATCGGTTCATCTGACCGACTGGCCCGAGTCGAAAAAACTTACGGGCGAGCAAAAAAAGTTGCTTCAAGATATGAGCGTTGTGCGCGAAGCGGCAAGCATCGGCCTGGCCGCCAGGAAGCAGCTGAACATACTAGTCCGCCAGCCGTTGCCGCGGCTCGCGGTTGAGGCCGCGTCCGCGGATTTCCGTTTGTCGCCGGAACTTAGCGATGTTTTGCTTTCGGAACTGAACGTAAAAGCGGTTGACCCGTCTTTAATGGGCGAAAAAAATGAGAATGTCCGTTCGTTTGCCGGAACGGGCAATATCCGCAATTTTTATCTTGATACGGCGATTTCGGGCCGGCTTAAGCTTGAAGGATTGGCGCGCGGGCTTGAAAGAATGATTCAGGGCATGAGAAAAGAGGCGGGCTTCAAGCCCGGTGAAATGATAGAAGTTTTTTACGATACAGCCGACAAAGAAACCGAAGCGGCGATGGAAATGCTGAACAAAAAGAAAACGTATGTGGAAAAAATCGAAAAGCAGGCGGATTCAGATTTGGAATCCCACGAACTCGAAGGACGAAAAATAGGGTTGGGAATCCGGAGAATATAGGTAAAAAAATCGGGGGCCGGAGTCAAATCAGCCCTATTTTTTCTTTCACTTCTTTTATTTTTTTCTCCGCGACTTTATTCGCCCTTTCCGAGCCGGATTTGAGAATAACGGTTAGTGAAACGGGGTCAGCCATTAGTGATTTTTTCTTTTTGCGGAAATCGGCGAAGCGGCTGGCGACCAGTTCAGCGAGAGAATTTTTGAAGTCGGAGTAGCTCGAATTTTTGAATTTTTTCTCGAGTTTCGACATTTCATCGCCTGTAATACCCGCGTACATTTCGAGAAGATTCGCAATCGCGGGTTTTTTATCGGAGTCGTATTTGATTTCAGAGCCGGAGTCGGTGACCGCGGATTTGAGTTTTGCGCTGATATCTTCCGGCGAGTCGTCGAGAAAAAGACATCCTTCGGGCTGGGATTTCGACATTTTTTTTGTCGGATTTTTCAAACTCATCACGCGGGGGGTTGGAGTATGAAGTCCTTTTGGTTCAACAAACGTTTTCCCGAAACGCGAGTTAAATTTTCGCGCCAAAGTCCGCGCCAATTCAAGATGTTGGTCTTGGTCGTCGCCGACGGGGACAAATTGCGTGCCGTACATCAGAATATCGGCAGCCATTAAAACAGGATAATTAAAAAGTCCAGCGTTTATGTTTTCTTTTTGATTGGCAATTTTATCCTTGTATTGCGTCATTCTTTCGAGTTCGCCCATAGGCGTTATGGGATACAAAATTGACGCCAGTTCGCTGTGTGCGGAAATCCGCGACTGCTGAAAAATTGCTGATTTTTTCGGGTCGAGTCCGACAGCCAGAAAATCCGCCGTCAGTTCAAGAATTTGTCTTTGCTTTTCTTTTTGGTCGAATTCTTCGGTTAACGAATGCAGATCGGCGATAAAAAAATAACATTGGTACTTTCCGGAATCCTGGAGCTCGACGAAATTCTTAAGCGCACCGAGGTAATTGCCGATGTGTAATCGGCCAGTGGGCTGAACGCCAGAAATCAAAACTGGTTTTGCCATTGTCTAAATTTCTGCTAACTTATATGTTTCGCTCCTCGTCCTCTTAGTAAGTCGTTCATCTTATTATATATCGAAACAAATTCTTCACGTGTAAGAGTTCCGACGTTTGCCATGTTATTCAAACGATCAACTAACTCATCTAATCGTCTCACGCCCCCTTCGTTTTGTTTAGTAACAACCTCCGTATATATACTCAATGGAAATCTTTCCTCGTATTTTCTCCGTGGTCGTTTTCTAATCATTGCAACGACTTCGTTTATATCTCCCGTTCTCTGAAGCGCTAAAGCAAGACCGAATACTTCGTTGCTCCAATCTACGCTCATTCCCGTTTCAGGTTCGATTTGATCGACTTCTTGTTTAGGTTCTCTTTCGCTAGGATTCATAACTATACTATTCGAATAACCAATTAACTAATTAACAAATTAACCAGTAAACTATATTTCAATTATCACCGGAAGAATCATCGGTCGGCGCTTGGTCTGATTATACACGACCTGGCCGATTTGGTCGCGGATGATTGTTTTTAGATAATCGGCTTCGACTTGCTGGTAATTCGGTATTCTGCCGACTATGCCGCGGAGGCGTTTTCGTATTTCTTCGAGAATTTCCTTGTTTTCTTTTAGGTAGATGAAGCCGCGCGAAATCACGTCGGGGCTTTTGAGCAGACGGCCGGTGGAACGGTTCAAAGTCATAATAATGACCACCATTCCTTCCTGAGCGAGCATCCTGCGGTCGCGTAGCACGATTTCTTCAACGTCGCCGACACCGAGGCCGTCCACCATAACGTAAAATGCCGGAACGGTTTTATTGGTTACGTGGAAAGAGTCGCCGGTAATTTCGGCGATTTGGCCGTTGTCCATCAGAATGACGCGGTTGCCGGGAAAACCCGCGGCCTCGGCGAGTTTCACAACGCTCCTTCGCATGAAATAGTAGGCGTGCACCGGAATCACGAATTTCGGTTTCGTGAGCTTGATGACGAGCTTGATGTCTTCCGAATAGCAGTGTCCGCTCGTGTGAATGTCGAGAAGTTGCGAATTGTGTATCTGGTCCACTTGCCGCGCGATGTTGTCTTGCAGGCCCTGCACGCTTCGTTCGTTGCCGGGAATTACCGACGAAGAAAAGATGACAGTGTCTGTTTTTTTGAGCGCGACCAAGCGGTGTTCGCCGTTTACAATTCGCATAAGGCCGGCATTCGGTTCTCCCTGCGCGCCGGTGGTGAGAAGAAGCACTTTTTCGTCCTTGTGCCTGTTGAGTTCTTCAAGCGGAATAACCTGCCCTTTCTCCGTTTTAAGGTAGCCGAGCGAACGAGCCAATTCAACGTTGTCTTTCATCGAGCGGCCGTTCAGCGCGACTTTTCTGTCGAGTTTCGCGGCGATTTTTATTATTTCGCCGATACGCGTAAGCATCGAGGAAAACGTGGCGACTATGATGCGTCCTTTGGCTTCGCGGAAAAGCCGTTCAAGATTTTCTTCGACGACTCGTTCGGAAACGGAAAATCCTTCCCGGCGCGCGTTCGTGCTGTCCATAAAAACAGAGTGGATGTTGAGCGCGCCGAGCCGCTCAAAAATTTCAAGATTCGTCGGCTTTCCTTCCTTCGTCATATCGAGCCGGAAGTCGCCGAAGTGGACCATTTTTCCCGCCGGCGTGTCCAAAATGAAACCGAGCGCGTCGGGAATCGTGTGGCCGATGTCAAAAAACTCCGCTTTGAAATGTTCGGAAAGCGATACTTTGTCGCCGTTTTTCGCCACTTCGATCCGCGGTTTCGGCAAATTCGGAAATTCCTGGAAGCGTTTTTCGATTATCGCCTTCGTGAGCGCGGCGGTGTAGATTACCGGATTGCCGAGTTTTTCGATGACGTAGGGAAGCGCGTGGATGTGGTCGTAGTGGCCGTGAGTGAAAATGATGCCTTGAATGTGCTGTTTGCGCGGTTCCAGATAGGCGACATTCGGGATGATGTAATCCACGCCGGGCGTGTCTTCTTCCGGAAACTGGATGCCGACGTCCACAATCACGATTTCGTTTTTGTATTCGAAAAAGGCGCAGTTTCTGCCGATTTCTTCCAGTCCGCCGAGCGGGACGAAACGCAAAACATCCTCGCGTGGAGTTTGAGAAGTTGTTTCCGCCGCGGAATGTTTTTTCGGCTGGTGCTGGATTCCAGCCGGCCGTCTTGTGTTTCTTTGTTGCTGTTGCTGTCTTACCATTTCGGTTTATTAATGTTTATTTTTTTGAGAATTAGTTTTTGTATGTGCGACTTTTATTTAATTTCTTCTCTTCAAAAGAGTAAGTATTGCGATAAACCCCCAGACAAATTGTATTGCTAAAGACGGCCATGCATGTTGATAAAAAGCATTGATACCAACTCCAATAGCTCCGAATAGATTCATTGACTGGTAAATCTTGTTACTTCCATCAACTTTCTTATTTGAAATAAGTAAGTATGCAAGAACAACTAAAAATGCTCCTACCCAACCAATGATTTGCGCGAATATTTCCATTTGGTTTTTAAGAGAATATTTGTGGGCAGGGAGGGACTCCCCGCCTTCGCTAAAGCTTCGGCGGGCAGGGAACCTCCCTATGCGCTTGCCCCCACACCAATGCCGTTTGTGCCGCGGGAGGGATTCGAACCCTCATGACCTTGCGGCCGCTAGCTCCTGAAGCTAGTGCGTCTGCCGATTCCGCCACCGCGGCATTGGTGTGGGGGGTGAATTTGCCATTTCCTGCCTGCCCTGCCTATCGGCAGGCAGGCGGCAGGCAGGCACCACCTGCCCTAGCGCATTAACTTTTTAAGTTAATCGATACTCTTCGTTTCCGCGGGGTCAACACGATTCAGTTTTGCCCAAAATATGTCGTCCAGTCCGCGAGCATAATTGTCCGCCGGGTTTTTTCAAATTTGCCGTTGTCGTTCAGTTTCAAGTTTAAAACAAATATTTCTTTTTCTCCAAAAAGTTTCCGGGTCAGCGAGTGTTCATGGATTTGACGTTCGTTAATTCAGATACCTTCAACCTGAATCCGGCGCCATGTGGAGTTGTTGCCAATGTGTAGAGTATCTTACCAGTGGTTTAGCTGGGCGTCAAGCCCCGCCGAGAAAGTCAATATATTTGGGGAACACTTACTTCAGCACCCTTGCGGTTTTGAGATACCATTCGGAGACATTTTGGAAACGGTCGGCCGGTTCGTCAATCAAGCCGGAACTCACGCCATATAAGTCCTTTCTCGTGAAATAAAAATAGTACGGCGAATAAAGGAAAATCGCCGGATGGTCGTTCGGGATTAGCGCCTGAAGCTCGGAGAGTTCTTTCCCGCGGAGAGATGCGTCGGGATTTTGGCGGATATCCGTCATCAGCCGGTCTGCTTTCGCGTTATTGTAAAGCGACAGATTAAGTCCGGGGTAAAATCGTTGCGAAGAGTGCCAAAACGCGAATAAGTCGGAATCGGGGTTCAGCACGTTGCCGAAAAGAATCGCCTGGTAGTTTCTGTTTTTGATTATGTCGTTTGCCGTTTGTTCAAGCGGGACGAGGTCGATGTCGGCTTTAACTCCGATTTTCCGCCATTCTGCTTGAAGCTCTTTAGCCGTATCGACGAGAAAAGACACTTGCGGGACGGTTAACGTGAATTTTAAATCAACGGCAGTGTTTTTTATTCTTTTTTGGCGTATAGAACTCGATGAGTTTATGCGCCAGCCGTCGCTGTCCAGAATCCGGTTTGCGGATTCGAGAGACGCAGTACCCGATGCCGGTTGAATGTCGGAAGAAAGAAACGAAACCGGCCCTCGACTTATGTTTCCTTTTCCGCCAAGCGCGACCGCAAGAATAGCGTTGCGGTCAACAGCCGCGTCCAGCGCCTCGCGGACTTTTCCGCTCTGAAGCGCCAAATTCTGATTTTGATTGAAGAACACCGCGTAGTAGCTCGGCATTGTAAAAGGGTATTCTTCATACGAGCGTTTGATGTTCGAGATATCGTCAGGTCCGATGCCCGCGAAGCCGTCAATTTGGCCCGTATTGAACGATTGTATAAGTTCGCCGGCGTTTGAAAAAAATTCCAGATTGAAATTGGTAATCATCGGCTTGGCCTTGAAGTAGCGTGGATTCGCTTTCAGACGATACCGCGTTATGAATCCGTCCGGCCTGTTTTCATACGAGGCGAACGCATACGGGCCGCTTCCGACCGGCTGGAGATTGTAGCGCGAGAGATTCCAGTTCGCCGCCGGCGTTTCGGCAAAAAGGTGTTTCGGCAGGATATGCAGATTTTTGAGATTTTCGGAAAAAAAAGCGTACGGGTTCGCCATTTTCAGCTGAATTTCAAGTTCGCTCATTCGTTGGGGAGTTATTCCCTGCCAGCTTGAAAAAAGAGGCGATTTTGTTTCCGGGTCGCGGATTTTTTGAATGGTGAAAATGATGTCGTCGCTTGTCAGTTTTTCGCCGTCAGACCAGAATATGTTTTCTTTGAGCCGGACATCCCACGTTTTGGCGTTTTGACTCGGAGTGACGTTGTCGGCAAGTTCGCTGAGATTCGCAAAAAGAAGCCGAACCAAAATTTTATCGGCTTCGGTGGAAGCAAGAATCGGATTGATATACGCCGGCTGGCCGGCAATCCCTTCGGTATAATCTCCGCCGCTAGTCGGCACAACCGCTGTTTTCTGGGTTATGAAGATGAGGATTAAACCGAGGGAGCTTCCGGCAATAAGGAAAAGCGCCGTCCAAAAGACAGGGCGCTCCCCGCGGGAAAACGCAAAAAAAATTTTCTTAAGTATGGTAATCACGAGCGCGCAAAAACCGGGGCGACGGGTTTTAGAATATGAGCTGGGCGATTGCCAGACAGACGAATATCGCCGCGGACACGATGGTGCCGATAAAAATGGCTTTTTCGGCTCCGCGCCTGGTCTGGTAAAACGCTCCGCCTTCGCCGCCGCCAAAGAGTCCGGAAAGACCAGCGGAACGCTCCTGTAGAAGAATCAGGACGATTAAAACCACCGAAACGATTACTTGGCTGATTGCGATAATCATTGTTCTTTATTTTTTTGTTGCGAGGTGAAATACGAAATTTACCGCGCCGACAATCAGGGACGAGTAAATTAGGGCGGTGACGGATTCAATGGTAAGATTTTTTGAAAAAATGTCAAGAATATAGAGAATCACGGCGTTTACCAGAATAAGACTGATGCCGAGAGTAAGGATTATTATCGGTCCGAAGAAAAGTTTGATAACCGGTTTCAGCACGAGATTGAGAACGGTGAGAGCGACGCCAAGCGCCAAAAGTTCCCGATACCCGATGTTTAAATCAAACCCGGCGACGAAATATTCGGCAACAACCAAGCCGATTATGTTTCCAATAAGTGCGACCAGGATTTTTGAGGCCGCTTTCATTGGCGCATTATAGCATATTAGGAGGGGGATAGAAAATTCTTGTTGCGCCGGACGCGGTGGAAGCGGATGGCGAAGTTATGGGTTTCGGTAATCACGGTCGGAATGATTTTTTGGAGCTCGGGCGGCGCTTCGCCAAGTTCTTTCGGATTTTTTTCCAGGCCGTAGACGAGCCGTCCGGGTTTTCCCAAAGAAAGAACGCGGATTTTTTTCGCGGCTTCGAACTGCCCGACAATTTCTTTCGCGGCGTTGAATTGCGCGAGGCCGCCGTCAATAATCATCATGTCGGGATACGGCCACTCCGGATGGTTCAGCCGCCGCGCCAAAGTTTCTTTTATTGCCGCCGGGTCGTCCGATGGTTTCGCGCTTCTGATTATGAATTTCCGCCAGAATTCTTTTCGCGGCCGTAGCGCAGTTTCGTTTCCGCTCGCGGCGGAAAATTCCCACGCGGTCATTCCCGCGACTGTTTCTTTGCCGGAAAGATGGGATATGTCGTAGCCCTCTATCCGAATCGCGGACTCACGCTGACTTGACCCTTCGACACGGCTCCCGTTCGAGGGCCTGAGCGGCCCCTCAGGGCTAGTCGAAGGCAGGGCAGGCGCGGAATCACGCGGACTATTTTCTGCGTATGTCTGCGTATGGTCTGCGTCACTCAGCGTTTCCAGAAAGTCGCGGTGCGCGAGGATTTTTTCAAGCGCCTCTTGCTCTCCGGGTTTGAGATTTTTTGCGAATTTTTTTATGGGTTTTCCGATAAGGAAGTTCTTTACGATAATTATATTTTTTCGATATGCGGTTATCTGTTTTTGAGTCGATGAACTTCCTTTTCGACAACAAAATCCGCCGCAATTTCCGATTTGCGCGTTGAGGCACAGCCGGAGATGCGGTTTTGGACAGGTGCAATAAGGGAAATTCCTCCGGAGCATCCGGAGAACCAGTTTCAAAGCGCGGCCTTCGGTGAAGGGGCCGATGGAATTGGCAAGCGGTAGATGGTAGGTGGTAGGTAGTAGGTTTTTGTGAGTGACAAAAATACGTGGGAATTTTTCTTCGCTAATCGCCGCATAGAAATAGCTTTTGTCGTCGCGCCAGAGGACGTTATACGGCGGATGAAGCGTTTTAATCAGTTTTGCTTCTTCAATGAGCGCCTCGATTTCTGAGCGGAGAGGAATAAGTTTTAGATGAGTGGCGTTTTCTCGGAGACGTTCGCTTTTGCCGTCTGCGCCCTTTAGGTAGGATTGCAGGCGGTTTTTCAGGTTGGACGCCTTGCCGATATAGAGAGGTTTTTTGCCAGGCAGTAGAAATGCGACTTTCTTTGAATTTTTCGCTCGCCGTTGGCGAGCAGTCGCATTTTCACTGCCTGGTCCATAAAAAATATAAACGCCGGGCGTTTTCGGCGCGGTTTTTATTTTTTCGCTGATTTTCTTCCAAGAGTTCACACAGATGTTATAGGTCTTTCACAAATTTTTGTAAAACAGCATTTTTTAGCGATCAAAAGTTCTTCTCTACAATCCTTACGATCGTAAAATTTGTAGAGAAGAACTTTTGTGTATTGTAAAAACAGAAAGCCCCGCGTACGAGAAAGCCGGAGCTTCTGTAGCGGGGCAAACTCGCCCGCAGTCTTACTTTACGACTTTACGAGCCGTAGCTTGATGGTTGCCAGGCTCTTTCCGGGGAGATCGGCTTTTTCTCGAGCGAGTACTTCGATTTTTGCCTGGCACTTCCGTCCATCGGTGCAGATGATGTCGATGATCTCGTCGATACCCTCACGAACAGGAAGGGTCGCGAACACAGTCGTTGCTCTTCCTTCCTGGATCCAGCCGAAGATCATTTGGGATACTTCCAAGGTCGCCACGCGACATCCTCCTTGTGATTGGGGTCAGGCAGGGGCTTTGTACTATGACAAATATACTACATCATCTCTGTTTTTTACAAGCAGACCTTATATCAACTTCCTTATCAAGCTCTTCCCGTTCATTTCTTTCGGCTGTGGAATTTCCATCAGTTCCAGAATCGTCGGGGCGATATTCATTGGTAAATATCATGGTCGCCGACCGAATGGAAATGCGCGATATTTTTTTCGGAGAACTCGAAAATAATTCTATATTTGAAACCGATTGAAAACGACCAAAAATCTTTCAGGCGGCCATGGAGTTTATGCGTATCAAGCGTCGGTTCAAAAGGATTTTTTCTGAAAATTCCTTCTCGTTTTTCCGCGAGAGGTTTGACGGCTTTCGGCAGTTTCTTGTATTCTCTCGCGAACTTCGAAGTATAAATTATGTCCATAGCGCGGTGAGTTATCTTAAATCTTTAAGCGATTTCAGGATTTTCCCCTTTCCGCGGACGATTTCTTTCTGGCTTCCCCGCAATTCCTGAAGCGTTTGTTCTTCTTTCCAAAGCCTGAGAAGGTCTCGGAAAAATTCGCTCTTCGTAGCGTATTGCCCGGTCCCCACCGCTTTTTCAACTTCCCGCTTTAGCTCTGCCGGGAGAGAAATGTTGACTATGTTTCTCATTGGTTTTTATTCTGAATACAATATGACCTTTATTCTATTGTAACAAATTATATTACAGAGTCAATGGGCAGAGCAAGAGAGATGGAACTAAGATTTTATATAAACTCTCTCAGCAAACTCTTCCCGGTCATTTCTTTCGGCTGTGGAATTTCCATCAGTTCCAGAATCATCGGGGCGATGTCGGAAAGCACGCCGGTGACTTCCATTGAAAGATTTTTCCAGTTCACGAATTTTCTGCCTTTGAATTCCGGAGCGACGAGATACACGGGCACCGGATTCGGGTCGTGCTGGGTTTCCATTCTGCCTGTTTCCGGATTGAGCATTTCTTCGACATTCCCGTGGTCGGAAGAAATAACAATAATGGTTTCAGAATTAAGGCCGGCTTTCAGTACCCTCCCGATTTCTTTATCAATAACTTTGATTGTTTCAACCGCGGCTTCGAAATTGCCGGTGTGGCCAATCGTGTCGGGATTCGCGTAGTTCGCCAGAATAAAATCGAACGAACGGCTTTCAATGGCTTGCACGAGGCGGTCGGTGATTGCGGACGCCATCATTTCCGGATGTTCGTCCGGATGGGGAGCGGTAAGCGAGGGAATGAAAACCCGATATTCGTTTTTGAACACGGATTCGCGGTAGCCGTTGAAAAAATAGGTGACATGGGCATATTTGTATGTTTCAGCGAGCCGTAGCTGCGTCTTTCCCGCGTCGCTCAAAATTTTGCCGAGCGGCTCTTCAACGGCTTCCGGCGGATACGCGACCGGCACGGAAAACTTTTCTTCGTAGCGCGTCATTGTCGCAATATAGAGATTTTGGAATGTTTTGACCGGAAATTTGCCGAATTTTTTTTCGATAAACGCTTCGGCGAGCTGGCGGATGGAATCCTCGCGGAAGTTGAAAAAAATGAGAGCGTCATTGTCTTTGACCGTTCCGTCCCGCCCAACGCGAAGCGGGGGAAGAAATTCCTCGCTTATGCCGCGCGCATAGTTGTCTTTAATCTCGGCTTCAATGTCGCCGGTCATTGGTTGCCGGTCATCGGTCATGCACTCATACGCCCGCCGGGTGACCTGCCAGTTTTGCGTTCTGTCCATAGCGTAGTATCTGCCGGTCAGCGTGGAGAGTTTTTCAATCGGGATTTCTTTGAGGAATTTTTCGAGCGAGCGCGGCGGACTGTCTTTTCCGTCGGCGAAGAGATGCAGTTTTACGTTTTCTACATTTTGCTCTTCCGCCATTTGAAGAAGCGCCTGAAGATGTTCGATGGACGCGTGAACGTTCGCGTTGGTAAGGAGGCCGACGAGATTTACTCCGGAATTATTTTTCCTTGCGTGCAAAAAAGCGTCTTTCAGCGCTTTATTTTCAAAAAAGCTTTTGTCCTGGATTCCGAGCGTAATACGCGGGAAATACTGGTAAATGACTTTTCCGGCGCCGATGGTCAAATGGCCGACTTCGCTGTTGCCGGTTTCGCCCCACGGCAGGCCCACGCCGATTCCCGATGCCTGCAAACTGCCCGTCGGAAAGTTTTCTTCGAGCATCCGGAAGCTTTCCGGCTTGACGGCGTGAATCGGATTCGAGGCGTCGTTTCTGCCGATGCCCCATCCGTCGAGGATGATAAGTACTACGGTTCGTTTCATGAGAGTAATCGCGAACCATTCGACAGGCTCATGATGATTCGGCGAATGATGGTGAGCAAGGTCGAACCATAACGCGAATCAAAGAGGTAATAATGCGAATCCGGTATTGTTACTATTTTTCTAATGGGATTCATTACCTTTATATTGTAAGCGATTTTACCCTGTGTTATCCAGATGTCCCTCTTGACCGAAGTATCCTCGTCTTGCTATCATACAATCATTAAAGAGTCACCAAACAATTTTTCCTAAAAAACTCAAGGAGTAATCGCGAATATCACGAATAAAAAGAGATAATAATGCGAATAGTACGTATAGTATTCGCGTTATTACTCGAAGATTCGCGTTATTAGCGAATACTGATTATGAAGAATTTAGGGATACAACAGTATGGAAATTTCCATTCCGGCAGTTATCGGAGGGTTGGTTTTGGGTTTGCTCGTCGGGTACTTCGCGCGGCAGTTCTTTGCGGCGCGGCAGGCAGAGTCGGTTGAACATAAAAGCAGGCGGAAAGTCGAAGACGCGGAAGCGCAGGCCAGAAAAGTCGTTTTAAGCGCGGAGGAAAAAGCCGCTTCGATTCTCGCCGAGTCAAAAGAAGAGAGGAAAAAGCGCGAAGAGGAAATTAGGCAATCGGAAAAACATCTTCTCCAGCGCGAGGAGATTCTCGACAAGCGGCTTTCTTCCATCGGCGAGGAAGAACAGACAATTAAAAACAAGACCGAAACTCTTAAGGCGAAAGAAGCGGAAGTCGCGGAACTGAAAAATAAAATTCAGAGCGAGTTCGAAAAAATAAGCGGCCTTTCGCGCGAAGAGGCGCGTCAGGAGTTGTTCCGCGAAGTCAAAGAAAACAACCATAAGGAACTTGCCGAACTTCTTCAAAAGTTCGACAAGGAACGGCGCGACGAGATTGAAAAGAAGTCGCTCGATATTCTGACGGTCGCACTTCAGCGCTACGCGCGCTCGCACGTTTCCGAACTTACCACGACGGTTTTTCCGCTCGGCGACGAGGAATTGAAAGGAAAAATAATCGGACGCGAAGGCAGGAACATTCGCGCGCTCGAACGCGCGACCGGCGTGGAATTCGTGATTGACGAAACGCCGGACAGCGTCGTCATTTCCTCATTCGACCCGTTCCGGAGAGAAATCGCCAGAATCGCGCTCGGGAAATTGATAAAAGACGGCAGGATTCAGCCGGCTAAAATCGAAGAAAAAGTCGAGGAGGCGAAAGAGGAACTGAACAAACGAGTGCTTGAAATCGGAGAAGAAGCGTCGGCGGAAGTGGGAATTTACGATTTGCCGAAAGAGATACTACAATTGCTGGGCCGGCTGAATTTCCGCACCAGTTTCGGCCAGAATGTTTTGACGCACTCCGTTGAAATGGCGCATCTCGCGAGCATGATTGCGGCTGACCTAGGTCTGAACGTTCAGGTTGCCAAAAAGGGAGCGCTTCTTCACGACATCGGCAAAGCAATCGACCACGAGGTCGAAGGAACGCATGTGGAGATAGGGATGAAGCTTCTCAAAAAATACGAGATTGACGAGAAGGTGATTCAGGCGATGCAGTCGCACCACGAAGAATATCCGTACGCGACTTCTGAGGCGTATGTCGTGACGGCGGTTGACGCGCTTTCTGCGGCGCGGCCCGGCGCGCGGCGGGGAACCCTTGAAAACTATATCAAGCGGCTTGGAGACCTTGAAAAAATAGCCGGCGAGTTCCCGGCGGTCAAAAATGCCTATGCCATCTCGGCGGGACGCGAGCTTCGTGTATTCGTCATTCCGGAAAAGATAGACGATTTCGGAGCGCTGGAGCTCGCGAGGCAGATTGCCAACCGCATCCAATCCGAGTTAAAATATCCGGGCGAGATTAAAGTAAATGTAATCCGTGAAATGCGGGCGGTGGAATACGCAAAGTAATCGCGAATAATGCGAATATAGGCGAAATAATGCGAATAAGATGCATTATTTTCTGGACAAATTCGCATTATTTGCTAAAATTAGCATTATTAGCGAACACTCATGCTGTTAAAAATTTCCAAATCTTTTCTTTACTGCTCGGTTTTGAGCGTCCTTGTTGTTTTGAACGGCACTTTTTTCCCGTTCATCGGCGGCAAGAATTACTTTTACAGGGCCATAATTGAATTGGCGTTTATATTTTTTCTCTTATGGTGGGCGTTCGAGGCGCCGGTTGGCGAGGTTCTTGCCAGAATGAAGCGGTTATTGAAACAGCCGCTTTTTCTCGCCGTTTCGCTCTTTTTCATTTTTTTTATGCTCGCGACCGTATTCGCGTTTGATTCCCATGCCGCGTTTTGGTCAAATTACGAACGCGGAGAAGGCGGTTTTCAGATGCTTCATTATTACGGCTTTTTCTTTCTCGCAGTTCTTCTTTTTGACCGGAAAAAGGACTGGCAATGGATGTTTTGGGCGTCGCTTGCCGCGGGCATCGGGATGATTTTTTACGGTATTGCGGCGGCGATAGATTTTACGCCGATGTGGCGGAATCTCCTTCGTCCGGGTCAGGCGCCCCCGTTAAATTTTATAGGCCCTTATTTTCCGGGCGGAGCGCCCATAAAAGAGACGCTTATCGAACGTCTCTTCGCGAGCTCCAGATTTCAGGGTTCTCTAGGCAATCCGGCGTACGTGGCTCCCTATCTGATGTTTTCTCTTTTTTATCTTGCCTGGCTTTGGGTTTCCGAGCATAGACGCACGCTTCTTAAAAATATTTCGTACGGCGTTCTTGCGGCTTTTTTTTCGGTGTTCTTTCTTGCTTCCCAAACGCGCGGCGCGTTCGTGGGCTTGGTTGCGGCGATTTTCGTATTCCTTGCCATATTGGTGATGAAGAATCAAGTATGGAGAAAATGGCTTATACTTCTTATCGCGGTTCTCGCGATGTTGCTGGGGACACTCATATATTATCGACAGAATGATTTTGTTAAAAAGCTTCCAGCCAGCCGGCTTTTTGACATCACTCTGAATAATCAAACATTCCAAACGCGGCTTTGGACATGGAACTCGGCGTGGCAGGGATTTAAAGACAGGCCTATCCTCGGGTGGGGTCCCGAAAATTTTTCCGCGGTCTTCGATAAATATTTCGACCCGCGCCATTTCGTTCCCGGCCAGCCGTCCGAGACATGGTTCGATTACGCTCACAGCGCAATCTTCGATTATCTTTCGGAAACGGGGATTCTCGGCCTTTTGAGTTATCTTGCCATCTTCGGAGTATTTTATTGGGAATGGTTCAGAAAGAAATTTAATTCTGGCAACGGGATACTGCTCTTCGCGCTTATGGCCGCAATTCCCATCGGATATCTTGTCCAGGGACTCGCGCTTTTTAACGTTCTTCCCATCTATATCAATCTGTTTTTGCTCTTAGCGTTCGCATGTTATGAATTTCGTCCTCATGCCGATAAGGCATCTCAGGATAAAATTTGAAGCTACAATGATGAATCCAACAATCAAAAAGGCAATCGCAATATCGGCAAGCATTTTCATTCTGTTGATTGGTTATTACGGCTCGTATCTGCCGATGAGAAAATCCATGATTTTTATCGGCGTCATACAGAATACGGGAGGGATAAAGACCCTTGCCGATTTTGAACAGGCATTTTCCGAACCTCTTGATTATCCGTCGCCCATCGGCCAGGAAGAATTGGTGCGAAACACCGCGAATATGACGGTAGGCAGTATTCAAAATATTTCTCCGGAAGGCGTCGACCAAATGGTGAATTATATCGAGAGCTATTACGAACCGATCATCAGCCGCGGCCGTGGCATGAGTTTCGGGCAGAATCTCTATCTTCTCGGGGCTATCAACGAACTCGCCTTTTTGAAGACGCAAAAAACGAAGTATATTGACGATGCGGAAAAATACTTTACAAAAGCCCTTGATTTGGGGCCGAAACGGCCGCAGGGCCTGTACGGACTTTTTGACGTCTATCGCGTAAAAGGCGATATTCCGAACGCAACGAAAGTCGGGGAACAGATTCTCGGCCAGTGGCCAACCGACACGAAGATAAAGGAAACGCTTGATGCCATGTCCGCCGGCGCTTCTTCGGGCGCTGAAAAGAAGCGGTAAATTTATGCCGGAATCAGAAACGGGGAAAAAAGTCGCGCTCATTACCGGAGTCACGGGCCAGGATGGCAGCTATCTGGCGGAGCTTCTTTTGAAAAAAGGCTACGAGGTGCACGGCGTTATGCGCCGCGCTTCGACGTTCAATACGTACCGCATCGAGCATCTTTATCAGGATATTCACGAACAGAAAATTCCTTTTTTTCTTCATTTCGGCGACTTGGCCGACGCGAATACCATCCGCAAGCTTATTTATAAGATTCGGCCCGGCGAAATTTACAATCTCGGCGCGCAATCGCATGTACGCGTGAGTTTCGACATCCCCGAATACACGGCGAATATCACCGGACTTGGAACTCTTCGCGTACTCGAAGCGATAAAGGACTTTGAAGAACAAACCGGCGGAAAAGTAAAATTCTACCAGGCGAGTTCGAGCGAAATGTTCGGTTCGGCGCCGCCGCCGCAAAACGAGCAGACGCCGTTTCAGCCCCGCAGTCCATACGGCATTTCGAAAGTATTCGCATTCCATACCGCCAAGAATTACCGGGACGCGTACGGAATTTTCGCGGTCAACGGCGTGCTTTTTAACCATGAGTCCGAACGGCGCGGCGAAACGTTTGTCACGCGGAAAATTACCCGTGGCATCGCGCGGATTCTCGCCGGACTCGATAAAAAAATTTATCTCGGCAATCTCGAGGCGAGGCGAGATTGGGGATACGCGCCCGAATATATGGAAGCCGCTTGGCTGATGATGCAGCAGGAAAAACCGGACGATTATGTGATTGGCACCGGCGAAAGCCATTCAGTGAGAGAATTCGCGGAAACCGCGTTCAAGCACGCGGGAATTTCCGATTGGGAGAAATATATCGGCATTGACACCCGTTATTATCGGCCTACCGAGGTTGAAAATCTTGTCGCAGACGCGAAAAAGGCGAAAGAAAAGCTGGGGTGGGAGGCGAAAACAAAGTTCAACGGACTCGTGACTATTATGGTTGACGCGGAGTTGAAGCACTATGGGCTGAAGAAAGGTTTCTAATATGGAGTTAAAAGAAAAAAAAATTTTAGTCACCGGCGGCGCGGGATTTTTGGGAAAATTTGTCATTGAGAAGTTAATCGGACGCGGAGTGGCGACAGAAAATATTTTCATACCCCGCGAGGCGGAATTCGATTTGCGGAATCGGGAACAATGTCTTCGCGCGACCGAAGGGCAAGACATTGTAATCCATCTGGCGGGCAAAGCCGGCGGCATCGGGTTCAACCGCGAGCGTCCCGGCGAACTTTTTTACGACAATATCGTTATGGGCGTCGAGTTGATGGAGGCGGCTCGGAAAGCCGGAGCCGGGAAATTCGTCGGCATCGCGTCGGTTTGTTCGTATCCGAAATTCACCCCTGTTCCGTTCAGGGAAGACGATTTGTGGAGCGGCTATCCCGAAGAAACGAACGCGCCGTACGGCCTCGCGAAGAAAATGCTTCTGGTGCAGGCGCAGGCGTATCGCGCCCAATACGGCATGAACGCGATTACCCTTTTCCCGGTTAATTTATACGGTCCCGGCGACAGTTTCGACCTTTCGCGGGCGCACGTTATTTCTTCATTGATTAAAAAAGTCGCGGATGCAAAAAAAGAGAATAACGGTTTTATTGAAGCGTGGGGAAGCGGCAAGCCGACCCGGGAATTTTTATACGTTGAAGATGCCGCCGAGGGAATCGCGCTCGCGGCGGAAAAATACGACAAGCCGGAGCCGGTGAATTTGGGCTCGGGAAAAGAAATTTCGATAAAGGAACTCGCGGAGACGATATGCCGGCTGATGGATTTTCGGGGCGAACTGCGCTGGGACGCTTCCAAACCCGACGGTCAGCCGCGCCGCCAACTGGATGTGTCGCGCGCCGAGAAAGAATTCGGCTTCAAGGCAAAAACCGATTTTGAGACAGGGTTAAAGAAGACGATTGAGTGGTATATGTCCAATAATTGATACCGCGACTTCGCGGTTCATTTGATTCCTCTTAGCTTCGGTCCGTACTCAAGCGTAAACGACCCGTCGTTTTTTTCTTTATTGCGGATGATATGCACTTCGCGGCAAACTTCTTTTTGATTTAAAACCTCGTTCCATACGGCTTTTGCGACTTCAAGCGGTTCCATATATCCTGTCGTATCCTGCTTGGTGTCTTTGAATATCTCCGTTTTCATGCCGCCCGGGTAAAAAATGGTTGCATGCGAGCCGGGCAGTTCCAGCGCCAATTCATCCGCGAAGTTTAAGACGAACACCGCTTGCGCGTCTTTTGAGGCGCAGTATACCGTTTCGTTTTTGCGAATGAGCCATGCGGAAGCCGATGAGATGGCGATGAGATGATACGGCTTTTTTTGTAATTCGCGCTTCTCGTGAAATCGATGAAGTACTTTCAGAGGCCCCGTAAAATTTGTGGCAGTTATATTGTCGATGTCAGCCGGCGAAAGTTCCCGAAATGATTTTCTGCCCGGCCACGTGCCGGCGTTCCAGAAAAAATAGTCGATTGCATCATACTCAAGAACGGACATTGCCTTATCAATACTCTCGTCGTCGGTGAGGTCCATCGCGATTCGTATTGCGTTTTCCGGAAGCGAGGCCTTGATATTCGGTTCTTCTACGGATCGGCCGGTTACAATCGGCTGAATATCTCTCTCTGCCGATTCCTTTGCGAGAGCGAGCCCAAGCCCTTTTGTGCCGCCTAAAATAAGTGAGCGTTTCATTGAAGGCATAGTAGCACATCGGTTGTCTTTTCTCCACTCATTATTTATGCTATAATTCAAATATATGATCTACGACGATATCAAAAATTCCAGCAAACAATTTACATGGGAGCCGAAAATTGAGAATGCCTCCGCGCTAAAAAAATTTAAGAAATTTATTGTTGTCGGCATGGGCGGTTCGCATTTCCCCGCCGATATCATAAAAACATGGCGGCCCGATTTTCAGGTTATCTCGTGGTCAAATTACGGTCTGCCTCCGCTGCCCCCGAAAGAGCTTAAAGAACACCTTATTATCGCGAGTTCATATTCGGGGAACACCGAAGAAACGATTGACGGATTTGAGCTCGCGTTAAAAAAGAAATTGAATGTTGCCGTAATGGCTTCAGGCGGAAAATTGGTCGCGATGGCGGAGATTCTTAAATTGCCCTATGCTAAAGTGCCGTCCGGGGTCCAACCGAGGTCCGCTCTGGGGTATATGCTCAAAGCCACTCTCGCGCTTATGGGCGAACGGCAGGCGCTAACAGACCTCAGCAAGCTTACAAAAACATTTCGCTCGAAGAGTTATGAAAAAAAGGGGAAAGAGCTCGCGAGGAAACTTAAAGGAAGCGTGCCAGCGATATACGCCTCGCCTCGGAATTATTCGATTGTTTACAACTGGAAAATACGATTCAATGAAACGGGAAAAATTCCGGCGTTTTACAATCTGATACCGGAAATGAATCATAACGAGATGAGCGGTTTCGACGCGACTCGGAGCGCGGCGCCTCTCTCGCGGCATTTCTATTTTATTTTCCTTAAAGACAAGGACGACCATCCGCAGATTATAAAAAGAATGGATGTAATGCGGAGAATTTTCACGAACCGCGGTTTTCGTTCGGAAGTTATATTGCTCGGCGGCAAAAATTGCTGGGAGAAAATTTTTTCATCGATTATGCTCGCGGACTGGACTTCGTATTACACGGGAAAGCAATACCACGCCGAGCCGGAAGCGGTTAAAATGATAGAGGAATTCAAGCGATTGGTTGCAAAGAGATAAGCGAAAAAGTGGACAAACTAGAATCGCGGTTTAGAATTAGATTGCAATGCGCGCTTTAATATTCCGGGGGCCAAACGATTATAGTGTCGAAGAAAAACCGATTCCGCAGATTGGCGAAGGAGAAATGTTGCTCAAAATTATCGCTTGCGGATTGTGCGGCACCGATGTGAAGGTTTTCGGCAACGGCCATCGCGCGATTACGCCGCCGAGGACAACTGGACATGAAATCGTGGGAACGGTTGCGGAATCAAAGTCCGACAAAGCAGGAGTCGTAAAGGGAGACAATGTTTTAGTCGTAGCGCCCATCGGATGTATGAAGTGCAGTTTCTGCCTCCGGGGAGAACAGAATATCTGCCCGGTTGTCGTGGAGAAGGTACATGCGTTTGGCTACGATACCGACGGGGGATTTGCGGAGTATTTGCTAATTCCGAAAGAAGCCGCGGAACAGGGAGTCCTCATCAAGATTCCCGAAACCGAAATCCCGCTGACATTATTGGCGGTCGCGGAACCGTTGGCGTGCGTTTTGAACGGCCAGGAAAAGCTCCGCATCGGCCCCGATGATGTCGTTGTCGTAATCGGCGCAGGTCCCATCGGTTCTATGAATGTAATTGCGGCCCGCGCGGAGGGCGCGAAGAAAATTATTCTTGCGGATATCGATTCCGCAAAGCTTGCGCTCGCTTCCGTTGTCCATCCGGATGTTTCGGTGGACAGTTCGAAAGAGAATCTTGTCGAGCGCGTCCGGAAAGAGACGGATGGACGGGGAGCCGATGTCGTGATTGTCGCGGCGCCCGCGCCTGCGCTTCAGACCGAGGCGATCGAAATGGCGGCGGTGCGCGCGCGTGTTTCATTCTTCGCCGGACTCGCGAAAGGAACCGTGTCGCCCATTATAGACACCAATAAGATCCATTATTGGGAGATCGAGGTTTATGGGGCTTTTGGCGCATGCCGGAAGCAATACGAGAAAGCAATGCAGCTTATCATAAGCCGCCCTGCTGATTTCCAGGCGCTTGTCACACATACGATGCCTCTTGGAGACATTAAAAAAGCCGTGGATCTTATGAAAACAGGGCAGACGATCAAGGTAGTGATTGCGCCATAGTGGGAAAGGGAGAATAATGTAAACATGCCGGAACTACCCGAAAAACAAAATAATTCTGAAAGGGTTGAAAATCCGAAATTGGCGGAAGAAATGGCTTACATCGAAAAGCCGTATAGAGACGAGTCTTTTGAGCGAAAGGAGGAAACGCAGGCTCGCTACGATTTCATTCATTCGGATGCATATCGCGAGTATTTAAGAAAAATCCAGGAAGAACACCTAGAACGATTAAACTACCGCGCAAATCACCTGGACGAAATAATTAAAGAAAGACTGGCAAGAGAGGAAGCATGGAAAAGAGAACGAGAAGTTTTGGAGAAGATGGATTTAGAAGAGCGTGGTAAGGAAATAGAGCGTTTCGGTAAAGAAGAAATGGAATTTGACGAGGAAAAAATTCAGGCGATAAAAGAGAGATATAAACGATTTTTAGAGAGATATTTGGCGTCGAGCGAACAAAGGCTAGATGAACTTTTTGAAGAAATGGTCAGAGGTCTTGATGAAGAGGAATTTAATGAAGATGAGCTTCGAGAAGCAAGGGAATATGCTGAAGGCCCAATTCCCACAGGGATAAAGAAAGCGGAAGATTATCAGCGTACTTATCTCAGGAGGGCCAAGCAGAAACCTCTATCCGAGCAAGAAGCCCTAAAAGAGGGCTCTTTGGTTCAAGAACAAGCCAGAGAACAGGTGGAATCTCTTCTTCCCTATGGCGAAATGATGACTCCGCTTGGTCCCAGAGAAGAATGGGGATGGGAAGAGCTTACGCAATATAATGATGTAAGGAATTGGGTCAAGCAGCCGCTCGACGAGCATATTACTTCTGCAGACTATGATAAAGCACTTGAATATATCGAACGCTTGAAAGAAGTTAAACCTTCTGATTTGGTAACATGGCTTACTGCGAGATTGCAATTGAAGTCGCTCGAAATTAAGGCCTGGTTGCGGAATAAAAAAAAGGAAGCAGAAGGAACTTGAGTGGATATGAATATCGTAATTCCGTTAGCCGGCAAAGATCCGCGATATTTGGATTTGCCGAAACTTCTCACTGATGTTCGCGGCAAACCTCTTCTCGCGTATGTTCTCGAACAGCTCCGCATTGAGCCGGAAGATAAATTGATTTTTGTCGTTCTACGGGAGTATGTCGAGAAATTTTCCATCGATAAAATACTCAAGAGCGTTGCTGGAGAGAAAGCGATAATCCGGATTCTTCCGAATGTTACGGACGGCTCGCCGTGTTCGATTTTGGAAGCCGCGCGGGATTTGATTGATAACGAAACAGATCTTTTGGTTGAGCTCGGTGATGTGATCCGGGGACTCGATAATTTTTATGAAGATATAAAGACCCATCGGTCGGAGGTTTCGGGAATTATCCCGGTTGAGCGGCGCGATATGACGGGACGCCCTTTCGGTTATGTCAGGACTGATGAAAACGGTTTTACTGAAGCGCTTCTTGAAAAAGAACTAACCTACGTCGCTCCGTGGGCGACAATGGGACTCTATTATTTTTCTCATGGGAAGGACTTCGTCTGGGCCGCGGAGGAAATGATTAAGAATAAAAGTTTCGTTTATCATGATATGTTTTTCGTCGGGCCGGTGTATAATGAGCTTATCAAACGAGGCGACAAAGTTATCATTTCGAAAAATATCATCGAGATGATGCTGGGGACTCCGGAAGAAGTCAGTGCGTTCGGAGCATAGAGTATTTCAATAAAAAGAAAAGCGGCGCCGAGTGTTGTTACCCTGGCGCCGTTGTTGCTGATTGAGCGAGTGCCGTCTCTTGATGGCGGCGAGCCTCGCTGGTTCGGTGGGAAGCGGTCAGAACCGCGCTTCATGAATCACCTCCTGGCAGGAGAATCCTGTGCCAACTCGTCCTACGTGGACGCGGTCCACATGAAACTTTTCGGGCTTCGCCTTAAGTCCGCGCAAGCCCTCCTCGAACTTTTCTTCTTCATCCTCCCATCGGAAAGTTCCGAGCGTGAGGTGCGGAACGAAGTTGACTTGGGTCATCGGGGTTCCGTACGACCTGAAGCCGTTCCGCATGCCCGGGGTCATCTTTCCCCAGCGAGTCCTGATCTCTTCTCGCCTAGCCTCGTCGAAGAAATGGCGCAGTGCTTTGATGACCAGGAGATGGAGATCGGATAGCCACTTCGGTTTGTCGGTGGTAAGGAAAACAGCTCGATGGATCCGTCGCACGGAAACACCAGTGAGTCGGAGATCTCCGCCACGGAAGCCACATACCACGTCGTCGAGTGCGCCGGTGAACTCCCTGAACTTCTCCGGGCGCACAGGCAAGTGATACAGCGAGAGGTGCGGTAAGAACTCCTCCGCGCCGAGTTTCCATGGCGAGCCGTTTTCGTGAAGCCAGGCACTCAGCTTGATCGCCTGTCGCTGAATCGGTTCCGGCGGCAGGATGATGATGTCGTAGAAGCCGGGCCAAATCTCGGCCATCACGCACTCCTTTTCTTAATTCGCAGGATTCACTGCGTTATTCGTATTTTCAAGCGTTGATCCGGGCCAATCCCGAACCAGCGCGAAAGTTGTTGAACTTCCGATGCTACCGTAAGTAAAGCATAAAACTTACAAAAAAGTCAAGTTTTTTTGTTTACTATGATAACTTACGATCGTAAGATATAATAGTAGATACAAGCGTTGCAGTAGCTGCGGTAGCGGTTGATTTCTGGATATCCATCATGTCATAATGGTTGCTATGGAAATCTTCGCCCATCGCGGACTTCTCGACGAATATCCCCAAAACAGTTTGCCGGCAATGCGAGAGAGTTTTCGGCGCGGGTTCGGCATTGAAACCGATTTGCGGCTCACAAAAGACAATGATTTTTTGATTATTCATGATGATACGTTTTTGAAGGATGCGAATGTGCGCCGCCGGGTTCTGGATGCGACGCTTGCCGAAGCGGAGGCGATTACCTATTTGCATTCGAACGAGCATCTGATATCACTTAGGACGTTTTTGGAAATGGCAGCGAAAGAAAACAAAAGTAACCAGATGGCGCTCCAACTCAAGAACACGAGCCAGAACGAAACGGGACTTCAGCTCCTCGCGCGGTATTGGGAAGAGTTCAATCTCTATGACACCGCGTTTACGTTTGACCTTACCAAAGAAGCCGCAACCCGGCTCAAAGAAATAGACCCGAATATAAAAATCGCACTCATTGTTTCCGAATTCAAATTCGAGCCAACCATTTATTTGTGGGAAGAAGTGAAAAATTTCAAGCCGATGGATATCGTGTGGGCCGCCGAATATGTGAAGTTCTACAGCAAAGAATTTTTTGATGTGGCAAAAGCAAGCGGGAGGATTGTGTATGCGATGTCGCCGGATGTGCACTGGATTTTGGGTCACCCCCTGGCTTACGAGGGATATGAGAAGGTTTGGGAAAATCTTATTGCCTGGGGCGCTGAAGGAATCTGTACGGATTATCCGGAAAAGCTCAAAAAGCGATTAAGTCAAAAACAGTAAAATAGCTACGAAATACGAAACAATACGAATATACGAATTCGTATATTCGTAAAAATTCGTAATTCGTAGCCCAGTATCATGAAGATTGTTATGCCAATGGCGGGACGGGGCTCGCGGTTCACAAAAATCGGGGTCACGACGCCGAAGCCGCTCATCGAGGTCTTGGGAAAGACGATGGTGCAGTGGTCTATTGAAGGGATGAGGCACACGCGCCCTGAAATCAAAGACAGCGATTTTGTGTTTATCTGCCACGCGGACCACGAGCGGGATTACGGCATCAGCGCCCGGCTTCAACGTATTGCGCCCGGCGCAACAGTGCTTTTCACGCCGGTCGTGACCGAAGGCGCGGCGTGCACCGTGCTCCTTGCCAAAAGGTACATCGATGACGAAGAAGATATGCTGATGGTCGACTCCGACCATTTTGTGGTGTGCCCGGAATTCAGAAAACACCGCGAGCTCGCAATAAAAAATGACTGGGGCGGCTTAATTCCCACATTCGAGAGAACGGCCCCGAACTATTCCTACGCGAGGATTGACGAACAAGGCAATGTGGTTGAAACCCGCGAGAAACAGGTCATTTCAACCCACGCCGCAGTAATGTATTACTTCACGAAATGGAAGTATTTCGTGTCCGCAGCGGAAGCGATGATTCAAAAAAATATCCGCTACAACAATGAATTTTATATGTGTCCGGTATACAACGAGGTTATCGCGCAGGGTCATATAGTGCGAACCATTCCGGTCGAACTTGCCATGCATCTTGGCACGCCGGAAGAATTGCAGTACTTTATCGAACACGTGCCGGAAAAATATCGGTAGTTGCGAAAAAAACATAAATCGCATAGCATACGCGCATGCGATTAGGCAGATTGATTCTCACCCATCGGGAGAAATACGTCGGCCGGCTCAAAGAGTTTTATCTTGACAGCGGCCGCACGGAATTTTTAGTGGTTGCGTATAATAAAAAAACCGTCGATCCCTCCAAGCTCAAAGCGACTGATTCATTCAAATTGGCGCCTTACTGCGTAGGCGAGGAATGCAGCGCGACAGGCCAGCAGTATCGCGTCTGGGTGGATGTCGTGCGGCAATTTCCGGAAATCGAGGGCTGGGTGGTGCATGATTACGATTTTGTCTGCCGCGTGCCCGACGAGGAAATTTTTTCCCATATCGGCGCGGGCGAGTACGCGATGGTCGGGAAAGCGTTTCCCATCTGGCAGGAGGGAATGAAAGAAGCGGGAGTTGACACGTATCCTTTTGCGCAAGACCATCAGCATTGGCACAACGATAATCCTCCGAATCCCATACGGCTAAAGGTGGACGAGATACTTTTCCGCTCGTTCCCTTATTTTTTTCAAAACATTAAAACGTTCTTCGGTGGGTACAGCGATTTTATCGCTACGACGAGCGGGAATTTTTTATTACTTGACGACCCGGCAATCAGGGAATTGGAGCGCGGCGGAATTGAACAGGTGCCACACAGCATCTGGGCCGCCAAAGGAGTTAAGCCCGTTGATATGCGTCCGTGGTACACGATGAAAGTGCTTTTGGACGTAATGTACGTTCCCATGGATGAGCGCTACCAGATGATTCACCCCGCGAAAGTTTGGGAAGGAGAACCCGTGTCGTTCAAAGACCGCCTCAGGAATTCAAAACGGAAATTCAAAAATTTCGTTAAATGGCTCATAGGATATCAGGGCTGGAAACGGATATAACGGCAAATAAATTTACCCATTCTTTTTATGAAGCATACAGAGCGTCTCGACACACTGCTGAATACGCGGCGATGCACCCTGCTTGGCGTTGGGCCAATGAGCAAGAATTGCGTGGATGCCGCGATTGAACTTGCGAACGACGTAAGCGCCCCCATTATCCTTATCGCTACCCGCCGGCAGATTGAAACGGCGGAATCAGGAGGCGGTTACGTCAATAACTGGACGACAGAAGCCTTCGCGAAATACGTGCGCGAACGCGACCTGCGCGGGAATGTTGTATTGGCGCGCGACCACGGCGGCCCGTGGCAGAATTACCTCGAGGTTAAACAGCGCATGAACTTGAAAGACGCGATGGAATCCTCCAAGCGCTCGTATCTCGCCGACATTCAAGCCGGCTTCGATATGATTCACATCGACCCCTCGATTGATATATATAAAAAACCTTCGTTCGAGGAAGTCCTCGAACGGCTTTTTGAACTGTATATTTTTTGCGTCGAAAAAGCCCGCGCGCTGGGGCGCGACGTTTTTTTTGAGTTTGGCACCGATGAACAGAGCGAGGGGTTGCACGATGCCGAAGAACTTGAAGCGCTTACCGAAGAAATAATAAATTTTTGCGAAAAAAACCGCCTGCCCAAGCCGTATTTTGTAGTCGCGCAAACGGGAACGAAAGTCAAGGAAACGACAAACGTCGGCATTCTGGCAAAGCCCGAGGAATCCCGCCAGGCAAAAGCGCATTTAAAGAAACTCGTGGAAATTTGCAACCGCTACGGCGTCCGCCTCAAAGAGCATAACGCCGATTATCTCTCGGACGAAGTTCTGCGTTGGCATCCCGAAGCTGGAATTCACGCCATTAACGTCGCGCCGGAGTTCGGAGTGGTTGAGACGAGGCACATTCTGAGTATTTGCAAAGACCTGAACCTCGGCGAAGAACGAGACCGGTTCCTGGCTTTGGCTCATGCGTCAAACAAATGGGACAAATGGCTGCTTTCTGATACGAAAACAACCGATTATGACAGAGCTGTCATTGCGGGACATTATGTTTTTTCCGCGCCGGAGTTCGAGAAAATAAAAGCGCGAATCGCCGCGGCGTGCCGCGCGCGCGGTTTTGACCTTGACGAGAGCATCAAACAGGCGTTAAAGTCAGCCATTATGCGTTATTCGCGCAATTTAAATTTACACGATGACCATCGTTGAGTATCTACATTCATTATTCGGCGGCGAGGAAACCGGAACGCCGAAAGACGCGCAGCCCGGTTTTCTCGTGAGAAGTTTTTCCAACATAAAAAAAGTGACGAAGCCATGGGGGTTTGAGCTGTGGCTTTCGGATGCCACGGAAACGCCGTACGCGTTGAAAATTATCTATATAAAAAAAGGGACCAAGACGAGTTTGCAGGTTCATAGAAAGAAGGCGGAGCATAATACTATTTTTTTCGGCAAAGCGCGATTTTATTATGAGAACGCGGACAAAGAGCTGAAGACCGTTGATATGGGTCCGGGCCATGTAATCACGATTTTACCCAATACCGTGCATCGCCTTGAGGCGCTCACGGACCTGGTTCTTTTCGAGGGGTCAACCGGCGAGCTTGACGACGTGATACGCCTTGCCGATGATTACCAAAGACCGGACGGAAAAATTTTATCTGAACATGATGGGGCGTAAGACCTGTTTTTTTCTTTCGGGCATGCCCCGTAGGAAATGGCGAGAAAATATGAAAATATTTTCGAGACAAAACCAAGTATTCCATACTACGAAATATCTGCTTGCTATAACCTGTGAATTACGAAACTCCTCTGCAACCGTCATTGCGAGGACCGCGAGCGAAGCATGGCGGGACGAAGCAATCCAGTAAACGATATGTAAGAACTGGATTGCCGCGCCCCTTTGGGGCTCGCAATGACGACAAAAAAGTGTTTCGTAATTCAAAGTATAAAGTCCAAGCAAAAGGCAACGGAAAATATTTAATTTCCTACGGGGTATGCTCGATTTAAAAAATAAAAAAATACTCGTTGCGGGCGGCAGCGGATTTATGGGTTCTCATGTGGTAGCCGCGCTGAAGTCGCGCGGAGTTTCGGATGAAAAGATCGTTGCGCCAAATTCGGCGGAGTGCGATTTGCGGGTTTTCGCGGATTGCCAAAAAGCCGTCAAGGGAATAGACGTGGTATTCGACTGCGCGGCAGTGCCGGGAGACATCCTGATGCGGGAGAAAATTCCCGGCCAGCTCTTTTATGAAAATCTTTTAATGGGAATCCAGCTTCTTGAGGCGGCGCGGCAGGAAGGAGTCGGGAAAGCCGTGGTGATCGGAAGCGCTACGGAATACCCGGCGGATGCGCCGACACCGTTGAACGAAGAATCTCTTTGGAACGGACTTCCGTCGTCGGGCAATATTCCATACGGCATGTCGAAACGCATCGTGGGAATTCAAGGGGCGATGTACCGCCGCGAGTCCGGATTCAACGCCATTCATCTCCTTCTCACGAATTCCTACGGGCCGGGCGAGAAATTCGAGAGCGGTTATATGGTTCCCTCGCTCATACAAAAAATCATGAATGCGAAAGCGCGCGGAGAACAAGAAATCGAAGTATGGGGAACCGGACAGGCGCTCCGCGATCTCATGTACGTCGAAGATGCGGCGGAAGGAATCGTCCGCGCCGCGGAACGGTATGACGATGCGGCGCCGCTCAACATCGGCTCCGGCGCCGGAATTTCGGTGAAAGATTTGGTAATGCTCCTCTCGAAACTTATCGGATTCGAAGGAACGATTCGCTGGGATACGACAAAACCGGAAGGCGACTTGAAGCGGCTCTTGGATGTAAGCCGCGCCGAACGCACGATCGGATTCAAAACGAAAACTCCGCTCGAGGAAGGGCTGAAAAAAACGATTGAGTGGCATAGGGAACAATCTTCCGTTACCCAAGTATAAACCGATGGTGGAATCTCTTGAACCTACAAACGAACCGTTCAACCCGGATGAGCTGTATAGAAAAGCGCTCGCGGATCACACCGACTACGGAAATTTGCCCGAGAGCGAAATTAAGGCCTTGATTACCGAAATTGCACAGGAGATAAAGCAACTCGAAGAGGTTGGCGAAAAAGAAAAAGCGAGAATTGAGATGCCCGCGGAAACGGCGAAGAAAATCGGCGCGATCTGGGTGAACTCCGGAGTGGGAACCTACGATACGCCTCTTAAAGAAAAAGAGCGGGGTGTGTATAAAAATCTTCCCTGGATTCAGTGGGCAGACCGGCAACGGTTGAATCACGCGGCGATTCTTGCGCGGAAAGTGGCGGAAGCAAGAAGCGGAGAAAATTTTGACAGGGGCTCTCTTGCGAGCATCAAAGAGCGGAAAGCAAAAATCAAAGAGATGATTGGGAGGTACGGCCCCAAAATCATCTATAACGGCACGGAACTTGAAGACGATACCGTTGCTGACGTGCTTTCGCGGGAAGGAACTATTATTCCGGAAGATGATGTAATTATCATACGAGGTTCTGTCGAACGTCCAATTATCAACACGCTTGATACCGTAAAAACGCTCAAACTGCCTCCCGAGTTCAGAGATGACCAGGAGCTCGCAATTGTCGCTCATGCTCCCCATCTTGCGCGAATCATGCGTATGCTCAACAAACAACCGCCGTTCCCGAGAACCACAAAGGTAAGATTGTTTCCCGTGCCTACGCCCGAAGCAGGGAAAAAAGAATACGCCGAGCTCGAAATACTCGGAATTCTGAATTATGTATTGCGGCGAGGAGTCGCGGAGAAGGAGTCGTATCCTTATGTCATGAACGAGTAATTTTTTTCCCAAGCTTTATCCGGTTAGCCAGGTAGTGAAAATTCGACTTGCAGGGTAGCGAAGCCAAGCTCTACCACCCTGCTTGTCGCCAACTGCGGCAGATAAGTCTTTCAGTCGAATTTCTACTACCTGGTTAGCAAGGCCCAGATGTCGGCAATAACGAGAACGATGCCCGCGAATTTCGTCCAGGCAGCCGATTTCTGAAATAAATCCCGTTAGAAATTCCCGCGGGGTATTTAAACCCCTGCGGGAATTGAACCCAACAGCCAACCCGCGCCGAAAGAGAATCTTTTTTAAGAAAAAGCTGCGCCGTGGCATTGATTCCCGGCAGTAGCAAAATGCAAATGCGATGAAATAGTTAATTCGATTATTTCATAATCTTGCGCGCGGTCAATAGAATCGAGCTACCATAGGGAAAGTTGTGTTTTTTTAGCCAATATTTTTCGGCGTTAAAAATTTTAAAAAGCATTTCATTGGTAATATAACCGTATAATTCAAGCTCATTTCGTTGCTTTTTAGTGAATAGATTTCTTATTTTTTCGTATGTAACATTCACGACTAATAACGGGAAAAGGAGGGTGTTGTAATATGATGATTTTAAAATCAGAAAACTATATTTTTTAAATTTATTCGATAGTTCGCCTTTCAGGTATCTACGGTAGTGATGCACTAGTGTATCGTATTCTCTCCAAAGAAATTGATAAGCGGGGACAGCGACAAAAACAAAGCCGCCCGGTTTTAAAATTCTCCAGAATTCTTTTATTATTTCTTCATCGTCAAGGCAATGTTCCAAAACGTCAAATGCGGTTACGATATCGAAACTATTATCGTCAAAACATTTCAAATCGCTTATCAACTGTATTGGATAACTGCTCAACCTGACTGATTCCGGACTATTGTCTACGGCAATCACATCCGCATAGTTAGCCATCATTTTCGAAACGACTCCCACTCCCGCGCCGAAATCAAGAATTTTTTTTGAACTATCGCCGCCAATCAATTCTTTTATTATCTGTTCGATAATATTTCTTCTTGCCCTAAACCACCACATTTTTCCCGCTACTTCGGAAAATTTTTCATAGACGCTAATATCCATGCAATTCTATACAATGATTTGAATTTTAGTCATTGCATATACGCGCGCTTTCAAAGCCGATTTCTCGAAACTTTTTCTGCTCCCTCTCTAAAACTAATTTTTTGTTTCTATCCGTACCGAATAATGCAGCGATTTAATCACCCTCGTTAATCTTGGAGCCAATGCGGGTTTTTGATTGTCCAGGTTGCGATTTCCCGCAGATAGCTGTCGATATTCGTTGGGGGCTCCCAGCCCATCCGGGCCATTTTTTCTCCGGAAAGAGAGTAGCGTTTATCGTGGCCCGGCCTGGCTGTTTCATACTCTACAAATTTTATTTCACCGCTCTTGAGAGGTCTTTTCTTAATTGCTTCCGAAAGTATGTTGGCGACATCGAGCACGCTACGCTCTTCTCCGGAAATGCTGTAAAATTGTCCGGGTTCCGCCTTATCAAGAAGAAACATAAGTCCGGCCGCCACGTTTTTTGCCGGAATCCAGTGCCGTAAGGAGAGATCGTTTTTATTTCTGCCGTGGATGATAACTTTTTCGTTCTTAAAAATAGCCCGTATCGTTTTGGGAACAAATTTTTCGGGGTGTTGTCTCGTGCCGACAATGTTCATGGAGCGGACTATGGAAATAGGCAGTTTGAACGTATGCGCGAAAGAAAATGCGATCATTTCTCCTCCGGCTTTGCTCGCCGCATAGGGATTTGACGGGCGAAAAGGACTGTCTTCGTTGTATTGGACCTCGTTTCCCGCGGTTCCGAATACTTCGTCGGTCGAAAAAATGAGCGTTTTGCACCCCGGCTGGTTGCGCTTTATATATTCCAAAAGATTCGCGGTTCCCAAAACATTTGTCAGGACGAACGGAATGCTGTCTTCTATGCTTCGGTCGACATGCGACTCCCCGGCGAAGTGTACGCAGTAGTCGATGTCGCCGATTAATTTTTTGGTCGCTCCCCTGATCGGAGCCCGGAGGTCGTGCCAAACAAAAACAACCCTCTTTGGGTCGAACTCTTTTATTTCGTAAATCCGATTTAGATTCCCGGCGTAATTCAGGGAATCAAGAACGCGGACATTCCAATCGGTGTTTTTAAGAACGTGTTCGACAAAGTGGTGGCCGACAAACCCAGCCCCTCCGGTTACGAGAATATTTTTTGTTTTTTTGATTTTGGTTGCCATCTTGCTCATAATAACATTTACCGTAATGCGTTTCCGAATTTTTATCAAGTTCTTAAATCAATCAATAAGTACTTTGAATTCAAATGATGCTTTTTTGCGGCCTTGCTTTGCGGGGAGTCAATGAAGAAATCTATAATAGAGCAGATTTTTTATAAATTCAAACCCTGCGCCCGCGCCTATCGCAGAAGCTCCGCCTTTTCTTGATTGGAAAGTAATCGGGTGCTCTTTTATGGAAACCCCCAATCGTAGCGCCTTAATAACGGTTTCCGCGTCAATAAACCAATCAATAGATGTCAACGTAATATTCTCGTAAAAAGAGCGCCGGAACAGTTTCGGTTTTGCGTTTATATCGTTCACCGACGCGGAAAATAGCCCCCGAAAAATAATATTGAATATACGACTTTGCATCGCGCGCAATATCCCGTCATGGCGCGCCGTTCGTCTCGCCTTAAGGAAAGTAAGATTTTCCCGCCGCATTTTTTCGTACATCTCCTTTAAAATTTCCGGACGTATTTGGCCGTCGCTGTCCGTCCATCCGATTATTTCGCCGCGCGCCATGGAAAGACCCGCTAAAATCGCCCTGCCGTATCCGGGGACGGGGAGTGCGTGGACTCGCACGCGAGGCATTTTTTTCTGCAGCGCTTCGAGAACGAGACGGGTGTTATCGCGAGAACCATTTTCAACAACGATAATCTCGAAATCCGTCTCGACATTTTGAAGCTCGTCGTGAATGTCGCGGATAATTCGTTCAATGTGCGCCCCTTCGTTATACGCGGGTATTACGATTGATAATCGCATGCCTCGTAGGAAATACTATTTTTTGTGGATAGTGCATCCGACCTTGGAACACATTGTTTTATGTTATACATGACGATTCTGGTTTTCGGCTTAAAAATATTTATATTTTTTCGCCATTTCCCACGGGGCATGCATGATATGTTACAGCAAATATGGTATTTTAGAAAGAGAGAGCATGAGAACATGGTCTTATTAATTTTGTGTTGAAAGAATATTGAATTTCCAAACCCAATGCATAAACTTTTCGCTTACGACATCGTCTATGCAAGCTTCTGGCTTGCAATTGTTATTATCGTTTTTTTCTTCCCGGTGATGCTGGGATGGCAATCACTCGCGGAAGCGGTGCCGATTTTCTATTCCCATCCCTCGCCCAATCCGAGCGTCAAAACGCCATGGCAAGTTGACGGAGGATGGCATGTTATGGATGTTATTCCTCTTACAAAAACGGGGATTCAAGCAATCAAAGAAAGAACTCTGCCATTCTGGGCGCCTTATTCCGGAGGGGGCGAGTCGCCGGCGAGCGGCAATGTCGTCGGACTCTATTATCCGCTCCGGCTCGCATTCTTTTCCGTTTGGGATTCGGCGCGAGCCTTCGATTGGTATTTTATACTGCGTTTTTTCATCGCTGGACTGGGAATGTTTTTTTATTTGAGAGTTATCGGTTTGAGACGCATTGTAGCCCTTTGGGGCGCTATCGCTTATGCATTCACAGGTTATTTCATGCTGTATCTTACGTATTCATTTCTTGATATTGACAGTTTGCTCCCTTGGACGCTTTTTTCCATCGAACAATATTTTCGCGAAAAGCGGATTCGCTGGGCGGCGCTCATCGGTTTTTTTCTTGCGATGACCATCGTAATCGGCCAGCCGCAATCAACTATCATTGCGTTCCTTCTCGCGGGGCTTTATTTCATTTGGAGAGCAGTTCTCGTGAATAAGACGCGAAAAGAACAATATTCCGTTCTTCTCCATTTAGTATTCATTATTCTCATAACGTTTCTCGTCGCCTCGCCGTTTATCGCTGATTTTCTTACCCTTGCTTCACAGGGCGCGACTATTACTGCTTGGCAGTCAAAAGGGTTGCTGACGTTTGCGCCCATTCAAATTCTTCATTTTTTCATCACGCCGAACATGATGCCGGAAGTCGCCGCAAGCGGGCATCTTTGGGACCGCTATGAAATCATCATTCCCTATATAGGCATCAGCGTTTTGCTCTTGTTTCTTTTAAGCTTCTTCGTCAAAAAGAAGCCGCCGCAGCTTGCGCCGCTTTACGCGTGGATAGCGTTTGTGATTTTAAAAAACGCAGGGTTTCCGCTCGTGCAGTGGATTGGAAAATTGCCGATATTAAACCAAGTCGGTTGGTATAAAGCGTATGGCCCGATGGCCGGCGCTATGGTCATCTGCGCCGCGATTGCCTTTGAACATATTCTTCGCGAACGCGAGGGCGGCGGCTCGATACGTTGGCGCGGGTTTTATAAATTTGTCGCGGCAATTCCCCTCGTTTTCGCAGCCGCTTATCTTATGTTTCGAAATGCATTCATAACATCGTATGTGCCGAATTTCGACTTTTTTAACAGAAATCCGGAGGCAGTTAAAAAAATTACTTCGCTGATTCAGAGTATGCCGCACAACATACAATCTTTTGTTCTTTATATATTACAAAACCACGGAGGGTTTTTAACGTTGGCGCTTTTCGCCGAAGCGGCGATTTTTGGCGCAGCGACTCTAAGTATTATCCGTTTCCTGCGTCGCGGAAACTCTGGGCGCGCGGTAATACTTATGGTCGCGCTCACTGCGTTTGAACTTTTCGTGTATATGCCTAAAATCCGAGACGGGTTTCGTTATTTTGACCCGTACGCGAAAATCCCTCCTTATGTAAGTTTTCTTCAAAATGAAATGAGAAATGGAGGAGAGTCGAGAACGTTTTCTGTCGGAGAAGTATTTCTGGGTCATGTCGGCGAGCTCTATAAAATCGGGAAAGCGCAGAATAGCTCGGCTGTCAAATCGCGCCGCTATTTTGTTTATCTGCCGGACGAAATCTCTCGCGAACATTCGCTGACCGGGATTGTTCCGGCAGACAAACTCCCCGAAGTACCGCAAAAGTTTTTTGACGCTTATAATATCAGTTATCTTATTTCTGAAGAAACGCTCCCTGCTCGGCTAGGCACGGAACTCATCTACGACGTTGACCTTAAAATCTATCAGAACAATTCGGCGCTTCCAAAGGCGTATGTCGTTTTCCAAAAAGAAACCGCTTCTTCTTCGGAACAGGCGAGAAGTATGTTCTACGGCTCATCATTCGACCCGCACACCGCCGTTATCCTTGAGGACAAAAACGCGCTTTCTTTGCCAAAAACGAACGCGTCATTGTATAGCCCCGCGGTTGTCGCCCGTTATACCGATAACAAGGCTGATTTGACCGCCAAAACAGACCGAGACGGCATATTGGTGCTTACCGATATATTTTATTCCGGCTGGCAGGCGTATCTTGACGGCAAAAAAGTTGCCACGTATCCGGCCAACGTGATGTTCCGCGGGATTTTTCTGCCGGCCGGCAGCCATGCGATAACGTTCGTCTATGAACCGTGGTGGTTCTGGCCGAGCGCGATTGTTTCAATTCTCACGCTCTTCAGCATTTTTGCAATAGTTGTGCGGGGCGCCGTTCGGAAACATTGATTGATGTCATTGCGAGCGAGCAGGGCGAGCGCGGCAATCTTTCAAATATCCGAGATTGCTTCGCCTTCGCCAAGTATAACTTGGCTTCGGCTCGCAATGACGGGGGAGGGCGGGATTGCGGCTTCCGAACCGCGCGTTACGCGGCGGCCTTTCGCGCGATTACAATAAGATTCAACGCGGTTTCTTCTTCTCCCAGTGGACGCACGTCGAAATTCATTTCTATGGGCTGGGTTTTCCGGTCAACGCTATTGACTAAGTTTCTCGCAAAGCGACGCGTATTGAAATAGTCGAGTTTTTTAACAGTGTTAAGGACTCGGCGGAGGAGCGAAGACCTCGCGAAAATTCCCTGGCCGTACATTTTTTCTATGCGAAACCCCGCATTTTCTATGAGGCCAACCAGTTCTTTTTTCGTCAGTTCTTTGATGTGGTCCGGCTGGCTTCCCGCGGTGCCCTGCGCGCGGAGAACATCAACGTCCGGAGTACAGCAAAAAAATAAACCCCCTTCTTTCAAAATTTTTCTCGCCCCCCTAAGAAAAGTCCGCTGGTCGGCCCCGTTGAAATGCTCGATGGTATGGCACGAAACCACGGCATCAAACATTCGCGGCGGGAGATTGAGCGCATTTATAACCTCAAACTTGCATTCCGTATAATTTCTCCGCGCTTTCTCAATCAATTTCTCGTCAATATCGCCGCCAACAATGGCGGCATCCGGGAGTTTATCTTTGAGGGTTTGAGTGCTCATTCCAATATTACACGCTATGTCGAGCACATCTCCTAGCGGCGCTTCTTTCGCGATAAGAGAGCCAATAAACGAGTATGCGAGGAACGAAATGGATTGTTTCTCGTTTTCAAATACGATTGCCATGAGTTCAGTATGAGTATTTTAACATAAGCAACGCGATATTGCCCAAAAAACTCAAAATAGCTATTATATTCAGTATAATGTTTGACTTAGGTTTCTATAAAAACAAAAAAATCGCCATTCCCGGCGGGGCGGGGTTCGTGGGCGCGCATCTTGCGGAAATTCTGCGTCCGGTTGTCGCGGAGCTTTTTATCCCGCGCGTGGAAGACGGGATTGATTTCCGGCGCTATGAAGATTGTGTATCCTACTTCGCAACAACAAAACCGGACATTGTCATTAACTGCGCCGCCGACCAAGGCGGCATCGGCTACTACAAAGGACGGCAGGCGGATGTGTTCTTGAATAACATCCAAATGAATTTGTATCTTCTCAAAGCCGCACAGGAAGCAGGTGTCAAGAAATTCGTAAACGTGGTGCCCAATTGTTCGTATCCCGGCTATGCTCATACGGATGTACTTGAAGAAGAGCATTACTGGGATGGAGAAGTGCACGATTCCATTTTCAGTTACGGGTTGCCGCGAAAGGTGAGCGTCGCGTTCGGAAAGGCGCTCTTTCAGCAGTTCGGTTTTTCGTCCATCCACGTGGTGGCGGCGAATATGTACGGTCCCGGAGACCGATTCGACGCTCAAAATTCGAAAGCGCTCGCGGCATTCATCCGAAAGTTCTACGAGGCGAAGCGCGATGGCGCTCCGGCGGTGCATGTATGGGGCACCGGGAAACCGCTCCGCGACTGGCTTTACGTGAAAGACGGCGCCGAGGGAATTTTGCGGGCCGCGGCGGTTTATGACGACATTGAACCGCTGAATATCGCAACCGGCGTCGGCATTTCTGTCGCTGATTTGGCAATGAAAATAAAAGAGGCGGTCGGATATCAAGGGGAAATAATATTCGACACCGATAAGCCCGACGGCGCGATGGTAAAGATTTCCGGCGTCAAAAAAATGAAAAAAGTATTGGGCTGGGTTCCGGCGACGCCGCTCGAGGCGGGAATTCGGGAAACGTTGGAATGGTTCGATAAAAATTATGACAAAGCAATCTCCAATTAGAACAGCAGGAATTATTGGCGGAAAGGGGATGCTGGGGAGCGACCTCGCGGAATTTCTCGGAAACGACTTCGAAACAACGGCGATTGATAAAGATAATTATGGCGAGCATTGCGGTGAATCGTTCGACGTTCTCATCAACGCGAACGGAAACAGCCAGCGTTTCTTTGCAAATGAGCATCCATTCGAGGATTTTGAGATGTCAACGGTTTCCGTCTATAAAACTTTTTTTGATTTCTCTTTCAACAGGTATATTTATATTTCCTCAAGCGACGTTTATAACGACCATTCAAACCCCGCGGCCACCGGAGAGGAGCAGGAAACGGACGCATTGAAACTTCAGCCATACGGCTTCCATAAATATCTAGCGGAGCAAATAGTGAAACGAAACGCCAAGCGCTGGTTTATTGTGCGGTCATCGGCGATTTTAGGGACGCGTTTGAAAAAAGGCCCTGTCTATGATATTCTCCGGGGGAATCCGCTTTGGATAGACGGCTCTACTCGGCTTCAATTCATTACCACGGTGGCTCTCGCGGAAATTATCCGGACGCTTTTGGAAAAAGTTCCCGGCAACGATATTTTTAACGCGGGCGGCAGAGGGACATTCGATTTTTCCGGCGCCGAGGAAACATTCAAAAAACCGGTGTCGTTCAAGGATAATCCTGAACGGCAGGCCTACGAAATGAATATAGAAAAACTCGCGGCGCTTTTCCCCCTTAAAACTTCACAGGAATATGTCCAAGAGTTCATCAAAAATTTCCAAAATAAGTAAACGAAAAACTTCTTTCCCGAAAGGAAAAGGAAGTTTTAAAAAAATTCTCGTCACCGGCGGCGCAGGTTATGTCGGCAGCGCGCTTGTTCCGCTTCTTCTCAAGAACGGTTACAGTGTCAGAGTGCTCGATATGCTTCGTTCCGGAGGACAGGGGCTTTTGCCGTGTTTTAGTGAAAAAGGATTCGAGTTCGTAAAGGGAGACGTGCGGGACCGAAAAACCGTTGAAGGAGCAATGAAAGGCGTGGATGCCGTTGTTCATCTTGCGGCGGTAGTCGGTTTTCCCGCGTGCAGAAAAGACCCCAAACTCTCGCACAGCATAAATGTCGATGGGACAAAAGTTCTTGTTGATGCCGCGGGAGGCAAAATTCCGGTGCTTTTCGCCTCAACAGGCAGCACCTACGGGAAAATGCTTGAAAAATATTGCACCGAGCTGACTGCTTTGAATCCTTTAAGCGACTATGCGAAGCAGAAAGTGGAAGCGGAGGGATTGATCAGAAAGAACGGGGAATTCGTGATTTTCCGGTTCGCCACCGCTTTCGGGGTATCTCCGCGAATGCGATTCGACCTTCTGCCGAATGATTTTACGTACCGCGCAGTTCACGAAAAAAGTTTAATTGTTTACGAACGGCAGTTTATGAGAACGTTTATCCATGTGCGCGATATGGGGCTTGCTTTCCTTTTCGCGCTTCAGAACTACGGCAAGATGCGCGGTGAAATATACAACGTCGGGAGCAATGATATGAATTACAGCAAAGAAGCCATTTGCGGGCTCATCAGGAAAAAAGTCGATTATTACATCCATTTTGCCGATTTCGGGCATGATTTGGACCAGCGGGACTATATCGTTTCGTATGATAAATTGCATAACTTGGGATTTTATCCGGGAATTTCCATGAAAGACGGCATAGACGAACTCATCAGCGTCGCGCAACTCATAGAAATCAACAATCCTTATCTCAACGCTTAATCGCCGCGGACACCCGCATTCTTGTTTTGCGACTCTTGCGCCGCGAACGAGCAACTTTTATTTTTTATGGTTATGGCAAAAACGGGTAAAAAAAGAAAAAAAACGGTGGAAACGAGAACGACATGCCGCATCTGCGGGAGTTCCAATCTCGCGCGGTTTTTGAGTTTGGGAGAAACGCCGCTCGCGGACGCTTTCGTCGAACGGGAAAATCTCGATAAGCCGGAGAAAAAATTTCCGCTTGACGTGGCGGTCTGCGCCGATTGCAATCTGGTGAAACTTGTGAACATCGTCGACCCCGAGTTGCTCTTCGGAGACAACTACGCGTTCTATACGTCGGCATCGCCGCAAGCTGTAATTCATTTCCGAAAATACGCGCACGAGGTGATGCGGAGATTTCCCAAACTCGCGAAGAAGCTCACCGTCGATATCGCGTCGAATGACGGCGTGCTCCTCCGGCCAATGAAAGAGCTCGGGGCGAAAGTGCTCGGCGTTGACCCGGCGAAGAACGTCGTACCGGTCGCGCGCGCCGCCGGAATAGAAACGATAAACGATTTTTTCGGCGAGCGGTGCGGGGCGACCATTGTCAAGAAGTACGGGAGAGCGGGGCTCGTTCTTGCGAATAACGTTCTCGCGCACGTGGACGACGTGCATGATTTTATCAAAGGCGTACGATTGCTCCTTGACCCGAGGGGCGTTTTTATTTTTGAAACGCAGTATTTCCCGGCTCTATTTTTTAAGAACCAATTCGACAACGTGTATCACGAGCATCATTCGTTTTTTGCTTTGCGTCCGCTTATACGCCTGCTTGAGGCGAACAATATGAAGATATTCGATGTTGAGAAAATTGACACCCAGGGCGGGTCGATTCGGGTGTACGCCGAACATAAAAAAGGTCCGCATAACATCCGGCCGATTGTCGGAAAAATGGTTCGTGCGGAACTTGATATGGGGCTTGACAGGGTAGAGACATACAAAGGGCTTCAGGAGCGCGCGCAGTATGTAAAAAAAGAGCTTTTGCGGATTCTCACGGATTTGAAGCGGCGGGGGAAAAAAATCGTCGGATACGGCGCGCCCGCGAAAGGCAACACGCTCCTCAACTTTTGCAAAATAGGCCCGGAACACCTCGATTACATTATTGACAAAACGTACTTCAAGCACGGGAAGTTCACGCCCGGCACGCACATTCCCGTGTTCCCGGTGGAAAAAATACAGGAGGACGGTCCGCCGGATTATTATCTTCTGCTTGTCTGGAATTACGCGCCGGGAATTTTGAAGCAAGAGAAAGAATTCAGGAAGAGAGGAGGTAAATTCATTATTCCGATTCCAGAGCCGGTCATTGTTTAATTTCTTGTTATTTTATGCAAGGCGTAAAAAGAATATTTTTCATACCGCCGGGCTCGTCCGCCCGCACCGGCAAACATTTACTTGAAGACCTCAATTTGGTTTTTTTGGACAAAACATTTTTTGATTTTTTTCGGGAGCGTGGAATGGAACTTTATACGATAGACGCCTGGAGGCCGGAATCCCACAACGATAAAGAAGACGCGCTTGCGGTTTTCAACCATCCGGACGAAGGGTTCCTTCTTCGCGCGTTCTATTATCTGAAATTCGCCGGAAAAGGGAGGGGAAAATATTCGGTCGACAAAAAAACGCTTAACGTTCTCCTTGGCGCGTTTTCGCGGAAAATTCTTTTTCAGGCAGAGCCGCCGATTGTCATGCCGTGGCCGTACCGGCATATGAAAAAACTGAAAAAAGAATACAGCTCTGTTTTTTCGACCATTCATCTCGAAAGCGAAGGAGTCAAGTATTTTATTCTCCCATACAATTACACCGACAGGTTCGGAAAAAATAAAATCGGGGAACACTTCGACGCGCCCAAAGAAAAATTTCTCGTGATGATTAACTCCAACGCAAGGCCGCATGGCTACTTCAAATATGAGCTCTATTCGGAGCGTCTGCGCGCCATAAAATATTTTTGCGACAAGCCGGGATTCGACCTTTACGGAGTGCGCTGGGACAGGAAGCCGTTTCTGCATTGGAGCTACGCGCCATACGTGAAAAAGGTCTGGCGCGGGAGCATTCCCGGGGATAATATCGAGAGTAAGCTTCCCACGCTCGCCATGTACAAGTTCACGCTGCTTTTTGAAAACAGCACTTTCCCGGGTTATGTGGATATAAAACTTCTCGACCCGCTGGTTACGGGGACCGTCCCTGTGTATTTGGGAGCGCCCGATATTGCGAATTATATTCCCAAAGGATGTTTTATTGACATGCGTGATTTCAGAACCTATAATGAACTGGAAAAATATCTCCGCGCGATGAGTGATACGGAGCGGGAACGGTATCGTTCGAACATCCGCGATTTTTTCCGTTCGGAACAGGCAAAGGTTTTTACTCCGCGTTATTTCGCGGAAGTCGTGCATCGGGCCGTTCAGGAAGTTTTTTGAGATAGAATGAGATGAATCCCGTTAGAAACAACAGCTCCATGATTTTTACTACAATGTTTCATATTTCAAACAAAAAAGTCGATTCAACTAAAATCGTTGATGTACGGTCGCCCGGGGCGGCCCGCTTCTAATGGGATGAAAGTCGCTTTGGTTTGTTACAACTTGAAATGGGAAGGCGGGGGACAGCGCCTGATTTACGACTTGGCTCACGTTCTAACAGATACGGGCCACCGCGCGACGGTTTTTGCTCCGGATACCGAATATGAACCCAATGCCTACGCGGAGCTTCAGCGCGGCGTCGATATCCGGCTGGTCAAAATGCCCTCTCCATACAATTGGGCTCCGCTTCGCGCCAATGCGTTCCGCCGCATGCTGTACAAATTTAAAAAGGAGCGGTGGCTCATCAACGCGGCGCGCATAATGGCAGCGCAGTTTCCGGTCGGCGAGTACGATGTTATAAATCTTCACGACCAGGCGTATAAATTCGCCTATTTTTACCGCAAACGCGAGCCGAACATCCGCATCGTCTGGACGAATAACGATGCGCAGTATTTATATTTACCGCATCCGGAGAGCGTGATTTACGATTGGGGCAGTTGGATTTACAATAAATTCAAAGATTATGCCGAATCGCGGTTTTTCAAGGTATTCGATGCGGTTCAGGTTATCGAACTTGTGAACGCGCGCTGGACGGAAGAACGCGGAATGAAAGCGAACATTATCCGCCCCGGCGTCGATTTCGAAAAATTTTACGACCCGGTTCGCGATGTCACATCCAGGGCAAAACAGAAAAAAGTCCAGATTCTCGGGTTCGGGAATCTTAATCCTTCGCGGCGTTATGAAAATATCGTCGAAGCGGTAAAAATTCTCCGCGACCGCGGCTATGACGCAAACGCCAAAATCGTTTGCCGCGATTTGTGGAAGAACGCGGCGCTCCGCGAAAAGCTTCTTACGCTCACCAAGGACTGGGGTCTCGACATAGAATTCAATTTTAACGGCGTGAGCGAGGAGAGAGCCCGGGCGTTGAGACATGAGAGCGACGTGATGGTACTTGCCATCCATCTGCCGCCGCCGAGGGACGGATTCCCCTGGCAGCTTATCGGCATCGAAGGAATGGCCGCAGGTCTGCCCCTCGTTCTTTCTAGAAAAAACGGCCTTTGCGAGGTTCTTACCGACGGAGAGAACGCTCTCTTTTTTGAACCGCTCCACGCCGAGCAAATTGCGGATAAAGTGCAATTTTTAGTCGATAATCCGGAACGACGGAATGAAATCGCGAAAAACGGCCAAGAATTTGTGCGCAAAGAACTTCAATGGAGCCACTATACGAAAGAAATACTGCGGCTTTTTGAGGGAAAGAGTTAACGTTTTCTGTTTCTAACGGGATGAAAAAGTATTCTGTCGTCCGAAAAAGAATTCCCGAAAAGATTTATAAGGAAATCCACCGTTCATTGCCGATAGTTTGCACGGACCTCGTCGTAACCGATGGAAAGCGGTTTTTTCTGGTAAGACGGAAAAATAAACCCGAAGCCGGCCGGTGGTGGTTTCCGGGCGGCAGAATTTTTAAAAATGAACTGTTAAAAAATGCGGCGCTAAGATTTTTAAAGCGCGAAACCGGGCTCAAAGGAAGTAAGCCAAGCCTATTGGGATTTTACGAGTACTTTGCGACGCCGGGGTATTTCCCCCGGATAAGTTCACATACCGTCATTTTTGTATTTAAAATAAAAGCTTCTTCAAATTTAAAATTCCGCCTGGATAGACAAAGCTCGGCCGCCAAATGGTTTTCAAGAATTAATCCGGCGTGGCATCCATACATCAAAACCTTTTTAAGGAAAGCTGGTTTAGAGTAATGACATTATGAAAATTCTCAGCTTGGCGCAATAAGATTTATATTCAATGACAACGCTCGTCTTCAAAAGATTTTTTTGTAAAATCGCGTATCCGCTTGCCGCCTGGATTCTTTGGCGGGTTAGGCCGGATGCCTCGGCCTCTGCCTGCGCGATCGCGACAAACGGGAAATTGCTTTTAATTCAGCGTTCGTACGGGCCAGGCATGTGGGATCTTCCCGGAGGGAGAATCGGCAATAAGGAAACACCGGAAGAAACCGTGCGGCGTGAAGTTGAGGAGGAAGTTGGCGTCACTCTTGGGACGGTAAAACTGTTCGGTGAGCATTTTTTTCTTCGCGATGATGGCATTAAGCGCGGCGTGGTGCATTGTTTTTACATTGAAGTGCCGAACGAGAATTTTATCCTAAAAAGCGGGGAAATCGCCGCGGCGAAATGGGTTGCCTTAGATAGCATTCCCGAATTTCATACTCAGTCGGTTGACACCACGCTCAGATTTTTGGACCCTCAAAGGCCCTGCCCGCCGTCAATTTCCAAGCACATCACGATTTTTTGAAACGGCTATCCTTAATGGCTATATAAGTCGGCGCTAAATATAATTTAACTCGTTAAGGCGTTCAATGACGCCAGTCGAATTGTTTTTTTGTTGTATAGCGAGGACGACCTCGGCTTCCGACACAATTTTTCTTAACGTACCCAAAATTTTTACCGGGTTTTTGCCCACTGCGGTTTCCGAAGAAAGAATCAGGCCATTCACGCCGTCGAGTACAAGGTTGATTATATCGTTGACTTCGCCTCTTGTAGGTTTGTCTTTGTGGAGCATGTTTTCAAGGAGGTGAGTAGCCACGAAAATAGGTTTCCTTTCTTTAACGCACTGTTTAGTGATGAGTTTCTGAACAAACGGTATTTTTTCGTAACCGATTTCCGTTCCGAGATCGTTTCTGTCGATAAGAATAGTGTCGCTTGCCGCGATTAGAGAATCAAGATTGTTAATTGCCCGGCGCGTTTCGATTTTCGAGGAAATCAGGATATTTTTTTTGCCGATAAATCGCCGTACTTCCTCCACATCTTTCGCGGCGCTGACGTACGACAGGGAAATCTCGGAGATTCCGTATGGGAGAGCTTTTTTTATTACCAAACGGTCTGCGTCGGTAAGCATCGTTTTCGGTTCAATCTTTTTTTCGAGTCGGATGTTTTTTGGCACGCTCATTTCGCCTCCGCGCACTATCACGCACTCCAGCCGCGGGGACGGATCTTTTTTTCGCCCCAATACTTTTAGCACGATCCGGTTGTCGTCTATGGATATTTTTTCGCCTCTCGGGATGGCGGCGATGAATTCGGGGCGCGTGATCCATAAGGATTTTGATTGCATCGAAGAACCAAACGGTATTATTGAGATATGTTCGCGGCGTTTCAATATCGCCGTTTTTCCGAAAGGAGCCATCATTCTTGTTTCTTTTCCCTGGGTGTCAATGATGATGGGAATTTTCTTCGAGAGCGCGCGAATGTCCTCGATAAGCTTTATCGCGCGTTCAGGGGGGGTGTGGCTAAGATTGATGCGAAGCGCATCGGTTTTTTTCCTTATGAGACCGGAAAGGGTTTTTGCGGAATCGGACTTCGGTCCTATTGTGCAAATAATTTTTGTTTTCATGGTTATAATTATGCGCTATATCAATGGTTTTCCGGAGAGTTTTTTATACTCTTTTATCCCGAGCGCCTTGAGAATTGTAGGGGCGATTTGAACGGTTTCGACCTGCCCGAGGTTTCCTAAGGGGCCGCCTTCTTTTTTTAATATAATGACGCCTTCGGGAGCATGCCCGGCATCGTCGGTCCCGACAGTAGTTCCTTCGGAATACAGCCCTTTATTCCCGATATCGTTATTGGTTCCGTAGCGAAGGTTGTCGAAATACACTACTGCGTCAGGGGCTTTATCGCCTTTTTTCCTGTAAATTTTTGAAGTATCGTATACCTTTGTATTCAATTTTTCGCCTTTTACGCCTCTAATTAGCGGAAGTTCTTTACTAATCCGTCTCAAAATTTTCACCCTGTTTTTTTTGTCGTAAATATAAACATTTGCCTGATATCCTTCAGTGGCTATGACACTCGTTTTATCCCAGTCTATGGTTTCGTAGTCGAGTCGTTTCGGGCCGTTTGCGTAAAAATCCGCAAATTCTTTTTTTACGGCCAAAAAACCTTTTTCCCGCAGCCAGTCATTTAAATTTATCCGGCGAATCATGTGGTCCATTCCATGGTCGGACACCACCATCACCGTTGTTCCGGAATCCATTTTTGAATGTTTCATAAATTTTCCGAACTCCCCATCCACGTATTTATAGAAATCCAATACCGCGTTTTTGTAGGGTGAATTTTTGACGTAGCGTTCATGAGTGGGGTCAATATGCGCCCAGAACATATGGTGAAGTCGGTCTGTGCCGATAGTCACAAAATCAAAAAGGTCCCAATCCATTTTTTCAAAAAGATAGCGGGCAATTTTGAAATGCTGTTTGGTCATTTTATAACTTTGCGAGATGAGAAAATCCAAATTCATTTTCTTATATCCCAGAAATCCGGCCACATCAAACATGTAATCTTTGCCGAAAAGAAGTTCTTGGATTTTCTTCTTGAAAGAAACCGGATAGACGCTCTTATCGTCAAAGCTTGGAGTCAAAAAATCGGTTACCATTACCCCGTTAATTTTTTTTGCGGGATAGGTGAGAGGGATATTGAGCGCAATTGTCTTCTTTCCTTTTCTGCTCAGCATATCCCAAAGCAGAGGAGTTTTTATATCGGTAGATGTAACGAGCGAAGGAGTGCGGTAATGGCGTCCTTGTTTTGCCATATAACTTTGAATACCGGTTTCTCCGGGGTCCCTGCCGCTGTTGATAGAAGTCCAGGCGACGGTTGAAGTCGGCGGAACGGTGGAGTTCAAGATTCCGTAAGAACCTTCTTCGATAAGACAGGAAAAGTTGGGCAATTGGTTTCTATAACGCCCGAATACCAGTTTAGGGACAAATCCATCTATGCCGAAAAGAAATACTTTTTGCTTTTTGGGTTTCATCGCAGTTATACGAATAATTTTTTTTCTTTAAGCAGTATCCTTGATATCTCGCGTCTTAGCATTTCCGCGGGAGGGGCTTTACCAATCGTAAGCATGTTCCGTATGAGCGTACCAGAGGAGTGCACGCGATACTTTTCTCCGTGCGGGCAGGCGTCCTCGAATGCGGTAGTCTTGCAACGCGTGCAGTAAAAGGCTTTTCCAAAATGGAAAATTTTTATGCCCATTGCGCGGTTATATTTTCCAATCATAAAGGCGTAATTTTGAAGCGTGTAAAAGTTTCCGACGCCCGTGTGGTCGCGCCCGACGATAAAATGCGTACAGCCGAAATTTTTGCGGATAACGGCGGTTAAAAGAGCCTCGCGCGGCCCCGCGTAGTAGGCATTGTAGGGAAGAAAGCTCAAGACGGCTTTCCCGCGCGGAAGAATGTGCGCCACAAAATAACGATAAGCTTTTGCCACGACCTCATTCCGGAAATCGCCTTTCTTTTTAGAACCGATTAACGGATGCACAAGAATGCCGTCGGTTTTTTTAAGACCTTCCTTCTGGATGTGTTCATGCCCAAGATGAGGCACATTCCTGGTATGAAACGCGACAATCTGTTTCCAATGCTTTTTTTGAAAAAGAGTTCTTGTTTCGCGCGGAGTCAGATACGGAAGTAATGTTCGAAGCGGTTTTCCGATCCAGGTAATATCTCCGCCGATAAGATACGGTTTTGCGCGTTTAAGTTTCGCCACGCCGGGATGCGCGACATCTGTCGTGCCGAATACTTTTTTTGCGAAAAGCGTTTTGGGAAAAGGATATATTTCTGAAATTTCGAGAAGCCCTATGATTTTTCCGGAAAAGTTCTTAAGAAATATCTCCTTTTCTTTGAAAATTTTTTTTCGTTCGTCGGCATCAATATCAAGGATAATCGGGATAGGCCAGAAGACGTTGTTTTTCAGAGACAAATGATTGAGCACAGACAGGAAATCTTTTTTATTCAAGAATCCACTAAGGGGACTGTATGCTCCCGTTGCGATATTCCACAGTTCAACGATTTTTTCGTGAGCTATCGGAAGCGACCGAAGTTTTTGCGCCAAAAGCCGTCTCTTTTCTTTTGGAGACGCGATACGATTAATCAGCTTGTTGCCCAGAGGTTTATTCATGGATTAAAGATATCCGAGTTTTTTCAGATGCTCGCGGATTTGCGTTTCTTCAGCAAAGAGCGGCTTATCGGTTTTTTCCAAAAGAAGTTCGCGCAAAATAAAGGCGACAAAAGCGGATACAGACACAAAGCCCGTGCCGTCGATTGTTTTTTCTATCCGGGCGTGAAGCGAACGGGGGATTGAGACAGTCGTGTAATCATTCCGTTTCTTTTTGATAGCCATAGTGTAATTATGGGTAATTACAATTTGGTGTCAAGGGGTGGCTGTGGATAAACGTATTGGGTTAACAAAATGCCGATATAAGGCCTGTTTTATTGCTTATCCAGCCGGATTTTGCTAATATACGGCAATGATAAAGAAAAAATCTTCAAAAAAGCGGGTGCCAGAAAAAGAAGCGGGGAACGCCGACATAGAAAAGCGGAAGGAGGGGGAGCGGAAAAAAGTTATGGAACAGTTGCGCGCGCTGGGATATATTTAGGGAACCAATGCCAGGCAGTAGAACTGCGACATTGGCAGTTCGTAATTTCAATGATTCATATCGCGAGAAAGGTCTTTTTTACTTTAGAAACTTGTAACAAGTCAGCCGCAGGCTGAAGTCGCAGTTTCACTGCCTGGTATGCCTTCACAGAAAAGGAGAACAAAGCCCAACGTCATTTTTATTGTCATCGACGGACTGCGCGCCGACCATCTCGGCTCGTTCGGCTACCGCCGCCCCACGAGCAGATTTTTGGATGCGTTCGCGAAAAACTCGGTTAATTTCCGTTCGCACTTTTCAAACAGTTCTCAATCGGCGCCGGGATTTTTTTCTATTTTTGCATCGGCATATCCTTTTATGCGGAGCGATTGGACGACGACCAAGGGTCCTTATGAATTTTTAAGTGAAGTTTTTCGAAAAAACGGTTACAAAACTGCAGGATTCGCCTGTTCTCCTTATATCTCTTCATTCTTCGGCTATGACCGCGGGTTCGACGATTTTTATTATTCCGGATGCCATGATGATTCGGATGCGGTGAAAAAAACCATAAAGTCGACATTACCCTCGCGGATGTTCGAAATGCTCAAGAAGTTTGTTAAAACCACCACTATCGGAAAAATGATGAATCGTATCAGATTCCGTTTTTTAATGCAGCCCGCTTACAGCAATTCGGAAGCAATCAATGAAATCGTGGAAAATCATCTTTCTCGTAGCGATTGCAATGACAGGCCTCTTTTCGCGTGGATCCACTACTTGGATGCGCATGTTCCTTTTAGAAGCAAAAAAAATGATATTCGGGCGGTGGGAGGACGCTTTGGCGCGCGGCGCGCAAATTTTTTGGACCGTAAAGTATTCAGCTTTACACTCCTCAATCCTTTTGTCGATGAAGAACGGATGACCGTTCAAGAACTCAAAGACCTTGAGCTATGTTATGACGCGCAAATTTACCGCGCCGATCGCAATCTCGAAAAATTGTTTTCAATGCTTTCGGAGAACGGTATCTCCCGGGAGAATTCCGTAATCGCGATTACCGCCGACCACGGAGAGGGATTCGGGGAACACTTCGGCATAGGGCATACTATGCGTCTTTATGATGAGTTGGTGCATGTTCCTTTCTTTTTATCAGTACCGGGAGGAAAACCGCGCGAAGTTTATGATCTCACCAATCATATCGATATTGTGCCGACACTCGCCGCATCCGCGGGAATTTCTTTGCGAAGCCGTTTCATCAAAGGCAAAAATGTGCTTAAGGGTTCGGATACAAAGTATGTCTTTAGCGAAGTCGCGCCGAACCTCGGCGGCATGCTCTCTAAAATAGATTTTTCAAGAAGCGTGTTTTCCGTCCGCGGAAAGGAATGGAAATATATCAAGGATTATGCAAGGGAAAGAGAGGAACTTTACCATTTATCGGAAGATCCTGACGAGTTGAAAGATCTGTCGCAAACGGAAGTAGACGTTAAAAACAAACTTTGGAATTTGTTGAGAGTACATATCAAGAGGAAAACGAAAGCGGTGCCGTATCTTAAGGATGTCTAGTTCTCTAGGCTTCAAAGGTTCCTTCAATAGTACTCAATCTTTCCCTTTCCAAAAAAATGTATTGTTAAGATCGACTATTTTGTGAACGTATCCCATTTTTTCTAATTTTTGCGTAATGAAGGGTGTCGGGTCTTCTATGAGAAGTTTTATATCGGGGTTGCGCCGTATTGTTTCCATTGCGCCCCGAAATACGGGGTCAACTACGCCCTCAACGTCAATCTTTATAAAGTCAGCGCGCTGGGGGCTTATATCGTCTATCCGGACCGCATCGACACGATACTCGCGTATTGTCTTATCGTCATCTTTGCCGAAATTCGATCCTATTTTATGTTCATAATCTTTTCTTGGATCTTCCATACTTGACCATGTCCACGCATCTCCGACAACATACAGAGTTTTCTTCTCTTGAGAATCAGACGCGGCGGCTTGCTTTGAAGACACAACATTCTCGAAGCCATTTTCTTTAATGTTTTTGGTAAGAAGCGCGAAGCTGTTTGGTTCCGGCTCTATTGCAACTACCTTTCCCGTTTCACCCACCAATTTCGCCGCAATGAGCGTGAACCATCCTATTGATGCTCCGATATCAATGAATACCCCACCCTCTTGCAAGTTCTTAAAAAGTAATTGAGTGGACTCCGGTTCTTTGGCACCGAATTTTTCCGCCAATGATTCACGTGGGTCAAGCCAAATTTTTAGTCCGTGCTTGTGCACAAACGATTCTTTTTTGCCTTTCAAAAATTTCTCGAAACGAACATTTAAATTTCGTATCCATGTAATTTTACTAAGACCCAAGCCGCGCACTATATGGCGGCGGAAAAATATATAAATTTTGATTAAGATTTTTTTCATTTTTTATCGCGCATTCGGTTGTCCCTTGTCCATTTTTTATTCCATTTATTTTGTTATATTGGTGATGATAATGTGCAAGCGTTATGCGCCCATTAATTATGAATTCGCGTAAAACTCTTTTATTTTTTCAATAACCTCATCTTTTTGTTCTTTGGTGATATGCGATGCTGACGGAAGTTGGAGCCCGTTCGCGCCGTAGTGGTCAGCCCACTTGAAATCACCCTTGTCGTTGTAAATCGGCTGGGCATGCATGGGGATAAAGAATGTCCTTGTTTCTATCCCGTTCTTCGCAAGATATTCCATTAGCTCGTCGCGCCGCGGCGCCAAGAGTCCGAACATCCAAAATACGCAAAAAGTGTTTAGTGGTTCGGGAAAGAACCTTAATCCGGGGATATTTTTTAGGCCGTTCAGGTAATATTTCGCATTCGCCCTTCTTTTCAGAACCAATTCATCAAGCCGCTTTAGTTGCGCAAGACCAAGTGCGGCACCTAACGCGGACATTCTAAGATTCCAGGCGATCGTTTTATGCCAGAAGTGTTTTTCATCATCAAAGTCATAACCTCGTATGTGGCGGAGCTTGTCGGTTAATTCGTAGTTATTCGTAAGGATCATACCTCCTTCTCCTGTGGTCATTATTTTGTTGGCATAAAAAGAAAAACAACTTGCTTCGCCGAATGTTCCCATAAGTTTTCCTTTGTATTTTGCGCCGTGTGCTTCGGCTGTGTCTTCGATAACAAGTAGATTATGTTTTTTAGCGATATCCATTATTTTGGACATGTCGCATGGTTCGCCGTATGCATGCACAGGCATGATGGCGCGCGTTTTTACAGTTATTTTTTCCTCAATTTTACTTGGGTCGATGTTGAAACTTTTTTCGCTGGAGTCCACGAAAACAGGTGTCGCGCCGCAGTGGCTTACGGCTCCAGCGGTTGCCACCATTGTAAAACTTGGCATAATCACCTCATCGCCAGGAACAATTCCAAGCGCTTTCAGAGTCAAAAAAAGCGCGGAGCCGCCGGAATTCACGGCCACTGCATACTTCATCCCGAATTTTTCCGCAAATGCGTCTTCCAGTTTTCCAACCGGCGAGGCTATCGAAGAGATTTCTTTGTTTTTTATGGCATCAACCACATAATTTATCTCAAGCTCTGATATGTCCGGTTCGCAGACGCGGATTTTCACCGGATATTTATTGACACTGGGCATATAAGTTTGTTATCTTATTTAGATTTTTTTTGCAAGTCGGCCAAATCTGCTTCCACCATTAGCTTCACAAGTTCTTTGAATTTTATTTTTGGACTAAAACCAAATGCGTTTTGCGCTCTTGAGATATCGCCTACGAGTGCCGTGTTTTGCGCCGGCCTTAAAAATTTCGGATTTATTTTGACATATTTTTGAGAGTCAAGTCCGACGGTGGCAAAGGCCTCGTCTACGAATTCTTGCACCGAGTGCGCTTCTCCGGTGCAAATGATATAGTCATCCGCTTTTGGCTGTTGCATGATGTTCCACGCCGCCTCCATGTATTCTTCGGCGTAGCCCCAGTCGATTTTAGCCGAGAGGTCACCCAATTCAAGAACATCCTGGAGGCCGAGCGAAATTCGAGCGACGGACTTGGTTATCTTTCTTGTGACGTATTCGTCTGGTCTCCGCGGCGATTCGTGATTGTAAAAAATGGCAGTGGCAACGAACATGTCATACGCTTCGCGATAAAAGCGGCTTACGACGTAGGCCAGGACTTTAGCGCATGCATAGGGGCTCTGCGGCCGAAACGGAGTGTTCTCGTTCTGCGGATGTTCCGTTGCCTTGCCGAAGACATTCGAAGTGATGGGCTGGAAGAATTTTATGTCCGGATTTACTTGTTTTACGATTTCAAGAATTTTTCCGACAGCCACGCCGGTAACATTATATTGATATTCCACGATGTCAAAACTCCAGCCAGCGTGGTCCTGGTCGGCTTCGTTGTAGATTTCTTCCGGATTAACTTCGCGGATTACCTTCCAGAGCGAGTTCGTGTCCAAAAGGTCGCCGCGATGAAGTATCAAAGAGTCCTTTATGTGTTCAATGTTTTTGGTGTTGCCGGTCGCGGTGCGCCGGATAAACCCGTGGACTTCGTATCCTTTTTCAAGAAGTATTTCGGCAAGATATGACCCGTCTTGCCCCGTGATGCCTAAAATGAGAGCTTTTTTCATGCTTGTCAATTTTACCATCTTATCAACTCTTGAGAAAATATGAAAGAGGAGATGGATTGTCCTGCCCCGTTATTCATTTCCTCCGGCGCCGATTATGAAAATGCCGCGCGATAAATCGGCGATGGATGGTAATCATCTTTCGCGGCAGGCGCGATGCGTCCCAAAATTTCATGTCCGCGGTTTCCCGAACCGTTTTCCTTGGCTCGCAAAGAACGTACACCGAGAGCGGTCGTCCGTAGGGATGTTCGCCTTCGCGCCATTTATCGGCATCGAGGACTTCGAGATACTTCACATCGAAATCCAACTCGCGTTTTGCGACGCGCGAGCAGGTTTCCTGGATCGTTTCATTCCAGATATTATAGCCGCCAGGAATGTGCCAATAGCCGCGCGCGAATTTCCCCTGATAGGGCGTGAGAAGTATCTCGGCGCCATGCGTGCGTTTGCGGAGGATCACGAGTTCCGGCGCCCACATTGAAACCGCGCCATGGAGCGGTTCGAACGCTTCATCGGGAATAAAAAAATTTTGCTCGGGTATTTTTTTGAGGAGCCGCGCCAGTGTTTGCGCTTCTTTTTTCGTCATCATGTCGTTCTCATCATAACCGATTTACCGAAGAATGAAAAAAAGGATGTGGTTCGCTCTTCCGTGAATCGAAAACTCCTCGCTAAATTGTGAGCAATTTCTTCTCCGTTTCCATCGCGGTGATTTGGAGGTGCCTTCTTTTAAAAATGGAAGAGGGGAACGCGGCGATGTCGTCGCGTCCCCCTCGGTGCTTCCCCGCGCGTCCTCCTGGTGCCGGGGTTTTCTGACCATATCGGCCGGTGCTCTAGTCGCCGAACGGGTAAGGTATGATTCCCTCCTCCTCGAGCTGGTCGCGGAGGCCGTCCGTGACCAGGCGGAAGATCGCGGCCCGCTTCGCGGCGAGGAGCTTCCCGAGCTGGGTGCGGATGCACACGCCCGACTCGGAATCGACCCAGTCGAGCGAGTAGGCGATGTCCCGGAACACCGTCCTCGGTGCCTGGTACGTTGCCTCAGGGTCGTCGAGGAAGTGTTTGTAGTCGACGACCGGCAGATCCGCATAGTGCTGACCGGACCTTGCGAAAAGATCGCCGTCCAAGTTCACGATCCGGTCGGCGTCCATCAGCGCGATGAGCACCGGCGAGTCGTTCGAAGAGTTCTTGCCGTCGTGGCCGAGGACTGCGGCCACGATAGCATCCACTTCGGGGCCGTAGTAGCCGAAGACCGGCTCCGGGACGTGCCCATACGCGGATGGGCGAGTCTCGGTCATAAGCCAGCTCTTGACGAGCCGGCTCGTTTCGTCAGTGGGCACTTCGCGCCGGCCAACGCCGAGCTTCTTCTGTATCACCTTGTCGGCGTTGTGGCAGAGCCCGGCTACACCGGCGAGCTCAGCGGTCTGCTTGTCGGTCTCGTTGAGGCCGATCTGGTAGGCGATCTGGCCTACCCGCGCGGCGTGCACCCAATCGTGGTGCCCGACGAGACCGACTTCCTCGTGGCTCTTGTGGACTGCAGCGAACAAATCGGGGAACATCTCCCAGATTCTCACTTGCCCCTCCCTTCGGGTTAGAGTCGTTGCAAGAGCAGTTCGTCGGCAGAGATACACTCCGCCGTCAAACCGCCGGTTTTCGGTAAGGACGATACACATACTTCCTTTCTTCAGTCGTATTCACTTTTCAAGGGCTGATATAGCGAAAGGGGCCAGGTCCGCCGAACTGCTTTTAGTGAAACATAAATCAAAAGATATGTCAAATCACCGCTCCCCCCGTTAATTCTTTTTTCGCGAAAACGGATACGGCCGAAGGCGGCTTTCCTTCAGCTGGTTTTCTATGTCCTGCATGAATATTTTGAGAAATGCGAACCGCTTCGCGCCGATTTTTTTTGCCTTGGGGAGCCGGAGCCATTTTTTCCACTCAAGCGAGTATGAGATGTCTTTTCCGACTGACTCGGGATGACGATAACTCGATGAGGGATGGTGGAACAGATGAATATAGTCAAGAACTGGAAGGTGTTCGAGCTCCTTCGCGCTCCGAAGGCACAGGAGCGCGCCGACATTCGCGAGACGATCCGCGTCTTTGAGCGCTACGGTTACTTTGCTGTCGCGCGGATCGTTTCGTTTGCGATGCTCCATTACTGCTTCGATCACCAATTGTTTGTCGTTATGGTTGAGTGTGGTGTATTGTAAATATTGGATAAGTTTTTTCCGGACAAGAGTATCAAGGGTATGCTTTTTTCGGAAATGTTCCGGAACGAGACCTCGTTCGATAAGATGATCCGTATTGTGGCATATTCCGGCAACCCACGCGAGTTTGGCTGTTCGCGCGTCGTCTGCGATGCGAACGCTGTAATTCGCGACCATCAGCGCGTGCTCAAAGTCATGCCCGCTCTCGCTTGCCCTCACTTTTTCGTGATCGCGAATGACCATAGTAAGAAGTTCCGTGTATTTTTTGATGAGTGTTTCGATGGACATGATTTATATTATAGGAGGTGCTTGTATGTTGCGGGAAGCGGATACATCCCGATTGATTTCAATTGGCGCATAATATCGTTGAGCGCTTGGCGCATAAACTCGGCGCCCGGTTTGGAAATATGTTTTGCTTTCAGAAGCCGAATTTTCACCGATGGCTTCTCGGTCCATTCCAAAACATAGGTCAAATCTTCCACTGCTGTTTTTTCTTTGCCGAACGAATTTTTCAAGCGCATTGGCGAAACAAAATCGAAGAGCGACCTATTGTGATAATATTGCCCAATGCGAAGGAGTACAATCGCGCCGAAATCCGCGATTCTGTCCGCGTCTTTCAGCGTTACGGTTACCCTATCATCGTTCGGATCATTTTTTTTCGTGTGATTCATCACTGCCCGGAAAACGATTTCTTTTTCTGAAGCCGTGAGGGGAGTTTTTTGAAGATGCGCCTTAAGTATTCGCGGGGTGTTTCTGTTTCCGAACAAGCGGTCAGTGTTGTGGAGAATTGCCGCCAGCCAGGCAAGCCGCGCGGTTTTTTTATCCGGAGCGATTTTGAGCGCGGTGTTTGCCACGCGGAACGTATGCCCGATGTCGTGATGATGCCCCACTTTTTTCACTCGCGTTTTATGATCGCGCGATACTCGAGCAAGAAGCAGATGAAATTCTTTTCCCAAAGAAGGAAGCAGATAGGTAAAATCTTTCGAATTTCTCATCCCGTTAGAGACAGGTCGCCTCGGGCGACCGTAATTCAGCGGTTTTTACTGCAATCGCTTTTGGGACGGCAAGATAAGACATAGTTTAGAAATCATAGTATTGTTGTCTCTAACGGGATTTCTTCCCGATAATTCTGAATCGAGGAATCGGGACGATGAATTTTCCTCCGTTTTTGAGCCAGATTTGCTCGCGCTTCACGAATGTATCCGTGAACGCCCACGGCAAAATCAAAAAATAGTCGGGATTTTTTTTGCGCGCTTGTTCCTCGGAAACGATAGGAATGTTTGTGCCAACGGTGAACTTGCCCCATTTTACTTTGTCTTTGTCGGCGGCGGCTGTGATTAACTTTGACGTGAGTCCATAGTATTGGAGAATGGTGTTGCCTTTTGTTGACGCGCCGTAGGCATAAACTGTTTTGCCTTTTTCAACTTCGCGTTTGATGAACTCAACGCACTTCCTTTTGTTTTCTTCGAGTCGCTTTGCGAAAGCGGGGTAATCGAATTTCGGCTCCGGATATTTGACGCTTCCCTTGTTTAGTTTTCGCGCGAACAAACGATAACTTCCTCCGTTTATGGAATTTTCTTCGACTTTGAATATCTCGAGGCCGTTTTTCTCAAACAGGTACATCAGCGACGGATAAGAATAAAATTCAAGATGTTCGTGGCAAATGTTGCCGACGTCGTTTTTTTCGATCATGGGTTTCAGCGTCATCAGTTGCGCGATGAATACGCCGTCGTCGGCAAGGGCTTGAGCGGCGTCGCCGACGAACTGCCCCGGATTTTCCATATCGTAAAACATTCCGATGGCGGTGATGATTTTCGCTTTTGGAATCCCGAGTTTTTTATACGCCGCGTACGACCAGAAATCGTGAATGATTTTGTCGGCGTGTTTTTTAAGCTTCGCTTGGAGATTGTTCGCGGGTTCGCAGGCGGCACGGATATAGTTCGGAGAGAAAAATTTCAAGAGCGTGCCGTCGTTCGCGCCGATATCCAAAACAACATCGTCTTTCTTGAGCTCCGCGAGTTTTTGGGAAACGCGGGCAATTTCTTTCAAATCGCTCACGATAACCGGATTGACGGCGGACTGATACCAATAATGCCGTGAGTACATTATTTCTTGCGGGGCGGTATGTTTCAGTTGAAGCAAGCCGCACTTTGAATTTGAGCACAGAACCAATTCCAGCGGCGCAAGTATCGGCTTTTTAGATTGTTTGGTTACGAAATCGGAAACCGCCAACTTCCCCAAAGAAAGAATTTTTTTGAGTTTTTTGCCTCCGCAGAGGCGGCAGGTTTTTCTTGTGATGTAAGATAGTTTTATTGCCTTCATTTTGATCGTAAGATACTGTATCATATTATTAATCTGCCGTTAAGCCAAGCGAGCTTTTCACGACACATTTTGCTTAAATGAAAATAGGAATTGTAAATTTTGATCTCGGCGCGCCCATGGGGGATACGAGGTGCACCGGCTCTTTTGCCCGCGCTTTAAAAAAATCGGGTCATGAAGTTATTGTCTATACCACAGATTTCAACCCTGGACTTTTTTACGACTTGTGGAGCGGCATTGAGGTAAAAGTTTTTCCGCAAAAACCGCCGCTCGAAAAGATTCTTCTCGGCTCGTCAGGGATTTTCGCGAGGGCGTTGAGAAAAGTTCGGACAAACCTCTGGGCCCGGCGCGCCGCGCGCGATTTCAGCGGCAAAATAGATCCCGATTTAGACATTCTTGATTGCCACAATTGGTACACGTATAAGATTGCTCCGCTTTACCGCAAAATAAATTCGCGAGCGCGGATTATTTGGACGATGCACGATCCGCCGTTCAATTACCGCCCTAAAAAAAACCCAATTTTAAACTTACTAGCGCTTATCCAGTTTTACGTTGAGCCGTTGTACGAGAAACGGTTTTACTCGTGCGTCGATGAAATTATCGTCATGGACGAGAGAAGTCGCAACATTGCCAAAGATTACTCTCCTAAAGTGCGCCTGCTTTATTTGGGCATTGACTATGACCATTTTTATATGCCGCCCCGCAAGCGCGATCGCAAAAAGCGCCTCCGACTTTTAGGCGTTGGCTCAATGAGTCCCTACCGCCGCTTCGAAGATATTATCGAAGCAACTCGTCAAATGCGCGAGAACGGATTGGATGCTTTGGCGACTATTGTTTGCCGTGATTTTTGGGGAGATAAGGCTTATCAAGAAAGCTTTTTATCGGCGATGAAGAATTCCGGAATAGAAAAATTTTTGGATTCGCGTCAAGATGGCGTAAGCGAAGAAGAGCTCTTAAAAATTTTCCGCGAAAGTGACGTTTACGTGTTCCCGAATCACATCCGCATTTGGGGCATGGCAGCCTTCGAAGCTATGGCTGCCGGTTTGCCTCTTATTGTTTCAAACATAACCAGCGCCTCCGAAGTTCTTAAGGACGGTGAAAATGCCCTTTTTGTTGACCCGCTAAGGCCTGATCAGATAGCGCAACAGGCCAAAAAACTTTCCGAGGATGATGGTTTTTATCGAAAGATAGCGGGAAATGGACAAAAGTTTGTCCGCGACAATTTGACTTGGGAAAATTACGCCAAGAATTTTTTAAGTGATTCAGCGTCACAATGAATCCCATTAGAGACAACTTTGCTATGAATTCAAGATTTACAAAATGCAATAAGGTAAGCCAAAAGTCGAAGCAATGCGGCTTAATCACGGGTATGCTCTTAGGCATACCCTGTCTCTAAACGGGATGAAGATAATTTACTCCGGTCTTCGAGTGGAAAATTATAATCCGAAACGTTCTCCAAGCTTCGAATATACCAACTTTTATTTAACATTGAAATCGCTGTTCAGCGCGGAGGTGATTGAATATCCGTTCGATAATATTCTGAAAGTTGGCAAGCGGTGGTTTAATAAAAACCTTCTCGATCTCATTCTGCGCGAGAAGCCGGATCTTTTTTTCGCATTCATGTACACAGACGAATTGGACGTTGAAACGCTTGATGCGATAAAGCGAAAAACGAAAACCATCGCGTGGTTCGCGGACGACCATTGGAGGATTTGGAATTATTCACGCCATTACGCGCCGCACTTTACATGGGGCGCGACCACCTGGTCCATGGCGCCGGCGATATACGCAAGGTACGGAATTAAAAATATAATCCGTTCGCAGTGGGCGTGCAGTCCGCGAGAGCGGGAACCCTTCGACTTCGCTCAGGACAAGCTCTTCGACGTGGCTCAGGGTAAGCCGCTTAATAAAGATATAAACGTGAGTTTTGTGGGCCAGCGCACCGAGAAACGAGCGAATATCATTGAAGAATTGCGCCGGGCCGGAATAAATATTTACGTTCGCGGCTGGGGTTGGCCCGAAGGCAGAGTATCAGAAGAAGAAGCGGTGAAGATATTTTCGCGAAGTAAAATAAACTTGAATATCAACGATTCGCCGAATTTGTTTAAGCCGAAATATCTGGCGCGGCTGTTTCTGCGGCGGTCAATGAATCGTTTTGTTCCCAGTTTGAATTTTTTGGACAATTTTCAGTCGTGGAGAGGAATGTCCGTCCCGCAGATTAAGGCAAGACCATTCGAACTTTCCGCCCGCGGCGCGTTCGTTATTTCCGGCTACGCCGACGATATGGACGCGTATTACGAAGAAAACGAAGAAATGATTTTTTATCGTTCGTCCGCCGAGCTTGCCCAAAAAATAGCATATTATTTGGAGCGCGGCGATGAGCGGGAAAAAATCGCCGAAGCCGGGTATCAGCGAACCCTGCGCGAACATACGTACAAAAAAAGGTTCGAAGAGATATTTGAGAAAATCGGTTTACGTTGAAGGGTGTCGAAGCCAGTATCGGCCGTCGGCTTACGTTATTTAGTTCATGGATGAAACAAAAAAACCTAAAATAAAGTCATTTCGCGATTTAGATGTTTATCGAAATGCTTATGATGCAATGCTGATTGTGGCGCAGAAATTATTACCGCAATTGCCAGCCAGCGAAAAATTCGATCTTCGAGATCAATTATCGCGCTCCACAAAAGCAGTTCCGCGCCTTATTGCTGAAGGATATGTCAAGAAACACCAGAAATTTGGTTTCAAAAAAATATCTTGATGATGCGATGGCCGAAGCCAATGAAACTATTGTTGGCGTTGAACAATGCCGCGATATTTACCAAATAAATAAAGAACTTTGCGATGATTTGGTTGATAGATATGATAAAATTGCTTGCCAGCTTTATCGACTTTCTGAATCATGGGATAATTTCAGCCGTAAGACGAAAAACGAATAACGATACGGGCTTCGCTAACGTACAACCTTATGATAACGGCAAAAGTTTCCATAATTATTCCTTCGTATAACGCGGGGGCATACGTCAAAGAAGCGGTGGATTCGGCGCTTGCCCAAACCTATCCGCACTGTGAAATAATCGTGGTCGACGACGGGTCAACCGACGATACCCAAGAAATTCTGGCGCCGTATGCGGAAAAAGGAAGCGTGCAGTATGTCTATCAGGACAATAAAGGCCTGGCGGGCGCCCGGAATACAGCCATAAAAATCGCTCGCGGCGAATATATCGCGTTTCTCGACGCCGACGACGTTTTTATACCGCAAAAAATGGAACGGCAGGTTCAGTATCTCAAAGACCATGCCGAGTGCGATGTTTCCTATTGCGACCTGTATCATTTTTGGGACGGCCGGCCCGAGACATTGCTGAAGCTGGATTACCGTTATTATTCCGGAGACGAAGTCTTGCCGAATCTGATAAAACGGGATTTCATAGCGCCGCTCTCGATGCTTGTCAGAAAATCGGTTTTTGAAAAATTCGGATTGTTCGACGAACATTTCCGCCGTTCGGAGGACCTGGAATTTTTGGTCAGAATTCTCCGCGGCGGCGCGAGAATTTGTTTTCTCGATGAAATCCTGGCGAAGCTCCGCCTGCGCCGGACTTCCAACCTCCAGGGTTTTTTGAGCCAGCCGGAAGTCAAGAAAACGGGGCTGGCTGTTTTTGAAAATCTTTATGACAATATCGGCCCCGAAGAGCGGGAACGGCTGAAGCTTAAAAAATATCTGGCACTGTACCGCCTGAAAGTCGGGCTGGCGTACTTGGAAAACAATAATAAGATGGAAGCAAAGAAATTTATGTACGATAGTTTTTCAGGTTTTAGGGGCGGGTATGTCTTTGGTCGACTCTTCTGGTTTTTAATCGTCATCACGCCCGGCAGTTTACTTTCCTCGTTTATTCGGTATTATCACTTAAAGAAGCAGGATTCTAACCTTGAAGAAATAACATGAGAGAGAAAGTTCTAATCACCGGCGGCGCGGGATTTATCGGTTCTCATACCGCCGACGCTTTGTCAAAACACGGCTATCGGATAAGAATTTTGGACAATCTGCAGCCGCCCGTTCACAGCGGCAAGTGGCCGGCTTACGTATTGAACAAAGGATTCGAGTTGGTTCGCGGCGACGTTCGCAAAAAAGCGGATTTCCTGAAAGCGTTGCGGGGGGTTTCCTATGTCTATCATCTTGCGGCGTATCAGGACCAGCGTCCGGATTTCAGCAAGTTTTTCGAAACGAATACCGTCGGCACGGCACTTCTCTACGAACTTATTGTCGAAAAAAAACTTCCTATCAAAAAAGTGATTCTCGCGAGTTCGCAGTTCGCGTACGGAGACGGCAAGTATCAGTGCGTTCATAACGCCCATCCTTCGCCAATGCTTCGGAGGACAAGAAAGTTTTTTTATCCCGAGCCGAGAACCGAACGACAGTTCAAATCAAAAAAATTCGATATTCTGTGCAGTCACGGCAGGATAGCGAAATTTTTTCCGTTCCGCGAGGAACAGCCGCTTGTCCCGACGAACTCCTACGGACTTTCCAAAGAGGCGCTGGAACGCTTGGCCTTCCGGCTCGGCAAAACCTACGGTATTCCGACAACGGCTCTCCGGTATTCGGTTGTCCAGGGGCCACGGCAGTCGCCGAAGAATCTTTATTCCGGCGCGCTTCGAATTTTCACGGTTCAGGCGCTTTCCGGAAAACCCATTACCGTATACGAAGACGGTCTGCAGACCCGCGATTTCGTGAACGTGAACGATGTGGTTTCAGCGAATATTTTAGCGTTAAAGAATCCCAGGACAAACTTTTCCGCCTTCGGCGGAGAAGTTTTTAACGTAGGCGGCGGCAAAGCGTACAGGGTTTTGGATTTTGCGAAACTCGTCAAGAAAATAACCGGGTCCTCTTCGCCGATTCTCATCGGCGGTTTCCGGAGAACCGACACGCGCCACGCGGTTTCTGACATCGGCAAGCTCAAAAAACTCGGCTGGCGGCCGCGGTTCGCGCCGGAAAAGTCGGTTCGCGATTATGTCGAGTGGTATCAAGAAAATTTTTGACCGAAGATATGTCGTGCTTTTATCTGCGCGCTTTTGACATCAAGCCGTTCTTTTTTTATACTGCTTGGTATGATTGTTGTTCGCGCTCCTCTTCGCATCAGCTTTGTCGGCGGCGGCACGGACCTACCGGATTTTTACCGGCGTTCGCCCGGCCGCGTGATTTCGACCGCGATCGATAAATTTGTTTATGTAGTCATCAATCGGACGCCGCTCATCGACAAAGTGTCGGCGCGGTACTCAATTGCCGAAACAGTCAATCATCCGAGCGAACTCAAGCATACCCGCATTAAGGCCGCGCTTCTTGACCTCGGGATTCATAAAAATATCGAAATCGCGTCGTTCGGAACACTGCCTGCGAAAACGGGCCTTGGCTCTTCGTCGTCCTTTTCGGTCGCTCTTATGAGAGGACTTCACGGTTTTCTCGGCAGGAAAATTGATAAACGGCAAACTGCCGAAGCCGCGAGCCGTCTTGAAATCGAGCTTGTCGGCGAACCGATCGGCAAACAAGACCAGTATGCGGCATCGTTCGGCGGCTTTAATGTTTTGCAGTTCAACCCAGATGAATCGGTGGACGTTGACCCGGTATTGCTTCACTACAAAACACAGCTCGGCCTTGAGGACCACTTGCTGCTTTTTTTCACCGGAATTACCCGCAATGCTTCGGAAGTCCTTGCGGAGCAGAAAACGAATATAGGGAAAAAAGTGGACACCCTGAAAGAAATGGCCGAATCGGTTCATGAATTTAAGGAGAAACTTCTCAACGGGAATTTCAGGGGGATGGCGGAGATGCTTCACGCAAGATGGCTCAAAAAGAAGACCCTTGCGTCGAATGTTTCGAATTCGACGATAGACGAATTATATGAAGCCGGCATTTCTTCAGGCGCGTGGGGCGGCAAAGTGCTCGGGGCAGGCGGAGACGGCTGTATTATGTTTATAGCGCCGCCCGAAAAAAAGAACGATATCAGGCATGCGCTCAAAAAGATTGTCAGTGAAAAGAAAATCGCCGATTTTCAGGAAATACCCGTAAAATTCGTACAAGCGGGCGCGGAAATTCTTTATAACGGCGACTACGTTCATAATTTCGGATAAAATCAAATGGAAGAATTCATCAGAAAATTCGGAGAACGCGCCGCAGAACTGCTTAAGCGTCTTCCTGCCGGTGAAATCGCGAAGGCGCTGAGTATTTTGCAGGCGACGTACGAACGCGACGGGCGTATTTATGTTTTTGGGAACGGCGGTTCGTGGGCGATTGCCGGACACTGGGTGACCGATTTCAATAAAACCGTGTTCAGCGCGCATCTTGACGAACACCACCGGCGCTTCCGTATCAGCAGAGTGCCCGATACCGCAGAGGAACTTACCGCGTGGGCGAACGATATCGGTTACGACATGATTTTCGCCGGCCCGCTTGCGAACGTTCTTGAAGATACCGACGTGGTCATCGCAATTTCAAGTTCGGGGAATTCCTCGAACATAATCAAGGCGGTCGAGGTCGCGAAAAAAAAGAACGTGCCGGTCATAGGGCTTTCCGGTTTCGACGGCGGGAAACTGAACCAGCTCGCGGACGTAAAAATTCTGGTTCCGACATTGAAGGGAGATTACGAACTTGTTGAGAGCACTCACGACACAATTATGCATCTGATGACCGTGTATTTCCGCGAATATTTCGCGCACCTCGCCGAGACGAATCAATCATGATTATCGCCCGTGTTCCTTTAAGGCTTGAATTTCTTGGTGGAAGCACCGATATCGCCTCATTCTATAAGCGTTATCCAGGCCACATCCTAAATACCACCATTGACAAGTATATTTATGTGATTGTGAAATCGGCTCCGGGGCGCGGCGTGACACTGGTGCACGAAAAAACGGAACGAGTTTCGGATCGGGACAAGTTAACACACGCGCGGACTCGAGCGGTGCTTACGCATTTCGGTTTGAGGAACGGCGTTGAAATTATTTCGTTGTCTGATGTATTTGGCGGTTCTGGGCTCGGCTCGTCGAGTGCTTTTGTTGTCGGCTTAGTTCAAGCGCTTGCTGTCTATACCGGCAGGCGGATGTCAAAGCGTGCTATCGCCGAACTTGCCGCGCATATCGAAATCAATGTGCTTGGGGAACCTATAGGGAAACAAGACCATTATGCCGCGGCATTCGGCGGTTTGACCGTAACGACCTATCAAAAAAACGGGTTTGTTGATGTCCAGCCAATCCGACTCCCGCCCAAAATTATGGAAGCTCTCCAGAATCACCTGCTGCTGTTTTATTCAGGAGAAAAGCGTTCGGCGTCTAAAATTTTAAGAAGTCAGAGTAAACAGAATAAAGAAAATTTTTCGTATCTTGTTCAAATGTCTGATATTGTTGAACCGGCGACGAAAGCACTCAAGCGCGGAAACCTCAAGCGTTTTGCGGAGTATCTTTTCGAAGAGTGGACTATCAAGAAAAATTTGTCTTCCGGTGTTACGACACGAAAGTTGGAAGATATGTATGCGACAGCGGTGCGTGCCGGCGCGTGGGGCGGCAGAGTGAGCGGCGCAGGCGGCGGCGGATTTATTTTTTTCTTCGCGCCGCCATCGCGGCACGCGGCGATACGGAAAGCGCTCAAAAACTACGAAGAATTTCCACTCCGTTTCACCGAAGAAGGGAGTGAGGTACTTTACAGTTCTTGAAGAAGTTCTGCGAGATTAACACTTTTCCAGTCCAGGAAAACTTTGGAGGCGCCGGCTTTCCAAAGGGCATCAATCGTTTCAGATCTTTTATAAACCGGCATGCCAATTGCTTTTGACCCGGCGGTGAGCGCCGCTTGTACGCCACGTGGCGAGTCCTCAAAAACAAGTTGTTCATTTGGAGAAATATTCATCCGCCGTGCGGTTTCGAGAAACACGTCGGGGGCGGGCTTCAAATTTTTCACATGCTCTTCGAGGGTAATTCGTTCCATGGGGAAGAGTTTCAAAAGCCCTGAATGTTCAAGGAGTTTTGTTGCTTGATTTTTAGGCGTGAGTGATCCGATGGCAATTTCAAGGCCATGTCGCTGTGCCGTTTCGAGGAAATCTAAAAATCCCGGCCGCGGAGCAATCGTGAGCGAGGCCAGAAATTCCTCATAGTATTCGTCACCCCTTTGGAGCATCGCTTCGGGAGATAGGCTCTTATTTGAGAGGTCGTACAGTTCTTGCATAAGAACCTTGCCGGGTCCGCCGATGAAATGCGGAATTTTCAGGATCGCCTCGTCGAGCGTGAGCAACACGCCCGCATCCCGCGCTACGTTCAAATGCGCCTTATGGTGCGCTTCTTCAACGTCAATCACTGTCCCTTCAAGATCGAATGCGATTCCTTTTATCATGATATCGTCTATGTTATTATGCATTTTGACTTTTGTCGAACATACTTTTATGCAAAATCAGCCAATTAAACAGGCAGTGATTCTTTCGGCGGGGCTCGGCACTCATTTACGGCCTTTGACGGATAACATTCCGAAAGTAATGGTGCCGCTCGGCGGAAAGCCGCTTTTGGAACATCACATCGAACAGTTTAAAAAACACGGCGTCACGGATTTTTTTATCAACCTTCACTATCTCCCGGATGCAATTACTAATTACTTCGGTGACGGTTCGCAATGGGGAGTAAAGATTACCTATACCCTTGAAAAACCGGATATTCGGGGGACAGCCGGCGGGATGAAAAATTTTGAACCGTATCTTCATGAACCATTTTTTGTTATTTATGGAGATATGTTTAGCATGTTGGATTACACGGCAATGGCAAATGAGTTTATGCGGCATCCGGACAATATTGGCATGATGCTCATCGGTCCGGCAAATCATCTCCACGATTCCGATCTTGTCGAAGTGGATGACAAGTTTGATTTCGTGAAGCTGTATTTAAAACCGCATAGTATTTTGCCGGCCACGGAAATGACCCTTCTTGCAACTTATATTTTTACTCCAAAGATTTTGTCTTATATCCCTGTGAATGCGTATTACGAAATAGACCACCAGCTTTTGCCGGATATTCTCGCTCACGGCGAAAAGTTTTCTGGATACACTTCATCGGATTATATTTTGGATATCGGTACGATGGAACGATATCAGAAAGTTCAGGAGTATTTGAAAAGTTTGAAGAAATAAAATGCAATCTCCGAAAGTAAGTATTTTAATGGCAACATACAATCGTGCCGGTTTCATCGGCCCGGCGATTGAAAGTGTCAGAAAGCAGACACGTAAAGATTGGGAATTGATTATCGCGGACGACGGTTCGAGCGACGCTACTTCGGAAGTCGTAAAAAGCTGGGAGAAAAAAGAATCTCGAATTGTCTACGCGCGGAGCGAGATAAATCAGGGCATTTCCAAAAACTACAACCGCGGCCTGCGGCTCGCGAAAGGGGAATACGTCGCGATGATTGACGACGACGACCCGTGGCTGGATGACGGAAAGCTCGAAAAGCAGATTAAATTTCTGGACGGCAATCCCGATTACGTCGGCTGCGGCGGCGGAGTGATTGTGGTTGGTCCTTCGGCCGTCATTGCGAGCGAAGCCGAGTCAGACTCGGCGAAGCGAAGCAATCTCGGGATTGCTTCGTCGTTTGAAACTCCTCGCAATGACGTGAAAGAACTCTATCGTTATTTGAAACCAGAGAAAGACGAAGAAATCAGAAAATACATGCTTTTCTCGAATCCGATGGCGAACAGCACGACCGTTTTCAGGAAAGCCGCCGGCGAGAAAGTCGGCTGGTACGACGAATCGACGAGATACTCGGGCGACCGCGATTTCTGGCTCAAAATGGGGCTTGTCGGAAAGTTATACAACTTTCCGGAATACTTTTCCTATTACACGATGAGCGACAGCAATACCTCCGTTCAAAAAATCAGGCCGCATCTCAAGGCGTCGCTGATGATTATGAAGCGGTACAAAGGAAAATATCCGGGCTATGTTTCCGCTCTTGCGTTCAACGAGCTCCAGTATTTTTATTCTTTTCTGCCGGAGAAAATCAGAAAGCCGATACACTTTGCTCTCGCTAGGATGAAGCGCCGGACATTAGGATAGCTTTCAGGTCTCTTAGCAAGGACTCACCGAGTATTTGAAGGAGGGCAATGTATACCGCCGAAGCGCCCATGAGAGCAAAAATCACATGTACGCCGGTTTTAAGAAGCAGTAATAACACCAGCGAAAATATTGCCGAAGAAATAATTACTTTTTTCAGTTTGAGAAAAGGGTTGAATCTCACAATCCGCCAGGCAATGAACCAGAGATAACCGTCGGCGATGATTTGCGCGCCCAATGTCGCGATGGCGGAGCCCTTGATGCCGAGCGCCGGAATGAGAAGGAGGTCGAAAATGACGTTCAGAATTCCTCCGATAGCTGCATAAATGATAAGAACCTTTTGTCGGTCATATACGAAGATGATTGTGCTTAAAACCACCGCCACGAAGTTAAAGGCAAGAGTTAGGAGAAGAATCTGGAAGGAAAGAGTCGCCGGCAGGTATTCGCTGCCGAAGAGCAATTTTATCAGCGCCGCTCCGGATATGACTCCTCCCAGCGCGACAGGCAGAGAAAACGAAAACGCGAATTTAAGGATGTTCTCGAGCGCGCCTCTGATTTTTTCTTTTTCATTTTTTATGAATCGCGAGAATATCGGAAGGGAACTTTGCGCCGCGACCGCAGAGAAAATATAGAGAATTTGCACGATTCTCACCGCGGCGGAATAAAAACCGACCTGCTCGGCAGACCCGAAAAAGCCGATTATGAGAACGTCGGTATTCACCATCAGAACGCCCAAAACGCCGGAGACCGCGAATGGCCACGCCGACGTGAGGATTTCTTTTACGAGCGATTTTGAAAAATGGAACAGCGCGCGCGGTATTTCTTCGCGCAGCACGTAGAGCGTCGCGAGCATCCCCAGAGCCGTTCCGGCGGCGTAGGAGAGCGTGAACGAAATAGGGGTCGGACGCAGGTAAAGGAACAGAAAACCAAAAGCGACAATCGCGATATTGGTGAAAATGTAAAGACCCGCCTGGAGCTCCATCTTTTCTCTGGACTGGATAATCGCGGAGCCGAAATTGCGGAGCGTATCGAATACGAGTATCAGCGCCATCAGCGGCAAAAGCGGTTTGACGCCCGGAAGAAAGCTGAAAAAAGGAGCGACAACGACCACCACCAAAACGCCGGCCGCCAGCAAAGACGCTTTTATGAAAAACGAGGTTGAAAGAATTTTGTTCCGCCGTTCCTGGTCCTGTTTCTCTTTTGCCGCTTCCCGTATGAGAATCGGGTCTATGCCGATATCGACAAAAATAGTCAGGAACGCGACCAGGGTGATTCCGTAAGAAAATAATCCCCAGCCCTCGGCGCCGAGAATTCGCGCCGCGTAGACGATTATGCCTGCCCGTATAAAACGGCCGCCGATGTTGCTGATGGAAAGCCAGACGGCGTTTTTAGCGAACGTCTGCCTGTTTGTTATATTCTTAAAAAGAAAATTCCTGATATTTCTCCACATTTGTCGGGGTGCCGGCGGAAGCTTAGTGTATGGTCGCCAGTGTTTTTCGAATTCCGTCCTTCAATTTGACGCTTGGCCGCCAGCCGAGAATTTTTTTCGCGCGGCGGGCGTCAATCGCGATTCTATATACCTCGCCTTTGCGGTATGGAGCGTAAATCGGCTTGGTTTCTTTTCCGCCAGAGGCGGAAAAGCCGGTTTCTTCGGCAATGGCGTCGAAGATCGTCTGGTCCGTCACCATTTTCCCCCAGCCGAGATTTATGATTTCGTTTTTGCGGCGTTTTAGGACGATTATGTTCGCGCGGGCTATGTCCCCGACATACACATAGTCGCGGGCTTTTGTGCCGTCGCCGAAAATAGTCGGGCGGATGTTCCGTTTCATAATGCCGCCGAAGATTGCCACAACTCCGGCTTCGCCCTTGGGATTTTGCCGCGGACCGTAAACATTGGGATACCGGAAAATCAAATAGTCGAAGCCGTATTGCCGCGAGTAAAATTTTATCAATTCCTCGCCGAGGAGTTTGGAGAGGCCGTACGGGGAGAGGGGAATTGCCGGCGTTCGCTCGTCCGCGGGAATTTTTTTCGGCTCGCCGTAAATGGCGCCTCCGGTCGAAGAGAAAATAAATTTCCAGTTTTTGCCGGCGCCATACTTGCCGAAAGCAAGGAGCACGTTTGTCGTGCCAAGTACATTCGTCCCGAGCGTCGGCAAAGGATTCCGCAGGGATTTGACCACTTCGGCGATGGCGGCATGGTGGCTCACGATTTCCGGCCGCTCGCGCCGGAAAATTTTTTCCATCAGCGCGAGGTTTTTGATATCGGCTTTATAAAACTTCGCTTTTGGATTGAGATTTTTTTTGAAGCCGGTTAAGAGATTGTCTATGACCGCCACGCGGTGCCCCGCTTTAATATATGCGTCAACAATATGGCTTCCTATAAACCCCGCGCCGCCCGTGACAATTATTTTCATGTTTGGTTTACCCCCACACCTAATGAGGATATTTTTTTGATTGACTTTTGTTGTTATAAATTTTTTTATTCTCCTGTTTATTTTGTATGGCACAAAAAAGTACTTGCGTTAATCCTCATTAGGTGTGAGGGTTTATAAAAAATGATTTTAACGTTTTCAGGATAATCGCCAAGTCGAGAAATATCGAGCGATTCTTGATATAATAGATATCATATTTCAGCTTTTCTGCCGAGTCCTCGACCGATGAAGTATAACGGTATTCTATCTGCGCCCAGCCGGTGATGCCGGGTTTGACCAAATGACGAATGTCGTAGTAGGGGATTTTTTTGCGCAACAGTCCTACGAATTCAGGGCGTTCGGGCCTTGGACCTATAAACGAAAGCTCTCCTTTTATAATATTTACGAGTTGTGGCAGTTCGTCAAGGTGCGAGTAGCGGAGAATTTTGCCGATACCCGTGGTTCGCCTGTCTTTGGGTTCCGCCCATTGAGCCCCGTTCTTTTCGGCGTCCGCGCGCATCGTTCTGAATTTATAAAGAATAAATTCTTTGCCGTTTTTACCGACGCGGGTTTGGCTGTAGAGCGAGGGACCCGTAGAGAAAATTTTTATAAGCAGAGCCGTAAGAAGCTCGAGCGGCAGGAGAGAGATTCCGAGGAAGAGCGCTCCAATTAGTTCGATTCCCCGTTTCAAGCCGTCGTAAAATCTTTCTTTTTCCACGAGTTCGTCCAAAAACCATTCTTCGCTGATTTCCGCCAGGGGGATTTTCCGGAACACGGCTTCATAGAACGAGGTTAAATCGCGAATTTCGACACCCAATGTCAGCAGGTTGTAAAAAATTTTTGCGAAGTCCGACTCTTTTTTGAAATGCCGCGGGATTACTATAATATCAATCCCGTTTTTTTTGACGAGCTCTCTCCATTCGCCGATTTCTTTTATTCCGGCAATTTCTTTGTGTTCTTTGAGCCAAAGTTTTATCCGATAGCCAAACTGGGGATTATCGGCAAAAAAAGCGGAAATTTCTTTGCAAGTTTCGTTCGAACCGATGAGGAGGATGTTTGACGCCGGTTGCAGAGAAAGAGTCAGCCGGTTGAACAATCTGCGCCAAACCGTTTCAAGCATTCCGAAAACGAGAAAGAAAATAAAGAGGTTGGTTTTCGGCGTGATTCCGAACGCCGGTATCAAATAGAAAAAAAGAATCGAGAGCAGGGCGTTGACGAAGAGCGCCAAGCCGAGCGTTTTCAGAAAATCAAGATTGTTGCGCAGCCGCCGGAAGTCGTAGAGTCCGGCGATGTAGAAAATAATCAGCCAGACTGCGAATATTATGCTGAATGGAAGAAGATGGCGGTTGACGAGCTGTTCGTAAAAATCTTCTCCGTAGCGGATAAAAAGCGCCAAGAATAATCCCGCATAAAGGAGGACAATATCGCTTAAAACGAGGAGAATTTTTCTCATTGCATCAGTTCTATTTTATAGAAGGGCTTTATAAGTATAAGACGGATATTGGCGGCGAGTAAGAGCATGGCGAGAAACCAAATCGAATAAAAAGAATATCCCAACAGCGCCAGCGTGAGCGCGAGAGAGCAGGAAATCACGCCGAGCGCGTCCAGCAAGATTTTATTTCGGATAAGATTTTTGTATTCCGGAGCGGAGGCCTTGAGAAGCATTATGTATTTTAGTGTCGCAAGTTCGAAAAGAAACAGCGCTATCGTTAAAAAACGCTGGATGTCGTCAAAAGCCGAAGCGAGAGCGAGGTATAAAACCGCGAGGCCAATGTCGATAACCTTCGCAATTTTGTCGTTCTCGGACGCGATGCTTGAAAAACAGCGTATCGAATAGTAGGTATTGATAACCAGCATCGCGTAAAAAACAAGAGCCGGCAGTGCGTACAGGAAATTGTCCACCGTAAAAAGAAATAGTGTCCCGAAGAACGCGAATCCCGCGGTTGCCAGCATCGCTTTCCGTTTTGCATAATACGCCATGGTTTAGCGGATATCTTTATACGTTTTGGTGAACGGCCGTTTGAACAATACTTCCCACAAGAAATTCATTCCGTACGTCCATTCCGTTTTTAAAAATCCGTTTTCCATGAGCCGCCGTCCCGAACCCCAGATAAAAAATTTCATCGAGAACTTCACTTTCCCCACATAACTTAGTCGCCTCGCAAGGTTAGTATCTTCGCCGTAAAAATCTATATTTTTGTCGAATCCTCCGATTTGAAGCAGAGCTTTTTTCCTCGCGACAAAGTTTGCCCCCAAAATCATGTAACCGGCAAAGAAATAAGCGGGCGGCGCGGAAATGTTCCAAATCCTTTCCGCGATAAATTTTTTAAATCCTTCGAGGTCATGGTACCGGAACGGGCCGCTCAAAGAAACTGTGCCAGGATTCGCGGAGAATTCGGCGAACGCTTTTTCAAGCCAGCCGAACGGCAACATCGTGTCCGCGTCAATGTTCGCAACGAGGTCTCCGGTCGCGTGTTCGAGTCCTGCCTGTCGTGCTTTCGTCAAACCTTTTTCGGGCTCGTCGACGACAATCACGCCCTGATATTTTTTCGCGACTGTTTTTGTTTTGTCGGTTGACGCGTTGTTGACCACAATAATCTCGGACTCAAAACTCGTTCGGCGCGCGAGGCCGGTGTTCTCGAAGCTCTTAATTTCTTTCAATACCGAATCGAGACAGTTCTCTATGTATTTTTCTTCGTTATGGGCGGGAACGACAATGGTGATTTTCATAGATTTTAAATTGGTAATGCAAAATTTCTCTTTCGTTAACCAACGCGGAAGCTTTTGATTTTTGAGAAGCTATCGGAGGCGCGGCGAGCTTGGTCTCCGACCGCAGTCGGAGTCGCCGCGCCGAGATGCAGGCGCGTTTTGCCCGCTGGAGGCGAAACGACGCCGGTTCTCAAAAATTAAAAGCTGAAGCTCTTTTAGTATAATTCTTTATAACCTTCTCGTAAATTTGTTCCCAATCGGTTGCAATTCGTTCGGTGGTGAAGTTTTGAGCGAATACAGCCGCGCCGGCTCCGAGTTTTTTTCTCAAAGAGTCCTTTTTGAGAAGAAGCAGTATTTTTCGGGCGAGATCTTCCGGGTCGTCGGGTTCGGCAAGGAGGCCGTTTTTCACGTTTATGTGTTCACCGAGTCCCCGCGCATTTACGCCAACCACGGGCAGACCAGAAGCCATTGCTTCAAGCATCGTAATACTTTGTACTTCAGAAGTACTCGCGGTGGCGGAGAGTTCCGCCGCATGGTAAAGCTCGGCGAGGACCGGCTTAGAAAGCGTTCCGGTAAATACGACATTTTTTTCCATTCCAAGAGTTTTTGAGAGAGATTGAAGCGAATCTTTTGTAACGCCGTGTCCCGCAACCGCGAGGGTGGCGGACGGTATCGTTTTTCTTACTATCCCAAATGCCTTAAAAAGAACATCCATCTTTTTTTCCGGAGCGAAACGGCCTGCGTAGACCACCGCGGGATATGCAAGCCCGAATTTCCTTTTGAGCTCGTTATTGTTTTTTGCGGATAACGGCCGGAAAAACTTCGTATCGACCGGATTGTAAACGACCGCGGAGTTGCCGCTAAAACCGAGCGCTTCCATGTCTTTTATCAGGAACATTGAGGGAGAAGTCAGAAAATCGCATTTTCCGTAAAACCAGTTTACATATCTGAGTATCAGATTGAGAAACGATTTATTTTGTATTGGACTGTATCTTAGAAATTCTCTCACTACCGTATGATTCGTGCCGATAACCGGCCGCCCGAGAATCCTGCCGGCGATCAGCGCTTCCAGCCCTGCGCCTCCGAAAAGCTGCGTATGAAGCACATCAGGATTGAATTTTTTTATACTCAATGTGCGGAGTCCGATTGGTATAATCAACCGGCCTTGCGTGGTGGGCATTGGGTAGGAGATGGAAGAAAAACGCACTACACGCACTCTTTTTCCGATTTCGTTTTCGCTTTGATCGGCAATACCGGCAGTTTGGTAATTCTTCGCCGAGTATCTCGGGACGTAAAAGTTCACGAAGTGCCCGCGCTTCGAGAGTTCTTTTGCAAGGGTTATGAAAGAGTCGGATATCCCGGAAAGTTCGGGATAGAAATTGTCGGAGAAGATGGCGATTTTCATCGGTTCAATTATGTATTATAGCGAACAGAGTTGACCGCCGATGTCATTTTATCAATCGCGTTAATCACGGCATCGTGTATCTTTTTGTCGAAAAGAACTGTGTGCCCCGCGACGGGAATTTCGATATTTTCGGCTCCGTCCAGAAAACTGCCGCGCTCAGCCCATATTTGGGTATCGTACTCGGGGAATATTGATACTATGTTCTTATTCACTTCTTTATGTGTTTTCAAATCATGGATGACTTTGCTGTCGGTCATTAACTCCTTGAAGGCGCCGTGCGGTATCAGTTTCGCAAGGGCTGAACCGGAAAAAGGCGTTGCGACGGCAATCATTCCGAGAACCCGGCGGTCCGCGTTATGATGAACTAAAAAATATTTTCCTATAAGACCGCCCTTGCTGTGGGCAACTATTATGACATCCTTCAGGCCTTTCTCCTGAATGAATTTTCGTATTGTCTCCGCACTGCGTGACGTTCTCGAAACAATGTGTCCGGACATTGGTACAATATGCGTGATGAGCGACCGCAATATTTTTGCGGATGAGGGAACACTAAAAAGATTATTGTGAAGCTCCGGAATGATGTATACGGGATGGCCGCGGAGAGAAATCGCGTCTCCAAGATGCTTCATATACCCCCATCTGCTGAATATTCCTGGAATAAGAATTACCGGCACCTTCCCCGCGACCGTGTAACCAAGGTAATGCGCCGGCGGCTCCCGGTGTATAATATTTAAAGACGCTCCCCGAAATATATGTTTCAGCTCCCTCGCCCAAGCAGCAGCTTTTTTATGAAAACGCATGAATGCAAGATACCACGTTTCTAGATGCGATTGGAATCCGAAGTCGTGCTACCCATAAACTGAATTTTATGCTACCATAGTCCAAATATGAAAGAACCACGCCCTGGAAATTTGGAAGGCGACAGGTCTTTTGAAGAACAGTTTGCCGATAAAAAACAGTTTAAGGTTGCCGGAGGCACGGCTGAAGTCGTGGATATAACGCCGACAAGCGGGGAAACGGATGGGCAGGTTTTCTTCGCTCCGGCTTGGGGATGCACGCTGGAAGTTTATAAACCAGCGTTGCAGACATTGGTTGGAGAAAATGTCAGAGCCATATCCCTTGACCACCCGCGGCGCGGCGGGGATATGAGTTCCGCGCCGGAAGAAGCGGTAGAAAAATATCCCTACGAGACATTACGAAGAGCTCTTAACATCACAGGTGTTTTTGAACAGAAAAATATGGAAAAAGTTGATGCCATTGCCCATTCGGCTGGCGCTTCCGATGTTGTTGTTGCCGCCATGCTTCATTCCGAAAGGTTCCGGAATATTATACTTTACGGCGGCGCCGGTTTAATCGGCAAAGATGGATTTATCCGCTTGATGAAAGGATTCGCCGGCCAGTCGAAGCGAGCCGAGAGTTTGAAGGGAACGGAAAAATTTCCGGAAATATCTGTCACGGAAACAGAGAAAGAAGTAGCCGCAAAAGCCGCGAAAGAAGCGCTGAAATATTTTGCCGCAAATCCAGTCCGTGCTCTTAAAGAAGCGTACGCGCTCACCGATGAAAAAGGGCAGATTTTAGACATGCTCCGCTATCTTCACAATGAGAAAGGCATCGGCATCGGCATTATTCATGCCGTTGACGACCCGGTATTCCCAATGGATAAGGTTCAGGATATGGTGAAAGGAGATATGATTGACGGTTTTTTCTCAGTTCGCGGAGGGCATGGAGAAATAGGGAATCATCCTGAGCGGTATATGGTTGCCGCGAAAAAGATGTTGGATGCTATTGAAAAGAAAAAAGAGGAAAGAAGGAGAATGGCGCCCTAAGACGCTTCGCGACATTTTTTATTTTCCCTCCATCCCCTCTGCAAACTTTCTCGAAATTTTCTTGTAGCCGTAGTAAACAGCCGCGAACAGAACGAGTAACACGAACGCGGCATAGCCGCCGTAATCGAGATACCCCCTGATAGTCGCGTAGGCGGCACCGAAATAGTAGCCGACGATGAGAAAGAAAAGGGAAGTAGGCACCGTAATAACCAAACTCCAGACAACATATTTTTTGAGCGGCATCCGGACCGCGCCCGCTAGAATCAGGCCGGGCACGGCTAAGAAAGGAATTACTTTTATAATCGTAAGCATTTTACCGGCGTGATTGTGAGAAAGCCCTTCAAGACGATGTATCCTTTCTTTCGTCAGCCCCACTCTGGAGGCGTATTTTTCGGCGAGTCCTTTGTGCCCCCACAAACCCACAAGATAAAAAATAACATCGGGAATAAGGTTTCCGAGGACCGATAACAAAAACACGATATATACATCCATATAGCCGAGCGCCGCAACGAAAGCGCCGGCTGCCGTAACAGCGGGCCCTTCAATCAGCATGGCGGCGAACAAAAGCGGATAGCCGTTCGCTATGACCCATTGAACCGACGCCTGAAAAGCATTGGTATCCATTTTTGATGATAGTTGTATTATAATAGCAGATATGAAAAATCTTTTTCGGGAGCATAAAGGATTTTGGAATAAGCGGAACAAGGCGTCTTTGTATACCGGGATTCTCTTTTTAGCGGTAAGTTTGGTTATGAATTTTTTCGCCGGCCGCTATTCCGCGAAAAGCGCCACCAATTTCGTCGGCGATTTGTTTTTGGACAATATGCCGACAATCAACTTCGATTATATTATTGTCGAAGGCGCTTTCTTGGCGATTATAGCGAGCATAGTACTTTTGATTTTGAAGCCGCGTTATCTTCTTTTTTCGCTCAAAGCCGTAGCTATATTCAATATTACGAGATCTTTTTTCGTAAGCCTGACGCACATCGGCATTTATCCTCAGCAGATTATTTTGGGCGATAGCCCGATCGAGCGGCTGTATATGTTCCTCAATCTTCAAGACGGTTTCTTTTTTTCCGCCCACACCGGCATGCCGCTTCTGATGGCGCTTATCGTGTGGCACGATAAATTTTGGCGTTATTTTTTTATCGCCGCATCCGCTTTGTTCGCCGTAGCCGTGCTTTTCGCCCACGTCCATTATTCAATTGATGTCTTCGCGGCGCCCTTTATGACATACGGTGTTTTCAAGATAGCGCGCGCGCTTTTCCGGAAAGATTACGCGTTGGTACGCGATAAATTTGACAATCAAATGCTGTCTGATAAAATATGATTACCTCAAATATGGAAGAAAACAATAAAATCGAAGAGCGCAGCAACCCAAAAAATAATATTCTGCCGGCGAGCATTCTGGTTGCGGCGGTTTTGATTTCCGGCTCCGTTATTTACGCGGTCGGCGTTTTTAATTCCGGCGGCCGTACGGCAAAACCGAATACTGATTCGGGAAGCGGCATAGTTAACGCTTTTACGTCGTGTTACGACAGCGGGAAATATGCGGCGCAAGTGCAAAAAGACACCGCGGACGCCCAAGCGCTGGGAGTGAATTCCACGCCGACGACTTTCGTGAACGACCAGGAAATTCTTGGAGCTGTTCCGTATCCGCAATTTCAGACGGCAATCGAAAACGCGCTTAAATCCAATAAACCTTCCACAAAAGAAATTTTTCCGCGCGATGTGATTTTGGGCGACCCCAAAGCGCCGGTGACCCTTATAGAGTACGGCGATTATCAATGTCCGTTCTGCGCGCGATTTTTTAAAGACACGGAACCGTTGATACGAAAAAATTATATAGAAACCGGGAAAGTAAAAATGGTTTTCAGGAATTTTCAGTTTTTAGGCTCAGAGTCGGTTAATGCCGCTCAAGCCGCTGAATGCGCCAAGGACCAGGGGAAGTTCTGGGCGTATCATGACGCGCTTTATACGGCAGAGTTTGAAGACGGCAGGGAAAATAACGGCAATCTCAAAAGGGAACTTTTTGTCGACCTTGCGAAAAGCGCGGGACTCGACGCGAAATAACATTATTTAAGAAATTAAGTTAGCGTATCGAGCGTTCGATGTTTCGCCCGAAGCTAAGGTTAAAAATAAACCCCCACACCAAACGAGGATAACCGGTATAGAGCACCACGGGCGCCGATTCTTGTTCGGTGTGGGGGATTAAAGGGCGAAATAAAATATACAATCAAATGGCTTTTGATAATCAAGGAGGAGGATTCAATCGCGTGATGCATACCGCCGGAGACGCCGACGGATGCGCGGGCAACTGGGCTTGTTCGAAATGTCAGACGAGCATCAAAGAACTGCCGTTCCCGCCGGACCCGGCGAGATTGGGACAGCTTTTGTGCAAGGACTGCCACCGCGCGCGGAAAGAATCGTTCGGCGGGCGCTAAACGCGTTCCCGCGGAGATGTGTAAGCCCTCCATCGGGCGGCTGCCGGATGGAGGGCTTTACTTTATAAAAAAACAATAATAGAATTCTTTTTATGGTGAGCCGTACCGAACCATTTTTAGTGAGTCATATCGAACTACCGTGAATCAAAACTGGATTCAACTTGCCATAGGAGTTTGGATTTTGGTTTCCCCGTGGATTTTGGGATTCAGCAGTATTTCGATTATGATGTGGAGTAATCTCATTGTCGGGATGATTCTGATACTGGTCAATATTTGGATTATTTTCGGTAAGCATAATAACTCAATAACTAAATAACCAATTTTATGTCCCAAGTTACCATCTACACCACTCCTTCCTGCGTCTACTGCCGGATGGCAAAAGAATTTTTCAAAAAAAATAATGTCGCCTACGAGGAGCATAACGTCGCCGAAGACGACAAGGCGCGCGAGGAAATGGTGAAAAAATCCCGCCAGCTCGGCGTGCCGGTGATAGACGTGAACGGAGAAATTTTCGTGGGTTTTGACCAGAAGGGGTTGAAAAAAGCTCTGAACATAGCGTAGGAATGTACGAACTTATCATCATCGGCGGCGGGCCGGGCGGAATCGCGGCCGGTGTGTACGCCGCCAGAAAAAAAATAAAGACGCTTCTCATAACCGAAACGTTCGGCGGCCAGTCGCTCGTGTCCGCAGACATCCAGAACTGGATAGGCACAAAATCGGTGTCCGGTTTCGATTTCGCGAAAATGCTCGAAGAACATTTGCGGGCTCAGGAAGACATTGAAATTGTTGACAGCGATGTCGTAGTCGCTGTCGAGAAAATAGATGATGGATTTCGCGTAAAGACCAAAGCAGAAAAAGCATTTGAAGCGAAATATCTTTTCATTGCTTCGGGTAGCAGGCGGAAAAAGTTGAACGTGCCCGGCGAACAGGCGCTCGACGGGAAAGGTGTTTCCTATTGTTCGATTTGCGACGCGCCGCTTTTCAAAGGGAAGGATGTCGCGGTCATTGGCGGCGGCAATGCCGGACTTGAAGCCGTGATTGACCTTTTCCCGTACGCTTCAAAAATTTATATTCTCGAATATAATGAGGCGCTTAAGGGCGACCCGGTGACGCAGGAAAAAATGAAAGCGAATCCCAAAGTGGAAGTAATCACAATGGCGCAAACGATTGAAATTCTGGGAACGGATATGGTCGCGGGCCTGAAATACAAAGACAGGAAAACCGGCGAAACAAAAGAACTCGCGCTCGGCGGCGTGTTCGTTGAAGTCGGCGCTATCCCAAACGCGGATTTCGTCAAAGGCTTGGTTGAAATGAACGAGTTCGGTGAAATCATCGCCGACCCGAAAACCCAGCAAACATCGACATACGGCATCTGGGCCGCCGGCGACGTGAGCGATGTCAGGCACAAGCAAAACAACATCTCTGCTGGCGACGCCATCAAAGCGATTTTGGATATTGATGATATGCTGCATAAAAAGTAAAGTCAGGAAAAGTTGCCCGCCTGTCCTAGGCACACACATATGGCGGTTTGACCTTTTGATATTCGGCAAGAAATTCATTTGGAGTTTTGCCTCCCAATCCGCAGTGTTCTAGGCCGTTGTAGTATATATTCCACTGCCTCAGTTTCTTTTGCAAATCATCGG
>JACQKU010000009.1 GCA_016204335.1 Candidatus Liptonbacteria bacterium
AGGCCACTGCGACTATTAAGGCACAACGTCCTGCTATTCACCTGAACGAAACGCAGATCGCTGCTCTTGCGGCGTTTGCCCATCGTTCGCGCGGGAGGCAATAATTTGAATTTTTTCCTATTATTCTCCTTCGCCAGAATACCTTGCGGCTTGCCGCGAGGATGAATGGCGAGGAGAACCCTTCCGTAGCTTTGGCGAAGGAGGGTTGGCTTCGGAAGAATTCCGATACCGCACCGCTTGCGGTGCGGTTCTTCATTTTTGAGAAGCTATCGGTATTTTACTTTCCATCAAGCGAAGGACTTTTCTTTTCGGGAAGCTTTTAGAGATTTCATAAAAGCGAGGAATTTTTTGGTCGGAAAGCTCTCGGAGCTCCGACGGGCTTGGTTTCCTGCCGCTATGCTATAGCATACCGCTATGCCATGGCATAGCGCTATGCCGTGGCATAGCGGCGCGGAACTCTCCGAATGATAATCTCTTCGATTCTCAACTTCGGTAGGGCGCTATGCCATGGCATAGCGACAGGAGCCGCCGGAGCGAGATGCGGGCGCGCGATTCTCGCTGGAAGAATCGCGACACCGGTTTCCGACAAAAATGTTCCGAGCAAAAGTTATGCACAGTCAAATTTGCTCTGGCTGAAATTGTAGTATAATCAATCTACTATGATAAAGGCAGTACTTTCGCTGTTATTTTCATTTGTTTTGGTCGCAACGACATTCGCGCAACAGACCACATCGTCCGCGCCTTCCGGCGTCCGTGAAGAATCGCGGGAAATTCGCCGGGAAATAAGAAGGGAAAATATTCAGGATATGCGGCAAAACGCCAGGGAACGGCGCGCCGAACTCAAGACGCAGATGCAGGAGAAGCGGGAAGAATTTAAGAAAACTATCGAAGCAAAACGGGAAGAATTGAAAAACGAAATCGAAGCGCGGAAAGAAGCCCTGAAAATCCGCCTTAAAGCGATAAAAGACGAACGAAAAAAGCTGGCTGTCGAAAGAATTGACGACGGGCTCGGTAAAATGAACGCGCGAATGACCGCTCACTTCACCGATGTGCTCGACAAGCTCGCGGATGTTCTCGGCAGAATTGTTTCCCGAACCGATAAAGCTGCGGATGGGGGATTGGATGTTTCCGCCGTTCGTACCGCCGTTACGGAAGCCGAGAGCGCGATTGCGAGCGCCAGAAGCGCGGTCGCGGCGCAAGCCGGCAAAGCGTATTCCATAACCGTGACCACGGAAGATACGTTGCGCGCGGATGTCGGCGGCGCGCGGAAAGCGCTTCACGATGATTTGAAAAAAGTCCAAGACGCGGTGAAAGCCGCCCGAGAGAAAGTCCGCAAGGCGGCGACTACGCTCGCCCAAATTCCCGGAGTAGACCAACCCGCGCCGACTTCGACTTCGGCAGGGACTTCAACGGTTCAATAATTCAATAACTTATATGAACAAAAATATCATAATAATCGGAGTCGTCGCCGTTCTTCTCATCGTTGGCGTGTGGTTGTCAAAAGCGCCGGTTTCACGGGCGCCGGTCACCGAAGGATTGCCGTTGCAGGACGCAACCGGAACAACGCTCCAAACCGGCGATACGACCGGCATAATCAACCAAGACCTTCAAAATATTACCGTCGAAGAGCCCGATTTTCAGAGCATTGACAGCGACTTAAATTCACTTTAGGGTGAGGCACATACTGTTTACTTATGAAGCCCATCCTTACAATTCTACTCGTCGGCAGTTTTATCGGCGTTGCTGTGTTTGGCTTCGCCGGAATGCATAATGGAATGGAAGCCCATGACGGTGATTGTATCGCGGCAACTGCTCAAGGCGCAGGTTGTTCAAAACAGGCGAGCCCCGTAGATTACGCGGCTTTTCATCTCAATGCCTTTAAGATTTTTTCTTCCGCCGCTTTCAGCGAGAACTTTCTAAGCGTTCTTTTGCCGGCGCTCGCGGCATTGCTTTTAATCGGCCTCGGTTTCTTCCGGCAGTTTCTTTTTATGCCGCCCCAGCCGATTTTATCCCGGCACAAATTCAGAAATACTTTTTCTTTTCCCCAAAAACGGGAATTCATCCGTTGGCTCGCGCTTCACGAAAACAGTCCGGCAACTTTCTAGGGCGCCGATATAAAACCGTTTTGCCCTCTTCCGCGTAAAACCGCGCGAGGGCAAGTCGAACGGGTTTGTATCGAGCGTCCGCCAATCCCTGTCTCGCGGGGATTTTTTGCATTCATAATTTAACAGATATAATGAATAAAATAATCATAGGCATCGGCATCGCGGTAGTCGTCCTCGGCGGACTGGTCTGGATGGCTCAGCCGGACTCGCAAGGCAATTCCATAACCCCGCCGGCAAGCGGCAGCGGAACGCTTGTCGCGGAAGAAGCAAACAACTATGACTTCGGCACGATTTCAATGGCGGCCGGAAAAGTAAAACATACGTTCAAAATCAAAAACACCGGCAGCGAGCCATCCACAATAAAGAAAATGTATACTTCCTGTATGTGCACGACAGCCACGCTTACGAATGGAGGCAGACAGTTCGGACCTTACGGCATGCCTGGACACGGAGCCATCCCCATAATAGATGAAACGGTCAATCCGAACGGGGAAGCGGCAGTGGAAGTTGTTTTTGACCCGGCGGCGCACGGCCCTGCCGGCGTAGGCCGGATTCAAAGGTCAATTACGATAGAAAATAGCGGGGGACAACCGGTCGAACTCTTGTTTGCCGCAGTCGTCACCCCATAAATCTTATGAGTAAAAAACTTGCGATTCTCATTGCGGTCGCTGTTCTGCTGTTCGGTTCGGTGATTTTCCTGAAATCGGGAAATATCGGGACTACCGCGCTATGGAATTTAAGCGCCGAAGGAAAATGGCTGCTCCCTCTCGTGGGCATCGCCGCGCTGATAGACAGCATCAACCCGTGCGCGTTCGGAATTCTGCTCCTGACAATCGCATTCCTGCTCTCTCTTCAAAAGACGAGAGCCGGCATATTGAAAATTGGCGGCGTATACATCCTCGGACTTTTTACGGTCTATCTTCTCATAGGATTGGGAATTCTTCAGGCGCTCCATATCTTCAACACGCCGCATTTCATGGCGAAAGCGGGAGCGGCGCTTTTGGTCGCGCTTGGCGGCATCAATATCATCAACGAGTTTTTCCCGTCGTTTCCCGTCAAGCTCCGCATTCCGCAAGCGGCGCATAATAAAATGGCCGCGCTAATGAATAAAGCTTCCCTCCCGGCCGTATTTTTGCTGGGCGTACTGGTGGGACTCTGCGAGTTCCCGTGCACCGGCGGACCGTACCTTATGGTGCTCGGGTTGCTCCACGACCAGGGGACATACCTCGCCGGAGTCGGCTACCTCCTGCTCTACAACTTAATCTTTATTCTTCCGCTTGTCGTCATTCTGCTTATCGCGAGCGACAACGCGCTTCTTGAAAAGGTGAAAGCATGGAAAAAAGCCGAAACAAAACATATGCGGCTGTGGGGCGGCATCGCAATGATAGCGCTCGGCGGCATTATCTTTCTCCTTTAAATCTATGCTCATTGCCATCGCCACAACTTCAATTCTGGGCATTACTCTGCTTGCGCACCTTGCCAATCGAATTTTGCTCCCTCGACTTCGCTCGGGACAAGCTTTCCGGATTTGCCCGATATGCGCGGGTGTATCCGGCACATGGATAGGTCTCGTCATTGCGCGTTTTTTGGGCTACCCGATTGATGTCGCAATTCCCTCGCTCTTAATGGGCGGGTCGGTTGTCGGTATCGCGTATCAGCTTGAGAAAAAACTGCCCGTAGACAGGTCATCGCTTCTTTGGAAGACATTCTTTATTCCCGCAGGATTTATTGCCGCATATGCCATTCTGATGGAATGGCAGGGGATATTTTTTGCCGCGCTTATTTTTCTCTTATTGTTGTCCTATCTGTTTCTTCCGCCGCGCAAACAGCAAGAATCGCAAAAAAAAGCAGTCGCTGTCCCCATAGGGAGCGAGCCTCGCCCGATTGGGCGGGAGGAACTCAAGAAAAAAATGAAGGATTGTTGTTAATCAAAATTCAAATCTATGGAAAACGAAGCACAAAATCAAACAACGGAACAATTTCCGGAAGCCGGACAAACTAAAAAGGACTATATGCTCCCGGCGAGCATACTTATCTCGGCGATAATTCTTGCAGGCGCGTGGGTTTACACGACCGGGCTCAAAGCTACCAATGCTCCGCAAAAAGCAAACATCGCCGGAACGTCCGCAAAAGCGCCGGTGTCCGGGTTTGAAGACAGGGTGTTGCCGCCCGGGGGAGTTGTTCTGCCCGTCGTTTGGGGCGACCTTGGCGCAAAACTTGCGGGTGCCGGCGCTATTGACGCAGACAGATTCAAGGCCATATATATATATGAAGAGAAGGGCACATTCACCGATGAGTACAAAAATCTGCTTCTCGGGCGGAGTAACGGTGAATTAAAAATTACGAAAGGCAATGCCGGATACCTCCTGAATTTATTTTGGGCGCTCGGTCTTGCGAATAAAAATCCTATCTTGGAAAAAGGCGAAATGATGAACCCTGCGTATGGCGGAGCCGGAAACTTTGCCTCGACAGGCGGTTGGACAATCGCACAAGGCACCGCAATGGATCATTACAGCCGTCATAAATTCTTTGATCTGACTACCGAACAGCAGGCTCTTGTGGATAAAATATCAAATGGCATTTATAGACCGTGTTGCGGCAACTCCACGCATTTCCCGGATTGCAATCACGGCATGGCCATGTTGGGACTTTTGGAGCTTATGGCTTCGCATGGAGCAAGCGAGCGGGATATGTGGAAGGCGGCTCTGGCGGTGAATTCATATTGGTTTCCGGACACCTACCTCACAATAGCAACCTTTATGAAAAATAAAGGGGTTGATTGGAAAGACGTGAATCCGCAAGAAATCCTCGGAATCGATTATTCCAGCGCCCAAGGATATCAGAGAATCGCTTCTCAGGTTGTCAAACCGCAACAACAGCAGGGAGGGGGCGGATGCGGTGTTTAAGCGGTATAATTGCAAATAATCATGAACCGTGAAGAACATAAAAAATCCTACGCCTGCCCGATGCATCCGGAAGTTGTTTCGGACAAGCCGGGCATGTGCTCCGAATGCGGGATGAACCTCATTCCCGCAAAAAAGAAAAAGACGGCGGCGGATGCGGACAGGCACGCAGGACATAAGACGGAATCCTTTCTGCGAAAGTTTTTGGTGGTGTCGGCGCTGACCGTTCCAATCCTTGCGTATTCGGAATTATTCGAAAAGGTTTTTGAGCGGACCGCGCCGAAATTCTCCGGCTCGGAGTTCGTTATTCTGGCGTTCGGCTCAATCATATTTTTTTACGGCGGCTGGATATTTTTGGCAAGCGCGCGGAGAGAGCTGAAAGCGCGCCTCCCCGGTATGATGACGCTCATCGCTCTTGCAATAACCGCCGCTTACTCCTTCAGCGTTTTCGCTGTTTTGACCGGCCGCGAGCATACGCTGTTCTGGGAACTCTCGACGCTGATTGCCGTGATGCTTCTCGGCCACTGGATTGAGATGCGCGCTGTTGCCGGAGCGCAGGGCGCTCTCAAGGAACTGGCGAAACTGCTTCCCGATACCGCAGAAGTGATACGAGGCAATGCCACGGAGATTATTCCAATCGCTGAACTTAAAATCGGAGATGTAATGCTCGTAAAACCGGGCGGAAAAGTGCCGGCTGACGGCAAAATCGCAGAAGGGCGTTCGGAACTAAACGAGTCAATTATTACCGGAGAGTCCAAACCGGTTTCTAAACAAGCGAACGATGAACTGATTGCCGGTTCCATAAACGGCGATGGAACGTTAAAAGTATCGGTGACCAAAATCGGCGAGCATACTTTTCTTGCGGGTGTAATGCGTCTTGTGGCGGACGCTCAAGCATCAAAATCGCGGCTTCAGATGCTTTCCGACCGCGCCGCTTTTTATCTTACCGTGCTTGCGGTTGCGGCCGGAGGTATTACCCTTACGTTGTGGCTTTTGGCGGGAGCCGGCATTGTTTTTGCCACGGAGCGATTAGTGGCGGTTTTGGTCATCGCGTGTCCGCACGCGCTTGGTTTGGCAATACCTTTGGTTGCTTCCATTTCAACAACGATGGCGGCGCGCGGCGGTCTTTTGGTCCGCCAGCGCCTTGCGCTTGAGGCGGCCCGAAAAATAAATGTTGTCCTGTTTGACAAGACGGGAACGCTCACAAAAGGAGAATTCGGCGTGGACGCAATCATCGCCAACGACGGAGGGAGCGAGGACAATGTGCTTCAACTCGCCGCGTCAGTGAACAGCCATTCGGAACATCCTCTCGCAAAAGCAATGGTTTCGGAGGCGAGAAAGCGGCAACTCTTGCTCACCGAAGTAAAGGACTTCGAACGCATCCCAAGCGGCGGAGCCAAAGGATGGCTCGAGGGGACAGAGATGTTTGTCGGCAACGAAAGATTGCTTGCGGAAAAAGCGGTTCGGTTGCATTCGGAATTTAAGTCCCGCGCCGACATTCTCTCTCGTCAGGGCAAAACGGTTATTTATGTCATTGCCGGAAACGCTTTGGTCGGAAGCATCGCTCTTGTAGATGTCATACGCGAAGAGTCGCGCGAAGCCGTTAAAGCGCTTAAAGAATTAGGCGTAAAAGTCGCGATGGTCACCGGTGATTCCGAAGATGTCGCCAAGTGGGTTTCCGACGAACTGGGCGTTGATGAATATTTCGCAAAAGTCCTGCCGCATGAAAAATCGGAAAAGGTAAGAATTTTGCAGTCCAAAGGATACAAAGTGGCGATGGTCGGCGACGGAGTAAATGACGCGCCCGCCTTGACGCAAGCCGACCTCGGCATTGCCATTGGCGCGGGGACAAACGTGGCAATCGAATCAGCCGGAATTATTCTTGTAAAAAGCGACCCGCGGGATATTCCCAAAATTATTAAACTTTCACGGCTCACCTACGGAAAAATGATTCAAAATCTCTTTTGGGCGACTGCGTACAATATTGTCGCTCTGCCGCTCGCGGCCGGAGCATTGGTTTTCAAAGGCATTATTCTGGAACCGGCGGTCGCGGCGGTATTTATGTCATTGAGCACGGTAATCGTGGCGTTTAACGCGGTGTTGTTGAGAAAACAAAAGTTGTAAACATTCCCGGAGGGTCGAACCGGGCATTGAAAAACGAACAAATAACCGTTAATATGCGGATATGGATAAAAAAGATTTACTGCCGCGCGCGGCATTGCCGATAAAATCTTAAATAAAAAAAATAATAAAAAAATTATGAACACAAAACTTATTGAATGGGTCTTGCGGATATCGATAGCAGGCGAGTTCATCGGCCACGGCGTATTCGCTTTGCAGGGCAGAAAGGACTGGGTCGGCTGGTTTGCTAAGTTCGGGGTCGCCGATGCCGGCATCGCGGCACAAATGCTTTTTCTTATCGGAGCAATGGACGTTGTTCTGGCAATTCTTATTCTGATTAAACCGGTCCGCATCGCGCTCCTTTGGATGGTATTCTGGGGCTTCTGGACCGCCTTGATAAGGCCACTGGTCGGAATGCCCATTTGGGATTTCGTGGAACGCTGGGCTAACTGGGGCGCGCCGCTGGCGTTGCTCTTCTTGGTCGGCTGGCCGAAAACAATTAAAGAATGGTTCAGATAATTTTATGTGGTTCGGATAGAGGTTGGTTTTCGGTTAATTAATATGAAAAAATATATTTTCGGCGCCATCGGCTCAATAATGCCCGCTTTTGCAATCGGCGGCGCTGTTTTTGCGCATGGAATGTCTGCCACGACAGGAATCGAAGAGATGAGCAATGTCGCAATGGTCTCAGATGGCCATACCGCCATCGAAGAAGCTGAAGGAAAAGCGGTTTGGGAAAAACTCCAAAACAAAGAGCTGGCTTGCAAGGATTTATCCGATGACAATTTCGGAGCTCTCGGCGAATATTTTATGGGCCGGATGACGGGGACTTCTCATGAAGCGGTGAATAATATGATGATTCAGATGCTCGGTGAACAAGGTGAAGAGCAAATGCATGCGGTTATGGGCAAGCGTCTGAGCGACTGCGACGCTTCCGCCGCGTTCCCGCCGCAAGGAGTCGGCTTTATGCCTATGATGCAAATGATTACGGGAGGCCTGCCTGCCGGTCAGGCAGGGTGGTCGTCTCCCGTTGGTTCCAGTCAATTAAACAATTCAATGATGAATTTCGGATTTACGCCTTTGGGCGGATTCGGCTGGATTTTTATGATTTTCTGGTGGGTACTGATAATCGCCGGCGTTGTGGCGCTTATCAAATGGCTGGGCGGCCAGTCCCGCGGCTCGCACGGCCATGACAAGTCGCCGGTTGAAATTTTGAAAGAGCGATACGCAAAAGGCGAAATTGACAGAAAAGAGTTTGAAGAAAAAAAGAGAGAAGTCCAATAATAATAAAGAAAACCGCCTGACAATTGGCGGTTTTTCTTTTTCCGGATGCCTGTCGGCAACCTTTCCGATTCATACAACATGGCTGTGCTCTCCGATCTGGTACCAAAACCTTGCAGGCAGTATAAGCATTTTTTAAGGGTCGGAACAGGGGAGTAACTGACCCCTCTAGGTCAGGGATTTATTTAAGAAGAAGGATCTAATGTCCATCGCTGCATTAATATGGTCTTCTAGTCTAAGAATCGCGGAATCTTCACCGCGTCTTTCCCGTGGAATATAGTCAATCAAATCAAAATATTTAAAATTCTCGCAACCTGATCTTCGTACCGCTTCTACGGCATCTTCGATTCTCCTGGCTTCTAGAGAATCGTTATAAGGCGATGGTTTCCCATCTTTATCCCTGTACATCCAATCATGTTTTTTTGCGAAATTCTCCAAATATTCCTTGCCGATAGCCGTTTCGATTAATTTTTCTAACTCAGGTGTCCATTCCGGGACCTGAAACTCTACGGTTTTACCGTAACCCACAAAGGCAGCTCGAACTTTGAGATTCGGATCTTGAAGCTCCAAACTTCTAACTCCTGTTGGCGGGATAGCGATGCCCTCAATAAGTGCGTCTTTCTTTTGATTATTTAGTAATCTTATTAAGCCAATTGTACCAATCCAGGCCGGAGTATCCTCGCCTGTTCTAAGCTCCGGTATTTCCGGCATCTTTTCCTCGCGGGGATCACGTTTCGTGATAAACCAATAAAGTTGACTCGTGCTTGCGCGGATAAGGTCCGTCGAATTCCGATACATAGGCTTCTGCGAACAAATGCATGGAGTTATGACCGTCGATTTTCGCATCCCAGGCACTCCGCCGATGAGATAGATCATAGAGTTTAGAGTTTGGTTGGTTTTTTTTGTATTCCGTCTTCTCCGGTCTGCCTCGACTTGTGGTGAGCGTAGTCGAATCCGTACTGCGCCGACTGGTGATAGGTGACATGGATTCTCCGCCAAAGGCGGATGCACCTTTGGCGCAGAACCAAGATACTGGGCTTTCCCGCACATAGCTGGGGGACAGGGATTCGAACCCCAATTTTTTGGTTCAGAGCCAAACGGCCTATTTACCCCGCTAAGTGGGGCCATTCACCCCGCCAAATTTTCTTCTCCGAATTGCTGGCTTCCTCGGGCTCGGATTTTTGAAAATCGTTCCCCCACATAGCTCCCAGAGGATACCTTGATTTTACCAAATTGATGCTCCTCGGACGGTTTTTAAAATTAAGTAACACCAGAAATTCTTTTTGCAATTTCGTATTGTTTCTCCGTTAATTCTAAATGACACTTACCGCACTTATACAAATTAGAATCGCCATCTGATAAGAAAACAGAGGAGTAATCGATTGATGATGCATAGGGAGTTCCCCACGCATTTTTATTACCATCTAACGAGAACGAGTCTGAGCCGCAACGAGGACATTTGTTGGTAACCTCAAATATTGACGCACGCTGGATGAGAGGAGTGACCAAATATGGGTTTTTCCAGCTTTGATTTTGAGTTGGTCCAATCATTTTTCTAACTTCTTCTTCTAAAACTTGCTCAAGCTCTTTTTCGGTATACTTTTTCTTTGGTTTGCCGTTCTTTATATTTTCTTTGCCCAGCAGAGAGATAGCCATCTTTGAAATTTTTTCCCAGATCGTACCCATTTTTTTAATGACATCTTCAACCTCAAAGACGATTTTGTCATCAGACTTATATCCGTGCACAAAATGGTTCCGGACTATATAGATATCTCTCAACGCCTGGATTTCATCAGGGGTGAAAGCTTCTTTAAAAACAATCGCGAATCTGTTTATAATATTTTCTATTTTCACTGTCTCGATGTCCATTTCCTTTTTGAGCGCAACTGCTGAGAGCGAGTCATCGTCCTTTAATCGCGCGACATCAAAAATCAAAAATGGGTTTTCGCTATGCAGTTTAACTTTTAGCAGCTTCTCTGTTGTTACACAAAAAGAAACTATGGAATCTGGCAAATCTTCCAGTATAGGATTTTCAGCACTTAGAAATTCATCTACCCGGGAATAGAGAGACAATAAGTATCTATGATTCAATTTCCTCTTTTGCATTGTTTTGTAGCTCTTCGTAAATTTTCTATTTATCCCTTGAGTTTGAAAAACTCTCGGGACGATTGAAAGTGTAAGTTGCGAATACGCAACAACACTTTCTAATCGGCTGCCGGGCAGGGATTCTCCGCCTAAGGCGGATGCGCCTTTGGCGCAGAACCAAGATACTCAATTTTTTCTGCAGTGCTGGGGGACTAGGAATCGAACCTAGATACTGGGCTTCAAAGGCCCATGTCCTACCGTTAGACGATCCCCCAGCACTGCAGAAAATACTATTGAGCCTTCTCCGCATGAGGCGGATCCGCCCAGGGAGGAAAAGGCCCATGTCCTATTTACCCGCCTCCGGAGGGCCATTAGACGACTCCCCAATAACTCTGCTATAATATACCGTAAATGAAAAATAAAAGAAATAAAACTATTTTGACGATTGTATTGGCGGTTGCGGCGGGGTTCGGACTTTTGGGATTCGGGAGCATTAAGCAATTTTTCGGCGGCAGTTCCGGCGCGCTTGTTTCCACGCGCTCGCTCGCGATGGGCTGTACGCTCGATATGTACACGCGATTTCACATTCATCCGCGCCTCCGAATCGTCATAAACGGCGCGGAACAGATTATTCCGGCAAGCATCGGCGTTTCGCCTTCCTGCATGCATCCGCTCCATACGCACGATACTATTGGAACGATTCACATTGAGTCCCCGGAACAAAGGGACTTTACGCTCGGTGATTTCTTCGCGGTCTGGAACAAGCCGTTCGACAAGAGTCAGGTTTTGGATTACAAAGCCGATGCCACTCACGAAATTGTTATGGCAGTCGGCGGCCAGCCGAGCGATGCGTACGAAAATCTCATATTCAAAGACAACCAGCAGATTGTGATTGAGTATAAATCGAAAAAGTGACTGATTCAAAATTCGCCGTGAAACATTTTCGGTTTTTCTCCTTCAATCTGAATTTGTTTAAGTTTCAGTTTCCCCGCGACTAATTCCGATTCCAGCAATTTTACCTGTTTTCCTTTCAAAATCGTCCACGCGCCCGGCTCGGGATTGAACGCGCGGATTTTTCGCTCGATTTCAATGGCTTTTTCCGGAGCGGTTCCAGCCTCTGCTTTGAGCAAATCTTCCGGTTCCACAAAAGCGTCTTTTCTTTCGAATTTTTTCGTATACGTAGCTTTCGATTCATTCTGGGTTTGCGGCGCTATTTCCTTGTTCAAAAATTTAGGCAGTGTTTCAACAAGCAACTCGCCGCCAGTTTTCGCCAACATTCTCATCAGCGATTCATAATTCATAATCCTTGATTCATGATTTTTCAATTCTCGCCGTGCGAGAATTGGTCCATGGTCCATTTTGTCGTCTAAAAGATAAAGCGTTACGCCGGTTTCCTCGTCGCCACTCAGGATAGCTGATTGAATGGGGGATGCGCCGCGATATTTCGGGAGAAGCGAGGGATGCGCGCCGATAACGCCGAGTCGCGGGACATCAATCAGTTTTTGCGGGAGAATCTGCGCGTACGCGGCGACGATAAAAAAATCAGGTTTTAGAGACAGGAAATGAGAGACAAGAGATGACGGGTTTTCCGGCTGGAGAATTTCAATTTTATTCTCCAATTTTCCGTTTTTTACAATTTGCTTAACGGGCGGCGGCATTATGATTTTTTTTCTGCCGACCGGTCGGTCGGGATTGCAAACAACCGCGGTCGGAATAAAACCGCAGCCAATCAGTTTTTGCAAAATGACGGCAGCGAATTCTGGAGTGCCGAAGAAAACGAATTTAGAATCAAGAAACATGAATCAAGAATCAAGCGCCGGATTTTTTCTTCAGCCGCTCCGAAACAGGCATACGATAAATCTCCTTTGCTTTGTCGATGAATAACTTGCCGTTCAAATGGTCCATCTCGTGCTGGAATACTTTCGCGAGAAGCCCCCACGCTTTTATTTTGAGCGGTTTTCCGTTTTTGTCGAAACCGGCGAGAACCACTTTTTCAGGTCGGTCCACCAGTCCGTAAACGCCCGGCACGCTTAAACATCCTTCTTCCATCGGAACGGTTTCGCGCGAATACTTCATGATTTCCGGATTGAACACGGCGTAGAACGCGGACTCACGATGATAGCTATGCTGATTTACGCTTGCTCTGGATACGCCTTTATCCGCGTCCGTATCCGCGCTAATCCGAGTCTGGGGAATTTGCGCCACGAATACTCGCATGTCCAAACCTATTTGGTTCGCGCTCAAGCCGATTCCCCGCGCCTGCCTCATCGCCTTTCTCATTCCGATAATCAATTCCTGAATTTCCCGCCGGCTGAATTTTTTGAAATCAAACTCCGCGGTTTTCTTCCGCAAAAACCGCTCGTCTTTTTTATTTTCAACCGTTACGATTTTGTCCATACTGCATTATTTAAGATTCAGTTTCGTAAATTATTGCTTTTATAAACATCCTTATAAACTCCAGTTTATTAGGATGTTATTGCGCGCGCTGAAATGATTTTAGAAAGCTCACAAATGTTTTTCCGTAGGGCGACAGTGTGTGCTCCACGAATTTACCTCGGTATTTTTTGTTGACGAGTCCGGCTTGATGGAGTCGCCTCGCGTGTTCGCCGATGGTTTTCTCGTTTGCCCCGAGAGTTTTAACAATGTTCTCAAGAGTTATGCCTTCACCGTCGGCAATCGAAAGCAATATCTGAATGCGGTAGTGATTCGCCATTCCCTTGAGATGCCGCTCCATTTGCTTTGCCGTTTTTATTTTCCCCATACTTTAATTATACATTATTTACCGTATACAACATCCTTATAAACTGGAGTTTATAAGGATGTTGTTGTCGTGTTTGAGTGAATTAGGGTGTGAAAAATTACCATCCGCAGTAAATCTGTTAAATCATGTTATTTGTAATTCCGTGCTTTCGTGAGTTTAACTACTGTCATAAAATACGCGCCTTTGTTTTTTATACTTTTGTTTTTGGATATCTCTTTGGCAATGCCGAGAAGTTTTTCGGGATTGTTCTGTTTCGCCAGTTTTATGTAAAGCGACTTGTGTCCGCGGTCTTCGAGAAGCTGGGCTATTTCGAGCCCGATAAGCTGATGTTTTCGGTATACTCGAGATTTAAGAGACCGATTTTTAAGTTCTTGAATGTAATCCTCGGCTAGCGGCATACTTGCATATTAGGCGTTTTTCTTCGGATTTTCAATTTTGGCGATTTGCAAACTTGCTCATTCGGCGATAGAATCAACGCCAAGACATCGGGCAATGGATATTGGATATTAAGGCGCCGGCAAATATGTTTACGAAGACAACAGGAAAAAAGATTCTTATCGCGGTTGCGGTTTTGGCGGCGGGAGCAGTTCTTTTGGGGAGCGGGTTTTTTATTGGTTTCCGCGCGGGCGAAAAGTTTCCGAAAACGGTTACCGTAAAAGAATTGACCAATACGACTTCCGGCCAGCCTGGTTCGGTTGATTTCGGAACGTTCTGGCAGGCATGGGAATCAATTAATGAAAGTTATTTGAAATCGAAGGAAGTCAACAGCCAGGACAAGGTTTATGGCGCTATCGGCGGGTTGGTGAGTTCGCTCGGCGACCCGTATTCGCTTTTCCTTTCGCCGAAGAAAAACGAAAAATTCCAGGAGGACATCCAGGGCAATTTCGGAGGCATCGGCGCGGAAATCGGCGTTAAGAAAAACCAGCTTATGGTCGTAGCGCCGTTGAAAGACACTCCGGCAAGCCGCGCGGGATTGAAAGCCGGCGACAAAATTTTCAAAATAAACGCCACCTCGACCGAGGGCATGGCCGTTGATGAAGCGGTTCAACTGATTCGAGGCCCGAAAAAAAGCGAAGTCACGCTCACTATTTTCAGGGACGGCTGGGACCAGGCAAAAGATTTCAAAATCATCCGCGACACCATTCTTATACCGACACTCGATTACTCGATGAAAGACGGCGACATCGCGTATGTCCAGCTGTACAGTTTCAACGCGAACGCGGAACAGCTTTTTTATCAATCCGCCGCGAAAGCGCTGTCGGAAGGCGCGCGCGGAATGATTCTTGACCTTCGGGATAATCCCGGCGGCTATCTTGACGTGGCAGTCGGTCTCGCGGGCTGGTTCGTTCCGCGCGGCACGCTTGTCGTGAAAGAAGAATCGAGCGCGGGCGTTATCCAGGAACTCAAAGCCGCGGGCAATGCGGCGCTCGTAAAATTCCCCGTAGTCGTTCTTATCAATGGCGGTTCGGCTTCGGCCTCAGAAATTTTGGCGGGCTCGCTCCGCGACGACAGAGGAGTCAAGCTCGTCGGAGAAAAAAGTTTCGGCAAGGGGACAGTGCAGGAACTTATTCCGTTGAGGGACAATTCATATCTGAAGCTGACAATCGCCCATTGGGTTCTGCCGAGCGGAAAAATTTTGGAAAACGGGGGATTGGACCCGGATATCGCAGTGAAAATAACCGATGACGACATAAAAAACAAGCGCGACCCGCAGCTGGACAAGGCAATTGAGACGCTAAAATCCGAAATTCAAAACTCGAAATCTTAAACAAATGTTCCTGCGCGCAAAATAACATACTTACAAACTCCAGTTTTTAAGGATATTGTTGCGCGCAGTAGGATTTGGAAATTGGAACGCAAAAATATGAAAGTTATTTTACTCCAAGACATTCGGAATATTGGGAAAAAGAACGAAATTAAAAATGTTTCCGACGGCTACGCGAGAAATTTTTTGTTCCCGAGCGCGCTGGCAAAGTCGGCAACCGCGAGCGGCATGAAAGAATTGGAGAAAGACAAAGCGCGCCTTGAAAAGGAAGATGAAGCGACAAAAAAACATCTTGTGGAAATCAGCCGGCTTCTGAACGACCGCCATATTGAATTTTCTTTGAAAACCGGAGAGCGGGGCGAAGTGTTCGGCTCAATAACCAAAGACGCGATTTCAAAAGCCCTGCGCGACACCGGATGGCTCGGCAAAGAAAGGGTTGAAATAAAAATCGCTCACCCATTGAAGGAACTGGGCGAGCATTATGTGAATATAGACCTTAAAAGGGGGATTGCGGCGAAACTTAAAGTTGTGTTACTGCCACAACAGTAGCTACTCGCCGCGAGCCGTCAAAGTTTAGCTTTCTTTTTATGGAGAATTTTATTTTGCCGCTTTGCGCGGCGTAGAGCGTGTCATCGCCTCCCTGCGAAACATTCGCGCCGGGCAGGTATTTCGTGCCGCGCTGACGAATAATAATCTGGCCGGCCATCACGTTCTGGCCGTCCTGAATCTTCACGCCCAAGCGCTTTGATTGCGAATCCCGTCCTAATTTAGTTGAACCGCCGGATTTTGTATGTGCCATAATTGTTTAATATTTAATTCCACTCACTTTGCCAAAGATGCTTTTAATTGTTCCAGATGCTGAAAAAATTCCGCTGGCGTCATTTCTTCAAGCACTTTTGCATATACGCCTACTGTTAGTCCTAGATGTGGGGCTTTATCTTTCGCCGCAAGCATTGCCTCGTCTATCAATTGATTTAGATATTCGGCATTACAACCAAGTTCTTTAAGTTTACGATGAGCAGTATCAATATCATTTCCGTTTCGAAGAAGTTCTTTCTTGATGGTGTTTTTAAGAGTATCAAGAAAATCTCGATAAAATTCCGCTTCTTTTCGGGCTCTCACATGCCCTTCTTTTTTTTCTTCCGCTTCGACTAATTCACCCGCAGTGAAGCTAAATTTCCTTTCTTTTTGCATAGTATTTATTAACAATGATTCTATGCTATAATCTTGAGCATGTCAACAACTTCCAGGCTCATCATCGACATTGAAACGGTAGGGGAGGATTTTGATTCACTCGACAAAGCAACCCGGGAAAATCTGACGCACTGGATAAAAAAAGAGTCGGAGGTCGAGGGCGAATATGAGGATGCTCTGGCAGAACTTAAAAATCGGCTGGGTTTCTCTCCGCTGACTGGCGAAATCGTCGTCATTGGAGTTCTGGATTCGGAAAAAAACGAGGGAGTCGTTTATTTTCAGGCACCCGGCGAAAAAATCCCGGAACTAAAAGAAAACAATATAACGTTCAAACAGTGCTCGGAAAAAGAAATGCTCCAAAAGTTTTGGGAAGGAGCGAGGCATTACAATTGTTTCGTAACATTCAACGGCAGAAGTTTCGACATCCCGTTTTTGATGATTCGTTCCGCGGTTCATCGCATTCGTCCGACAAAGGACCTGATGCGCGGACGGTATTTATATCAACATAGTCCAGATGCCATCCATATCGACCTCTATGACCAGCTTTCGTTTTACGGCGCGCTCCGGCGAAAAGGAAGTTTGCATCTGTGGAGCCGCGCGTTCGGAATACAAAGCCCAAAGGCGGGAGGCGTGACGGGCGACGACGTCGGCCGGATGTTCGCCGAAAAGAAATTTCTCGACATCGCGAAATATAATGTCGGCGATTTGATAGCCACGAAAGAACTCTACGAACGATGGCAAAAATATCTGCAGTTCTAAAAGAAAATTCAAACCGATTCAGAGATTGGTTTGTTTTCCATAAAAAAGAAGTTATCTTCGCGCTGATTATTTTTCTTGTCGCCTCATTAAGTTTTGGTTTGGGATATCTGGCGAACCGCGAATTCAATCACGCGCCGATTATTATCGAGAAGCGTTCCCAGTAAAACAAAAATCCGGGCGTTATTTGCAGTTCTGTTCTGTCGGAAGGCCCTGTGCGGATTGATTGGGGTTGTACGGAATACAACTCCAGGAAATTACAGAAGACAGAAGTGCCGTCTTTATCTCCGGATGGTCGGTAGTTACTTCTTGAAGGACTACTGTGACTTCTGGATTAACGCCGACGCTGGCGAGCGGTTGGACGCCCAACACCTGAATCATAAGCAGGCGCTGGCCGCGGGGCTTCACGGTAAATGAAAATGACGCTTTCGTATCCGCGCCTTTTCTCGTGTAAGGACGACTGGAGTCGGTTGGCAAATTTTGGAGAGGGTATTCGGCGAGCGTTGATTCGTTCTCCGGTTCAAGAAATCGAAGAACAATGGGCGATGAAGTGTTCAGCGCAGTGAATGACATATCGAACGCCAGGCCCGTGACAGTCACCGGAGCGTTGCTTTGATTGTCGAGCACAAAACCATTCGTACTTTTGTTGAATTTAAGCGTTGTGTCGAGATTGGACGCTTTCACCACCAAACGTCCGGCTCCGGTCTGAAAGTTTATTTGCTTGTTTTGCTTTCGTAAAAGCGCATCGGTAAGCGAAATGACGCATGCGTACGAAGTCCCGATGCTGAACGTCGGGTTTTGGTCCGGCGACCCGGAAGGGGGTATATCGGGTTGCGGGTCGCAGGAAAAAGAAACTTCGAGCTTCGGAATTGGCGCGGCGCCTCCGATGGTTGTTTCAGAAAGGTCCCAGTTAAAACCGGAGTTTGCGGTGGTGGTTGTATGGAGCAAAAGCCGGTATGCGCCGTCGGTTCTTTGTCCCAAAGAAAATCCGGTGCTGTCCAGAAGCAGTTGCGCTGTGAAAACTTTTGGCGCGGGAAGCGGCTTTGTCTCCGGAATTTTTGCTGTTTCCGCTGTTTTTTCTTTTTTAGTGGACGAAGATGAAGAAGAAGTCGCGGTTTTTGTAGAAGTAGAAGTTGTCGCTGATGCCGTTGCAGTCGAAATTTGTCGAGCCAACTCCGTCGAAGTAGGAGACATTACGGAAATTTCAGGCAGAGCCGGTAAAACCGAAATTGGGACAGGCGGAGTAATCACCACTATATTCGGCTGGGCGATAAATCCAAATCCGGTCGCGAGCAATGCTGTAAGAACCGCCGCGCTTTTCTGCGCTATGTCGTGGAAAAAATTAAGCACTTTGTTTTAGAAATTTTTTATCCAGCTGTCAAAAATCTTTTTGATTTCTTCGAGGTGTTCTTTTTCCAGGAACGTGTGTTGCGCTCCTTTAATTACGTGAATTTCTTTTTTCCCAGAAAGCATTTCGTATAGGAGTTGTTGATGTTTAGGCGGAGTTCTGCCGTCGTTTTCGCCGACGATAAGCAAAACAGGCATGGTAAGTTTATCAACATTCGGCAACAGATCATATTTCAAACGGTCTTCCACGTGCGACCACTTAAGCCGTTTAATAATCCCCGGTTTTGAAGCGCTCGGTTCTGCGCGCCATCCAGTCCGTTTCCATTCTTCAATTTTTTCTTGATAACTCGGAGTTTCCGCGCTCAATTTTCCTGAAACGACCGTGGAGGTAGGGGCGAGCGCTTTCACTTTCTTCGGATATTTTTCGGCGTAGAGCGCGGTGCAAATTCCGCCCAAGCTGTGTCCGGCAAGGCAAAATGGTTCTTGATACCATGGTTGCGATTTCGACCACTCAATCACGTCTTCCAAATCCTCGCAGTAATTCGTGGTTGTGGCATCTTCGTAATTGCCGTCGCTTTCGCCGAACGTATTTGTCGTGTCAAAACGCACGGTAGTATAACCATTTTCGAAAAATGCTTGCGCGTAGGTTTCAATATGGGGCTGTTCTTTAAAGCCGCCCAGGCCGTGCATCACGAAAGTCAATCCTTGCGGATATTTTTGTTTTTCAATCAGCACCGAGATTTTTTGTCCTTTTCGATTCTTAATGAATAGTTTTTCCTGCATTGTTTCAAGAAAGATACCCTACTTTTTTCAGCCAAAATTCATTCTCCCACTCCCACAGTTTTTTCGCGCCAAGGAACGCCTCGAAGTCGTTCTGCCAGTAGGGGAATTCCTGAAATTCGATGTCGCCTTTGACTTCGGACCAGTCGTGCTCGCAAGTTTTCATTTTTTCTTTGTTGGAAGAGCCGTTTGAAAAGCCATTTTTTAACCAGAAACTTATTTTTTCTCTGCCGCCTTTGTTTCTGCGGGTAGCGCCGCATTTGAGACAGGTCTGAATTTGGTCAATTTTCAGAATCCATCTCGTTTGAAGATGCTGGAATTGGTCTTTGAGAGCGCTCATATACGCCGCCGTCTGAAGATTGTAGTCGCGGTAAATCGCCTGCGATGTCTTAATGTCCAGAACGCCGAATTTGCCGTCTATGAGCGCCATAACGTCTATGGTGCCCGCGTAGCGGTGCTCGGGATGGAAAATCTGCCGCTCCACGTATTCCGGCGCGGTCTGGATATTTTTACTTTGCAAAAATTGCTCGAATGCTTTTATCGCCGGCGCGATGAGCGGAGCGACTTCCGGATTTTGGCCCAGCAGAATCGCTTCGACGGCTTCGTGGACGAGCGTGCCTTCGGCGGCGGATCTTTCGGTGATTGCCTGGCTAGCCTTGAAATTTTCCTGCTCGGCGTAAAATCGGTATAACGCCGGTTTCGCTTTTATGGAAAGTATTTTCGTCACGCGCGGGTACCACTTGCCGTCGATGATATACCCGCTTGCCTCCTTGAAACTTTCGGCATCTTTGAAGTAGTCGAACATTGAAGAGAATTATATCCGTTTAAAAGCCGTGCCGCAATGCGTGTTTGACTTGATGATTCGTTTTTGATAAATTAAGTTCGGTACCAAATTTAGCGAGAGGAGGTGCGCTCATGAAGGGACTCGACGAGCGGTTGGCGCAAGAGATGATCGAACTGTCCCGAGAAGGGAAGTGCGCCGATTGCGGAAAGGAGCTCCGCGGCGCAGGTCAGCTTGCCTCGGTCCCCGGCTACCCGCCGAACCTCCAGTTCTGCGGGGGTTGCCTCGAATCCCTCGAGGAGGCGGTCGGGAAAGCACTTTTCCGAACTCAATCTCAATAAGGAAAGGAGTGGCCGTTCAGCAAACGGACTGGCGGATAGGCATTGCTCCATCCGCCGGTCCCCAGTTCATCTTGCACATTTTTCATTATACTGGACGATCGTCCGGTATAATAAAATAAAATAATAGGAAATCGAAATTCTCAAAACTTTCAGTTTTTCAAAAGCAGGTCGGTATAGCGGAAAATATCGCCGGCGCCCATCATTACCAAAACCGCAGATGTACGCGGATGTGACGCGGATTGACGCAGATTATTTTTTGGTTGCGGCGCGGTGTTAAAGAATAGGGTAGTGATTGCTTTTTTCAGATTTTTCGGATTCCCGAGATAAAAAACAAATTTCCCGGGATATTTTTTTTGAATTGCTTTTGCCAATTTTTCTGAGGTAAAATCGCGATTTATCGCATCCCGGCCCGCAACTTGGTACATAGGAAGAATCAATGTTAGGTCGGCATCGGTAAACGCGGACTGGAAATCTTTGAAAAGAATTCTCAATCGCTCGGCTTGGTGCGGCTGGAATACGCAGACGATTTTTTGCCGAGGGAATTTTTCGCGGAACGCCTGCAAAGTCGCTTTTATTTCTGTCGGATGATGGGCGTAGTCGTCGTAAATGCGACATGCGACATGCGACATGCGACATGTACCCCGATATTCCATCCTTCGCCACGCGCCGCGGTACTCGCCGATGGCCCGGAGCGCGGTTTTTTGCGAAACACCGGCAAACATTCCGGCTGTAAGCGCGGCGAGAGCGTTTGAAATATTGTGCTTACCGGGTATCTTGATAGAAGCGAATAATCGCGAAAGTACAGGCGAATCAGTGCGAATACTATACCAGCGGACAGTTAATTTGTTTTTAGCAGCAATTTTTTGAATTTGCTTTTTGAGCGACCATAGGATCTTATTGTCCTTATTCAGTACCAGTGCTCCGCCGCGCTTCGTTTTTTTCAAAAACGCGAGAAACGATTTTTTGACGTTTTCGAGGTTTTTGTAAAAATCAAGATGTTCGCGGTCTATGTTGGTGACTATCGAAAGAAAAGGGGAGTAGTTGAGGAACGCGCCGCCGTATTCATCCGCTTCAAGAACCAAATAAGGGCTTTTCCCGCTTGTGGTCTGTCGCATCGAACCAGCCCGGAAATTTCCGCCACTATTTTTTATTGTCTGCGCTTGTCTGCGCTTGCCCTTACACCAAATTTTGGTGTGAGGGTGAATCCGCGAAAGTCCGCGCTTGGAGAATTCTTTAAGTTTGGTCCCGACAATAACCGTCGGGTCAAAGCCGGCTTTAATGAGAATCAAACTTACAAGCGCCGAGGTTGTGCTTTTGCCGTGCGCGCCGGCAACCGCTATTGTCTTATAGAATCGGGTCAGTTTGCCTGCCGCTTCCGGGTATGCGAGTGTGGGTATTTTGCGCCGTCGCGCTTCCATCAACTCGGCATTTTTGGCGCGTATTGCCTGGGTGTATATGACAAGGGCGGGGGATGCCCGCCTGCCGGCAGGCAGGTTGCCTTTCTTATGCCCAAATCTGACTTTTACGCCGAGTTTTCCGAGCGACCGAGTGGTTTCATCCGGAGATATGTCAGAGCCGGATACAGCCCATTTTTGAGACATTCGACCGGGCTCGCGGCAAGCAATAAACCACTGGGCGAGCGCGCTCATCCCGATGCCGCCGATGCCGATAAAATGAACGGTTTTCGGCGTTATTCCTGAAAACGGAAGGGGAGTGTTCTTATGCATTTCCTTCTTGCGCCGAAATAATTACTCGGCAGAGAATAATGATTGAAAATGTTCGTCTAATTGTTCCTTTATGGAAACCTTCGCGGCGGGGTTGAGAATGGAATCCGTGGTGAACACGGCATCGCTGATTGTCTCGAGCTTGTCAAGCGAATTTCCCAAAAAAAGTCCGTGTGTCGCGGCGCAGGCGATTTTTTCCGCTCCGGCTTCCCGCGCCCATTCCACCGTCTTTATCATGGTATTGCCCGTGCTTATCATATCGTCAAGAATGAGCACATTTTTTCCGCGCACCTCGATGTCGCCCTCAAGGGTTTCGACATCGCGATAAATAATGGCGCCGCCTTTGTAGCCGCGGCGGACTTTGGTGAGCGCGGTGCCGCCCGCGTGTTCGACGAGATAGCTTGCCCCTTGGTCGGGACCGATAACCTCGAATGCCTCATCTTTGAAAATTTTTTCACGGGCATAATCGGTGAGCGGCTTTGCCATCGAGATATTTCGAATGGGCAATTCGCCGTGGGTGAAATCGCCCGTTCCTTTCAGAAAATGGCAGTCGATTGTAATAAAAATTTTGCAGCCGGTACGCGCCAAAAGATTGCAGACAACCTTGCCGCCCGCGATTTCGCCTTTAAGAATATTTTTGTCCTGGCGGGAGTAGGGGAGATACGGCGACAGGACTGCGACATCGCACTTTTTGTGCGCCAATTCATCGATAATAAGAAGAAGTTCAAGCAAACTGTTATTTTGCTCGGGATACAGGCGGTGAAGAAGCGTAATCGGCCGGTCTTCGCACGCGCCGAGGTCCGGTATGCGGACATAGCTCTCCCCGTCGGGAAATTTTTTTATTTCTACGTTCGGAGCAAAAAGGTCGCTGAAGTTCGGGGAGACGAGGAGCATACCAGGTAGTAGAAATGCGACTAGATTATATTTATAACTTTGACTTTTAGATGTTTCATGCTTTGTTGCCAGATGATGTTCTGCAACTGTTTTCTCCGACTGCGGTCGGAGCAGTCGCATTTTCACTACCTGGCATAAAAAATTACTTAACCATATTTTATTTTGAGAATAAGTATCCATCCCGTTAAGACAAACGTGATTGCGTTTGCGACGATAATAGGTATATCTTTAATGAGCAATCCGTAGGTTAACCAAAGAAATACGCCTGTCGTCGCGATTATATACATCCCGAGCGAAAGCTCATCCGTTTTCTTTGTCTGTGTTATCTCGATTGCCTGCGGAAGATAAGCTGCGGTTGTCAATGTCGCGGCAACAAGACCGATGGCAGTTATAATCATCAGAGCAGTATATTTAATTTGAAGGAAACATGCAATCAAAAGAGCGGGCAACCGTGGCGAGGGAGTGATATATCGGAATAATTAGATATGTCGCCCAATATACCTTTTACGTCATTACTTAACTTACTGTTTTAAGTAATGACGTAAAAGGTTACGCAGATTTTACAACGCCACTTTGTGTCATCGTAAAATCTGCTTCTTACGTCATTACTTAACTTACTGTTTAAATAATGCTAAAAGGTTACGCAGATTTTACAACGCCACTTTGTGTCATCGTAAAATCTGCTTCACACGAGCGTAAATCGTAAGTAAATGGTCAGAGATAATCTTCCGGATTAACCACTACGCCTATCGGAACAAGCCCTGCCGCGGGAGGAATTGATTTCATTATGACGCTCGGCGCCCAATACAAGCCGAAATGAAGATGAGGGCCGGTTGCATAGCCGGTGTTGCCGCTGTATCCGATTAAGTCCCCCCTTTTCACGTTCGCGCCGGCCGAAACGATTTGCCGGGAAAGATGCGCGTAGAGCGTTGTAAGGTTGTTATCATGTTTTATTAAGATATATTTTCCGTATTGGTATTTTTGCCTGGAACTGCGGTCATTGTTGTCGACGGCGACCACCGCGCCGTCATCCGCGGCGAAAACCGGAGTGCCGATTGGAATGCCAATGTCAAGTCCATTGTGGGGTTTATTGCGGTAGAGATAAGATTTTTCTCCGAAATGCTGGGTTATTCTGATGGGAGGCGGGAGTGGCCACGCGAGAACGCCCGGGCGTTTTGTCGGAAGAAGCCCGGTGTTGAAAGAGGCACGGAGCTGGTCCTCGGCTTTGCCTATTTCATCTGAAATCGAGTCCTGCTGTTTTTTAAGGTCCGCCAATTGCTGTTGGTACGTGCTTTCCTGATTCTTTGTCTGAACAAGAGTTATTTTCCGCGTTGCCGTTTGGTCGGCGGCAATCTCTTTCCGCACGGCCAGATTTTTCTGATGAAGTTGAACTTCCGATTTTTTTTGGCTGCTTTGCTTGATTTTATCGTTCAGCGTCCGGCTCAAACCGGAAAGATTCTGGATATCGAGCGATAATTGGCTGCGAAGATTTACCATCGACTGCGTTTCCATAATGCTGTCGGCAAGAGTTCCGTTTTTCAGAAGCACCATCAGGAGATTTGGCGCTCCTCCGTCATTTTTCTGCAGTTCGACAAGAAGCTTGTTGATTGCCTGTTTTTTGTCGTCAATCGAAGACAAAGTGTCTTTTACGTCGTAATTCAGCGAGTCGATTTCGAGATTCAGTTTTTGAACCGAAATGGCGTCGCCCAGTATATTCAAATCAAGCTGTTTGATTGAGCCGTTTAACTGAGTAATTTCCTTTTGAAGCGTGCGGGTTTGATTTTGGGTTGCCTCAAGATTTTTTTGCGCGGTTTGGACCTGGTTGTTGATGGTGTCAAGCTGCCGGTTTTTTTGCTCGATTTGCGCCTGGAGTTCTTCTCTTGTCAGCGGCGCCGCAGTTTGCGCGCGCGCGTTCGGGAAGATATTCGCGAACAGCATTATTCCGATTGCGGTAACTGTAAAAATTCGTTTAAGCATTCCAGTGTAGTAGAAATTCGACTAGATTATTGCCGATTCGACTTTATTGTACCTAAACATTATTTTTTTATGTCAGATATCGTTTTTTTCACGGACTTTCTCCGATTGCGGTCGGAGCAGTCGAATTTTCACTACCTGGCATTATTCAGGCAATCAATGATTCTATTTTATCTTTTGCGATTCCGATTCTGCGCACTGTTTCGTCCTTTCCCAGAATTTCCATTATGACAAGAGGGTCGGGAGAGGCCGATTTTCCCGAGACAGCAACCCGAAGAGGCCAAAAAACCGCTCCCCTGCCGTACTCGTTCACGAGGTCGTCAAGAGAAGCAAAAAGTTGTACCCGTTCGAAATTCTCGGCTCCGATATTTTTTATTATCCCAAATGCTTTTTCCAAAATGGTTTTTATGTTCGAAACCGGTTCCTGTTTCCAGACAAGCAGATTCGCTTCGTAGTCCGGAAGTTTGAAAAAGAAGTCGGTCAAAACAAAAAAATCTTTCAGTGTTTTCATCCGGTCGCGCTCGGCCTCAACAATCTTTTTCAAAAATTCTTCGGAGGCGGCGATATTTTTTTCCAGAAGAAATGGCTCAAGCCGCGCGATAAGTTCTTCAATAGTCAGTCGCTTTATGTATTGCCCGTTGAGCCAGTCAAGTTTTTCCGGATTGAATACAGCTCCGGCTTTTTGAACGCGTTTCAAATCGAATTCCTTGACCAATTCGTCAAGCGTAAAAATTTCTTTTTCGTCTTTGGGGTGCCAGCCGAGAAACGCGATGAAATTCACTAATGCCTCAGGCACGTACCCCTGTTTTTTGTATTCGAAAAGCGACGTATCCATATACCGCTTCGAAAGTTTTTTCCTGTCTTTTCCGAGAATAAGCGGGAGATGGGCATAGTGCGGCTCGGTAAATCCCAGCGCTTTTTGGAGAAGAATCTGTCCCGGCGTGTTCGAAATATGTTCCTCTCCTCTTAGCACATGAGATATTTTCATCAGCGCATCGTCTATTACCACGGCGAAACCGTAGAGCGGCGACTGTAAATCTCTTGCGATGACAATATCCCCCATAAGAGAAGCGTCAAATTTAATTTTGCCCCGGATTAAATCGTGGAACTCGACTTCCGCTTGCGGGATTCGGAGCCGTATTACCGATTTCTCCCCCTTTTTTCTTTTCTGTTCGGCTTCTTCTTCGCCAAGAGACGCGCAGTGGCCGCTGTATTTAGAAGCCAAGCCCTGGGCTTGCATCGCCTGTTTTTCCGCATCAAGCTGTTCTTTCGAGCAAAAACAAAAATAAGCTTTTTTCTCGGATAAAAGCTTCTTCAGATATTCTTCGTAAATATCGAGGCGCTCCGACTGCCTGTAAGGGCCGTAATCACCTCGGTACGCTGATTTACGCTGATTACTACACTGATTTACGCTGATAGTATCCGCGTTCATCTGCGCATTCAGCGATCCGCGTTCATCTGCGTATTGAGGCCCTTCATCCCATTCAAGCCCGAGCCACTGCAAGCTTTCCAGAATATTTTCCTCGTACTCTCTTTTGGAGCGCTGGATATCGGTATCCTCTATTCTTACGATAAATTTGCCGCCATGTTTCTTCGCGAACAGCCAGTTGAAAAGAGCCGTTCTCGCGCCTCCCAAGTTAAACAGCCCCGTTGGGCTGGGCGCCATGCGCACGCGTACCGACTCGTGGACGGTCATCATAAGGCGATATTATCATTTTATCGCCTAAAAATCTACTCAAAGTCCGGCCACTCTCAAAATTTCTTCCGCGATAACTTCCGCGGCCCGGGGCTTGAAAAATCGCTCCGAAGCCAAACTCATTTTTGCGAGAAGCTCGGGGTTTTTTAACGTTTCGCGGATTTGTCCGAGGAAAATTCCCGGCAATAGGTTTGTTTCTTCAATGACAATCGCGGCTCCGCCCTTCGCGAATTCATAGGCGTTTGCGCGTTGATGGTCGTTTGCGGATTCCGCCAAAGGAATAAGAATCGATGGCTTGGAAAATGCGGCGATTTCGAAAATAGCATTGCTGCCGGCTCTTGCGATTACGAGGTCGGCCGCGGAAAGCGCGGTTTTCATGTTGTCTTCCAGATACGGCGTCGCCTGATAACGGTTTTTCAGTTCTGTTTTTACCGCAACATCGAGAAGCGCGGTTCGCGACAGTTCCCGGACTTCGGAGAAATTTGACGTGCCCGTCTGGTGCAAAATCTGCGTTATTTCCATTAAGTCCTTCAGGTCGAGAATAATCAGTTCATTAATTCGTTGCGCTCCCTGCGAGCCGCCGAGGATAAGAATGAGCGGCTGGTCGGAAGCAAATCCAAGTTCTTCCTTCGCTTGCTCCTTAGCCGGTTTCCCGCCCAAAAGGGATGTCCGGACGGGCGTGCCGACCCAGGCGGTTTTTTTCGGATTGAAATAATTTTGCGCGTATTCGAAACTGACCGCGATTCTCTTCGCGAATCGCGCGGACAATAAATTATTCAATCCGGGCCGTGCGTCCGATTCGTGGATGATAACCGGAATCCGATGGAACCAGGCGGCGAATACAACGGGAAAAGCGCCCGTGCCGCCTTTCGAAAACACGGCGTCCGGCATAAACAGAAATATTTTAAAAAGCGCCTGGAAAAATCCGATGAAAGATTTCGGAATGTCGAGAATATTCAACAAGGAAAAATACCTTCTGAGTTTTCCTGAAATTATTGGACTGCATTTGACGCCGGCGTTTTCAATAACATTTTTATAATTGTCCGCCGGGCCGAAATAACGGAGTTCCGCGTAAATCTTTTTTTCAATCGCAGTTTTTTCAAGTTTCTCGGCAACCGCAAGCAAAGGATACACGTGTCCCCCGCTCCCCCCGCCGGTTAAAACGATTCGTAATTCTTTTTTGGTCATAGCATTATTGTGTTTCTTTATTATAGCACTCCTCGCAGTAGATTATTTCCGGTCGTTCCGGTGCATACGAGGTCTCGAACTCATTCAGGCAGTGTTTTTGTCCATGCAAATGCGAAATGGTGTTAATGTATGCACTGTTATCGGAGGAAGGTCCGCCGCATTGGCACTTACGGTGCCAAAGTTTCAACGGATTCCTTTGTTTCAGCCGCTCGTAGTGTCTGCAATTCGGACACAACCGCGGCAAGGGAAGGCTCATCCGCCGGTAGAACTGGAGCTCGTCTTGGATAATCTTGAACGCTTGCGTACATTGGTCATTGCACTCCTGGTTGTGGGCGCATTGGATGATTTGATTAAGGATATCGCCTGTTACATCTTTGATATGGTCAGGGAGGTTATCAGGCAATTTAGTTATTTGGTAATTGCGGGGTTCAAGGTCTTTCCATTTGTATCCTTGTTTCTCTGCTTCTTCTTTTGTCAAAGGATAATATTCCTGAGCTACGGTTTCGTTGTAAGCGAACGGAGACAGTTCCGGCGGAAAAAACTCGCCGCACTTATAGGTTCTGCCGAGCGAATCTGCATACGGCACAGAATTCATATGCTCTTTAATTCGCGGAAGGAGCTCCTCATATTGTTCTTTGGAGTACTGTTTATTCAAAATGCAGTATTGCTTGTTGCGTAATCCAATACAGCCGAACAAATGAGAAGAAGAATGGCAGTCAAACACGTAAGACGCATCTGTTCCGTTTCGGAATACAATTGCGGAAAAAACTCTGGAAACGCCGAATCCGGTATCAATCACTTCGTACATAAGCTCGCCCACCCCAATTCCATAACCGCAATACGAATCTTTTACGTTGTAACCGCCGTTAACAAGATATTTGCAGTTTTCAACGTTGTCGGTAATATCAAATGACCATTTGCAGTTTTTGCAGTCCCAGAGAATATCGCCGGTTGAATTTGGAGAATTAATGACGTGCGCGTAACGGTAAGGATATTTTTTGAAAAACTCTTTGCATTCCGCTTTGATTTTTTCAAGCGCATTGAAACTGCCCAGTTCGAATTCGCTCATTTTTTTGAAATAATCTTCTTTTGAATGGGGTTTATTGAAAATGTAATACGATTTATTCCGCAAGTTGATACAACCGAAACAATTTGTGCAACCTCGACAATCAAGCAAGAAAGAAGAATCGGTACAGTTGGACGAGTATTTGCTGAAAAGAACTCTGTAGCATTCTTCACAGCCGATGTTTTCGTAAACCAACTCGCTTTTATCGCCGAACAAAATATCAAGCGAATCCTTGCATTTGACGGCTCCTTTTGCGTACAAAACATTTTCATTCCAAGCCGAGCCGAAAATAAGATAACAGTTTTTAAGATATTCTGTATGGTTGCAGAAATCGCTCTGCACGGCATTTTTGTTGAAGAGCGATTCGAGCGGCACCCGTTCAAGCAGTTCGCGGAACTGGACGAAAAACGGTTTTGAAAAATCATAGTCCATCCCATAGCTAAGTGGGTCCCAGTTATCCGACCACCAGCGTCCGCGCTCGTAAACGGTAAAAGGTTTGTCCGGAGAAAAAATCGAAATTATGTCTTTGCCCGAAGAATCGTCTTCCCGTTTGTAGAGCGACCGTTCGTTCCGCCACGCCATCAGCCGCCGCAACTGGCACTCCGGACACCATGTCGGCGCCGGTACTTTCATTTTTTCATAAAACGAGAAGTCCTCCGGTTCGATAAAAAATTCCTGTTTACAATTCTGACAAGTTTTAGTTTCCGATGTCATAGTATAGTTTATTTTTCATACTTTCTTATTCGCGCGCCTGCCCGCCGTAGCGTTCGCGAAGGAGGGAATAAGAAAGTATGATTATGGCTTTCTCCATTTATATTTCACGTATACTTCGAAATATTAACCGCCATCCCGCTTAGCGTGAGAAAAACCGCGAGCGCGGTGCCGCCGTAACTTATGAAAGGAAGCGGCACTCCGGTCAGGGGCATAAAGCCGGAAAGCGCCCCCATATTCATCAGTGACTGAAGCGCGATTAAACTCGCGAAACCGACCAGAATAAGCTGGCCGAATTTATCGCGCAAGCCCTTGGCAATCCAAAAAAGCCGGAATACCAAAACACCGAAGATGGTTATCAAAGCGCCTGCGCCGACAAATCCGAGTTCTTCCGCCGCGACCGCGAAAATCGAATCGCCGATGGGCGCGGGAAGATAACTGATTTTGCTCGTTGAACGGCCGTAGCCGATTCCCCACAGTCCGCCCGACCCTATGGCGTTGAGCGACTGGTTGATTTGATAACCGGCGTTGCTTATATCGGCGCTCGGGTTGAAAAAGGTGGTAATTCGCTTAAGCCGATATGGTGTCACCAAAATAATAAGTCCCAGCGCAGCGATTATGAAAAGACCCGCCCCAAAAATATGTTTTATTTGCGCTCCGCTTGAAAAATACATTATTCCGCCGGCGCCGAGAAGTATTACCACGGTGCTTGTCGCCGGCTGTAAGAGCAGCAGTGCGCCGATGAATCCGGAAACCGCGAGAAAAGGAAGAAATCCCGTGAAAAAATCCTCGCTGCGGTTCATTTTAGGATTGCTCAGCCATGCCGAAAGATAAAGAATGAATGACAACTTTACTATTTCGGCCGGCTGAAAAACAACCGGTCCGAATTTCAGCCAGCGGCTCGCGCCCCCGGCGGTAATCCCAAACGGCGTGAATACGAGAGCCAAAAGCCCCAAACCAAAAAGAAGAAAAAGAAAAGCTATTTTCCGGTAGTGCTGGTAATGAACGGTGAACGCCGCAAAAAATCCGATTAATCCCATGAAAAGCCCGTATAAAATCTGGTGTTTGAGATAATAGTAGCTGTCGTTGAATTTTATTCTGCTGATTTCCGAGGAAGCGCTTGCGAGAATTACAAGTCCGGCGACGGTCAGGAGAAAAATAAGCCCCATAAGAAAATAATCCGGCCGATGCCCCTTTTTCGATAATTTGGTCGCCATTGTTATTGCCGGCCGTTTCTCAATATTTTTCCGAAAAACATATTCTTGGACCCGCCGTCTTTCAGAGCGATTCTGCCGTTTACAACGACGAATTTTATATCTATATTTTTTCCATAAGAGTCCGCACGCCTGTCTGCGGGCGGGGCGGGGCGGGCGCCGGAAACGCCTGTCCGTCCGTAGCCCTGCGAAGGCGAGGAGAATCCGACAAGGTCGGCGAAATTTCCCTCCTTGATTTCGCCGCGGTTTTTCAAACCGAATTTTTTCGCCGGTTCAAGCGTAATTTTCCGTATTGCCTCTTCAAGCGGCATCAGGTTTGACTGTTCCACAAGGGAAAGAAATTTTGTGAATGTCGATGTCGCGTGTTCCGGTATAATAACCTTTTCTTTCGCGCCGTCGGAAAAACTTGCCGCGTTCGAGGCAATAAGCGAACGAGGATGGCGCAAAGCTTTTTCCAGCATGTCCTGATTGATATTTTTATAAAAAATAACCGCGCGGAGTTTCGTGCTAAGCATTAATTTTGAAAGCGTCTCTTTCGCATCGCTTGTTCCGTACAATTCTTTTATCTTTTTTAAAGAGAGACCGACCAAAGCTTCATTTTTCGGGGCTTGAGCGACAACAAAGTCCTCTTCGCGCAGTTCCGGAAACTCTTTTATGATTTTCGAACGCCGCCATTCGTCTTCAAGCGCCGCGTTCATCGTCTCTAAATTGCCGTTCTGCGCCCAGACCGGCAAAAATGTGTACAGCGGCGCCGCGGTTGCGCCGTACGGATACAAATCAAAATGAAAGTCGGCATCGGGAGGCAGCATGTCGAATTTCTCAAGCGCTTTTTCATATTCCTTTTCTTCTCCGAAGTGCGGAGCGAAGTGGCTTATCAGCGTTTTTACTCCGGCTTCTTTCAAAATTTTCAGCGTTTCATCGACTGATTCGTTCAATTCCAGTCCGTCTTTTCGGAGATGCGTGGCATAAACGCCCCCGTAATTTTTCACGATTTCAGCCAAAAATTTTATTTCATGATAGGGCGTTGCGCGGCCGTGCGTGTAACCGAGACCAGTTGAAAAACCGAGACCTCCCTCGATTAGCGCGCGTTTTACCGTTTCGCCTAATACGCCGAGTTCGTTTTTCGTAAGATTTCTGAATGTCTCCCCTATCAGCGCGCGGCGAATAGTCGAATGGCCCACCAGTGTCGCGAAATTGACCCCGAGCGGACGTTTTTCAAGAACATCAAGCAGTTCTTTCATTGTGTTCCAGTTGACATTCGCATGGTCAATATCGGCCCACTTGCGGATTGATTCCAAGGTGCCGTACAAAAGCGGCGCGAGTGACGAACCGCAATGGCCGCCGATAATCGTGGTCACTCCCTGCTTCAAAAAATCTTCCTGCCCGGGGTCGTCAAAAAGCGTCAAATAATGGTCCGAATCGGTGTTGACGTCGATAAACCCCGGGCTCACATACGCGCCCTGGCCCTCGATGACTTCGTCCGCGCCTCGGGTAGGAAAATTTCCGAATGCGGAAATTTTATCGCCGCTGATAAAGATATCTATTCTCTCCGGCAGTTTCTGCGCCGAACCGAGAACCTGTACGTTTTTGATGAGAAGGGTCATGACTTATATTATAAACTTATTGCCTGTGGATAACTATTGACTATACTCGATTGTTTGCTATTATAGTTGCATCACGACGAAAAGGGTTCTCTAAGGGTTTCCGTCCCGACGAGAGCCCTTTTCATTTTCTGCGTAGCGCAATTTTTCTTTTAGCGAATTCATAAAGTTGAAAATGTTATTATCAGGCGGACAAAGTTTCTTTAAAAGTCCCGAGTAGCGATATTGATTCGGTATGATAACTTTACGCAATTTATTCTGCTTCGAAAGATATTCCACGAGGCAGTAAAAATCTCCGTCGCCGGTTACGATAACCGCTCGATCAAAGTTCGGATACTGAATCATTGTGTGAAGTACCAACTCGGCATCCACGTTTCCTTTTACTCTGCCGCTTGGAAGTTCCAACGTCGGCTTAAATACGCAGTTATATCCAAAATCCTGTAAACGGGAATACAACGCTTCATTCCCCGCAACGTATCCGATAAATAAAAATGCTTTTGTAATGCCGTACTTGTCGGCAAGATATTTTCTGAAACGGCCGAAATCCAGCTTCCATCCCAAATCACGAACGGCAAGATTTAAATTCTGGCTGTCTATAAAAGCGTAATTATTTTCTTTGAGAATCATGGAATTATTTTAACATAACTCCTTTTATTAGCTTGCATTCGATGAGAACAGTGGCAAATCTTCTGTCTTAACAGAAATAATATTCCGACATTCTCAAGAATGTCGGAATATTTAAGTTGAATTGAATGGCAGAATAAAAAGCCCCTTATCTGAAGTTATTTCTTTTGAAACAAATTCGGATAAGGGTGGGAGGGGTTGCCGTTGTTGCTGGCAACCCCTCCCGATTACTCTTGCGTTTTTTCACGCCGGTCGCACGCCTGCGCCGGCAACTCCGTGGGCTACGGAGATTTTCACCCAACGCCATATCATCGCATTGCTTGAACATCTCCTTTTTTGCAGAGCGCGAGGTACGCTTAGCGCCCTGCCGGTCGCTCCATGATGAGCTTTGGCTCATTGTCTCCACGATGCCATACCTGGAATTTCCCGTCCGCTGCCGTCCGGAAACTGTAACGGTTTAGGTATTCTGCCGCGATCGCGTACCCAGCAATAACTACCGTCCCCTCGTCGATCAGCACGATCTCCTTGGTCCCGCAGAGACCGGTATCGTGCTTCGCCTCGGCGACGGAGAGTTGCCGATTGAAATTACGTGCAACCACTACGCACGTGAGACCAAAGATAACTGCGCCGACGATAAAACCAACCAAGAATCCTTTCGCGAACTTATGCATCATTGGTTGCCCTCCATGTGTGGCGTTTACTCCATCGATACTCCATTCTGTTTCAGCGAAGCGTTCAAATTTCACTTGTGGCAAAACCTGAGCGCTTCGCTGAAACTTGTCCCGAGCGAAGTCGAAGGATATTCACTTGTCAAAGAACTATCACTTACGCTCTTGATGCTAACATATAACTAATCGTCTGTCAAGCCCTTTTGCGAGCCACGGAAAAGCTCGATTTTACGGCATATTTCATATTCGTTTTTAAAATCCAAAACACTCTCAACTCCGGATACTTTCCTCAAGGAAAGTATCCGGAGTTGAGAAACTAGAGCAAAAAAATGAAAATGAAAAAGTATGGATAACAAAAACGAGGAGAATTCAGTACGCCTTATTTTTCCGTAAATACTTTCAATTTTCCGTTTTCGACAATCGCCGCCACGGCGCCGTTCAAATCTGTTCGAAAGACCTTTGCCGATGTGGAAGACGCCAAGCGAGCAAGCGTTTCTTTTGTCGGATGGCCGTAGCGGTTATTGGCGCCGACTTCGATAATCGCGATTTTCGGATTGACGGCTTTCAGAAATTCGTCGCTCGAAGAAAATCTCGAGCCGTGATGCCCGACTTTCAAAATATCGGCCGAGACACTTTCTTGTCCGGCGCCAAGAAGATAGTGCTCGATATTCGAACCGATATCGGCGGTCAGCAACACTCTTAACCCCCTGCTCTTCAGCAATTCGACTAATCCCGTATCGTTCAATTCGCCGCTTCGGATAAAATCCGAGCTCGGCGACAAAAAATCCACGCGGCTGTTTTCATATCGAATCGCATCGCCGCCCGCCAAGGTGATAAACGGAATGCCCCTGTCTTTGATTTTTTGAACGAGCGCGTCCCATTCTTTAACGCCGGGGTCGTTCGAGCGGCCGTTGAAAATGAGCGCGCCGATGCGGTATTTATCGGCGATGTATTGGAAACCGTTGAAATGGTCGAGTTGCGGGTGGGAAATAACCGCGATGTCGATGTATCTGTTATTCATCGCCGGATTTTTTTCAAGTTCGCGAAGGACAGATTTGTCCGGCCCGGCATCGGTCAGAATTTTCACGCCTCCGGGCAAAACCGCAAGTTCCGAATCACCCTGACCGACATCGAGAAAATACATCCGCGGCTCATCGTGCGATTTTCCGAACGCCACCTGAAACCAAACGAACGCGTCAACCGCCAGCGCAAGAAGAAACGAGATGACGGTTATGGTATCAACCCTTCGACTGCGCTCAGGGTTTGTGCTGAGCGAAGTCGAAGCATCAAACTTTTTTGTCTGTTGATTCATAGTAATGTTTAGCGAATATAATCAGAATTCCGTAGTACGCCATAATAATAACCCACGAACCAAAACCTGTTGTGAGCGGCAACCGGAGATATGAAAACAGTTTTATGATGTAAATTTGATACTGCAAAAGTATGTTGACCGGCAGGGCGATGAGAAATCCGAGATAATGGAACAACGAACTTACGCCGGCCAGCAAAAAACCCAGAAGCATCGTAAGAGGCACGAGTTCGAGAATCAAAATATTTGCCGCGATGCTCGTCAAGGAAAACTGACCGAAGTTCAGGATAAGAACCGGCAAAACGGCAAGCTGAGCTGAAAGCGTGGTGAGTCCGTTTTCACGCCAGGAAAGAAAATCGCCCTTCGCCTTATCAGTAATCCTTCGACTCGGCTCAGGATAAATCCGGAACAATTTTTTGAACGCCGGCTCGAGATACACGATGCCGAGCAAACTCAAAAATGAAAGCGAAAAACCGATATCGAATAACATATTTGGATTCGTGAAAACCATTATTGCGGCGGTAAGCGCGACCGCGTTCCGAACATTGGAAAGCCGTCCCGTCTCTTTCGCCAGCAGCGCGAGGAAGCCCATAATCGCGGCGCGAAGCACCGATGCTTCGGCGCCGACCATCAAAACAAATAACAAAATGACAAGCCCTGCCAGATAAAATGTGATTCTTCGCGAGAAAAAATAACCGAATACGGCCGCGACCGCGAGAACGAGAATGGTGATGTTATAGCCTGAAAGCGCCACAAGATGCGTGGTGCCGCTCAACGACATTTCCTGTTTGAATTCATTTGTAAAATCCCCCTGCCAGCCGAATGTCAATCCGCCAAGGAGCGCCGCGCTGCGGCTCGGCAAAAACGTTTCGAATTGCGCGATAAGCGATTTTTTGAAATCAACCAACTTTTCTTTCAGCCAAAAACCGCGGTGGCGTTCGGAAATTTCTATTTTCGGAAAAAACGCGACCGGTTCACTCCCTTTTTTTGAAGGGGACTCAATCACTCCTTCCGCTTTTATTACGTCTCCGTAATTTATTTCGGGAAACAGAGATGCCAAAACAACGATACTGCCGGCTGAAGGCGGTAAAAGTTCAAGCTCCAGCTTTTGGAATTTTTCGCCGGGCTTGGGTTCTGCGGAAACGATTCCGGAAAAAGAAATCGGCTTGTCAAAAACAATATTTCTGCCGTTCTCCTCGATATTGTTGTAGAGATGATAATGAAAAGCTCCGAACAGGAATAAAAAGAACACAACGCAGAAAACCGCAATGTTAATTTTTCGCCGAAAAGCGGCGGCGGAAAGACATACGGCAAGAATTAAAATATAGGCGTAAACATTTGCGCCGATAGTTGCAGCCGCTACTCCCGTTAAAAACGATATCGCTCCGTAAAATGCGGCGTCTCCGGAAGTCATGATGTTTTTTACGTCTTAATTTTTGCGGCAATGAATGCTGAAAAGTAGCCCTTGTATTTCTTCTGTAATTTTTTGTTTTTCCAATCTTTTCCAGTGATAAATCTTCTACAGTTCTTTCCATGGCAACTGCATTTCATTCGATAACTTACATCATCAATCATTGCATAATCGATTGTTAACTCTTCTTTTGGTCTGATGTCTCGTATGGCCACAAAAACTATATTTCCCTGCACGCCCACATTCGGGTTGCAAGAATGATTCAGAAACATCATCACTTTTCTTTTTTCTGATTTTTGCAAAGGTGCGAGAAAAAAATTTTCTGCAACTTGCAACTCAGAATCTCCTATGATACTTTCAAACTTCTTTAGAGTTTTTCCATCAACGATATATCCTCCCTTAATTGCAACAATTTCTCCTTTCTTAACTGCTTTTATTGCAAATAAGCCCTGGCCTTCAACAGAGCTTTTTTCGCTTTTCGTTTTTGGTGATAAGTAAGAACTTACTTCTAACTTGTTAACCATGTCTTTTTCTATATTCGTCTATTTTTTTATGATTGCCGGAAAGTAATACGCCTGGAACTTTCCACTTTTTTCCTGACTTCGGCAAAACGAATTGAGCCGGTTTTGTGTATGCCGGATGCGAGCCGTTGAATTCTTCCAGCGACTCTCTCTTGCCGAGAAATCCGGGCAGAAATCTGCATACCGATTCAATAAGGACAAGCGCCGGCAATTCTCCTCCGCTCAAAACATAATCCCCTATCGAAATTTCTTCGTCGGCGACATACTTTGCCACACGCTCGTCCACGCCCTCATATCTGCCGCAGATTAAAATCAATCGGTCGTATTTGGATAACCGCGCGGCAACTTTTCCGTCCAGCTTTTTCCCTCGAAGCGAGAAAAGAATCGTTCTTGTTTTAAATATGTTTCTTCCTTGTCGCCTGTCGCTTGTCGCTTGTCGCTTAATAAACTCGACTGCTTTGTAAATCGGCTCAACCTTCAAAACCATTCCGGGCCCTCCGCCGTAAGGCGAATCGTCGACTTTGCGATGTTTGTCATTGGCGAAATCACGGAGATTATGCGGCACAATCGAAATGAGACCCGCCTTTCGGGCCCTTTTCAAAAAGGACTCGTCGAGATACGAGGAAAATATATCGGGGAAAATAGTGATGATGTCAAAACGCATCGCTTTCTTGTTTCTTGTCTCATGTCTCATGTCGCTTGTCCTATTTCCCTTCGGCTGCCTTCTTTAAAGATTCGCTGATTGCCTGCCGAAGTTCATCGATGTCCGCTTTCACGCGGTGTTCTTCCTGCCCCGAAGGTTCGGCCCGGCTCGCCCCGAGTTTTGTCGAAGTGCCCGCCATAGACGGTTTGATATCGCCCGCCGCAGACAAATAATCTTTGACGATATTCAGATGATTCGGGAAAAAATCGGGCAGAGAAAGTATCTGTTCCGGAGAAAAAACGCCGACCTCTTCGCCTTTGCCGCCTTCTTTTTTAAGGAGCGGGAGTTTCGGCAATCGCGCCTCAAAAAACATCAAAATATGATTTCCTTTGTCGTTTTCGTAAATGACTTCCAAATCGTCCGCTTTTAACGATACTCCGATTTCTTCTTCAATCTCCCGAATGGCGGCTTCTTCCGCCGTTTCTTCGCCGGCGCTTCTTCCTCCGGGAAGTTTCCAGTAATTCGGAGGCGGTTTTTTCGGGTCTTTTATCAAAGGGATTCCTTCAGGAGTTGTAATGAGAACCGCCACCGCGGCTCCGCGCAGTTTTCTCCGTTCCGACTGGGCAAGAGACGACAGCGATATTCTTTTTCGAATCGCGGACTTCGGAATCTCTTCAAGGCGCTTTGCCGGCGGTTTTTTGAACTCGAATTCTATGCCGAGGTCGGCGAGGTCCCTTGCGAATTCTTCATCCGCTTTCTTGGCCGCTTTTCCTTTTCCGGAAACCGGCTCAAGCTTGCCCGCCTGAATTTTTGAAAGACATTCCGAACAGTAGACCGGCCTGCCTTTTGCCGGCTCGAACGGAACCTCCGCCGATTTCCCGCACGACGAACAGATTGCCGGGTACAACTTTAAATTCGCACTCGGAGCGGTTTGTTCGCCGAACATTCCGCTCCAGCGGCTGATTTGTTCCTCGACGAATTCACGGGGCTTGGCGTACAACTTTCTCGACATCTCGACAATATGTTCGGCGATTTCCTGCGAACCCATGACTCTGAACGGCGCCAGTGTCTTTGCCGAAAACGGCCGGCACGTGATGCCGTCCACCATCAGTTTCAAATAGACGCAGTAATTCGGCAGGTTTACCATATCTTGAATCACGAATTCCGGCTCGAATTCGCTTTCAAGAAATTCCGCGTCGGCGGCGCCGATTCTGAAGACAATCATCGTCCCGACGTTGCCGAACACCGCGTCGCGGACTTTTGTCGAAACTTTATCGGAAGCGCTCGTAATCAATTGCCCTATGTATTGGTGCGCGACAATGAGATTCAGCCGGTATTTTCTCGCCTCGGAAAGAATGCCGGCGAACGAATCGGTCGCGAAATTCTGGAACTCGTCGACGTAAAGATAAAAATCCTTGCGTTCTTCTTCGGGAACCCTGACCCGTTCCATCGCCGCCAGCTGGACTTTGGTGATAAGCATCGCGCCCAACAGAGCGGAATTGTCTTCGCCGACCCTGCCTTTTGACACGTTGACGAGAAGAATTTTCCTGCCATTCATTATTTCGAAAATATCAATCGTGCTTTTTTCCTGGCCGACGATATTCCGTATCATTGCCGTCGAGAGAAACTGGCCGACTTTGTTCTGTATCGGCGCGATTGCTTCGTTCCGGAACTGGTCCTTCCACTGCTCGTATTCGTTCACCCAAAACGCTCTGATGACCGGGTCTTTGACGTTTGAGATAATTTTTTGCCGGAAGTCCTTGTCGACGAGAATCCTGTTTATGCCGAGAAGCGTCGAGCCGGGATTTTCAAGAAGCGCGAGCACGGCATTATTCATGATGTATTCCATTCTGGCGGACCAGACACCGGCCCAGATTTTCGTGAAAATGCCCATCAACCCCGAAGCGACTAAGTGCTTGTATCTCGGGTCGGGCAGTTCGAGAATATTGAAGCCGATGTGATGGTCGGGGTCGGCGGGATTGAAATAGATGACGTCTTTCTCGCGCTCGGCGGGAATTTTATCGAGAAGCCCTTCGACCAGTTCGCCGTGCGGGTCGATTACGCACACGCCCTCGCCGTTCGCGATGTCCTGGATTATCGTGTTATTAAGGAGCGCGGTCTTGCCGGTGCCTGTTTTCCCGACAACATACATATGCTGTCTGCGGTCTTTCCGTTTGATGCCGAACAGCCGGTTGGTGTTGCGGAAATCGGTTCGCGCGAAATACACGACGTCTTTTTGTATGTCGGTTGTCATTGACTTGCAAAAATTGTATCACAAAAATGGAAATTTGAAAAGAAAAAAGGCATTATAAAATGAAGCGCGGCCTCGATGGGTTTTCATGCCATCGAGGCCGTTTTGCTGGAGCTGATGGCGCCTTGCCCGCCGAAGCCTTGCTCGCCCGGCGTAGCCTTGGCGAAACTGGGGCGAAGGCGGGTGCCTTCAACTCGGGGTTAAAATCAAAGCCTCCGCTATGTGGAGGCCTCGGTCTTGAGACCGAGGTTGCGGAAAAGCCACTTCGCTACCGCCGTTTTGTCGGCGGTCGGGCGTACCACGACGCGGGTCACGCGCCGCGGCCGGTGGCTGGTGGTCTCACGACCCACCGCCTGCCGCACCACGATTGCGTCGCCACCGGTGATCTGGCGGCGAATGTAATTCCCGCCCGAGTCCTCGACAACGGACTTGCGCCCGTCACCGAGAACCATCGCCTCCTCCCCAGTGGAAGGATCGGCTGCCGAGTTCTCCGGCCATCCGCTCGTATTTTGCCACGAGTCGGTGTACTCGACCGGCTCGGCCGAGTACTCGAGGAACTTCTGGCTCAAGTGAGCCTGAGCCAGAACCCGACGAATCGGGTCGCGGTAGGACTCGGCCCGTGGAACCAACCAAACGGTTCCGCAGTCGTAACCGAGGGTGTCGCCCGACTTGAGCGTCACCCGACCGGCGACACTCCCGACGACCACCTTCTCGTCGCCCTGACGGACGACGGTGCAGTGGTGCCGACCCAGGGTCCCCTCGGGCTTGAAGTTGCCTTCGGGAACCCACTCGAACTGCGCGTATCGCTTTGCCATTTTAATTCTCCTTGCCGTTTAGAGCCCGGCACGGCTTTAGTTTCCGCAAGCAACATGCTCGCGGAGCCGAGTTTCGGCGCGCAATCCGGAAAATATTTTTCCGAACTTTGCGCCGAAACCCGGAATTAGAAAAACTGCACTCATGTAATCGGTCGTCTTATTCACTTGTCAAAGAACTGTCCCGACAATTGAAGATGGAAATAAATCCTAATCTCAATTGTGTGTCGCCATTATAGCAGGTTTCTATAAGTGTGTCAACAGTCAAAGGTAATATGCACACACATATGGCGGTTTCTCCTAGAATGGAGAAATGTCCATATCTATGTCAAAAACAATCATTGAAGAACGTCTGCGCTGGGTGCTTCCCGTCGTACAAAACGAGGTCAAACTCATAGAATC
>JACQKU010000012.1 GCA_016204335.1 Candidatus Liptonbacteria bacterium
GGGCTATTCCGCTATGCCGGAGAAATTTACGAGGGCAACCACGAGCCAATCATTACAAAGAAACTTTTTGATAGAGTGCAGGAAGTTTTGAAGCAGAGAGGACGACCAAGACATAAATCTAAAATAGAGCCGCAAGTATTTTGCGGATTATTGCGCTGCGGCACTTGCGGCATGATGGTAACTGGCGAATACAGGGTGAAAACCCAGAAAAATGGCACGCAACATTTCTATACTTACTATCATTGCACTAAGAAGCGCAAAAAATTCAAATGTTCCGAACCCTGTATTCGCCAAGAAAAACTAGACGCTCAAATTTCCTCTCTGCTTCAAAAAATTTCTTTGCCTACGGATTGGGCGGAAAAACTAAATGCAAGATTGGAAAAAGATAAATCAAAGTCCGCCCAATCTGTTTCTGCTTTTGTTCAAACAAACCAAGAGAGAATCAAAGTCATTGCCGCCAAGCTCCAGCGACTTCTTGATGGGTATTTGGAGCAGGACATAGACCGAGAAATATATCGTGGAGAAAAAGCAAAGTTATTGAGCGAAAAGAAGTCGCTGGAGGAGCAAATGACCAGTCTTGAACAAAAGCAGAATGGTTGGCTCGAACCGATGCAAGAATGGATAAAAGTCGCCTCAAATCTTGAGAAAACCGCAAGGGATAACAACCTTTTTCTAAAAAAGGTTGCCACCGAACAAGTGTTTGGCTCGAACCTCGTCTTGGCCAACCGCGAGGCGCGCCTCCGCGCGCCGAGCGGAGAGGATTTCCCCCCACAAAACCAATGGGCGGCACTTCGTGCCGCCCACCGATTCGTCGGTCAAAAAGACGAAAGTACAATCTTGGAGCCGAGACCGGGAATCGGACCCGGATCTTACGCTTACCATGCGCATGCTCTGCCATTGAGCTATCTCGGCAACATGCCGTCCAAAAACTTTTTAAGCTTAACATTGCCGAAATAAACCGTCAAAACCCCCGTCTTCGACTTCTCTTTATAATTTCCGACCCCTCGGTGCGGCGTGACGGTAATTTTAAAAAACTGCTTTCGGGAAACATGGAATTCTTTCAGCTTATCTATCCAGAATCGTAAAATTTTTTCTCCCGGCATATCGCTGAAAATTTGAAGGCCGAACTTTAATCGCGATGTATCAATACCAAATATTACTGTCAGGAATCGTATAAAATTTTTGATGATTTCCGGGTCGGTATTGCCCAACCGTATTGAATTCTTATTTTTCTTATTCCCTTCTCCCCAATACAAACCCAGTCCCAAGCCCAATAATTTCGCTTCATTCAGCGTTTTAACTTCTTTGATATGAAACGGGTCTCCATGCGGATTGCATTTCAGATAAATCGCGTCGCTGATGGACCTGGCTTTTACGTCTTGTTTTTCCATCCAGTATTTCACTTTATGCAAAGAACAACCCAGGATATTCGCTATGTCCTGCATCGATTTGCGTTCCCGGACATACAACGATTCCAATTTTTCTTTCTGAATCATAAATTTATCATACCATATTCGGCAGACCAAGTATATGCTAATGATGAGCTATGCCAAAACTGTCTTAACTGCAAAAAGGAAAGAAAAATGTCGGAGATTACTTTATTTTCCAATTTTGCGAACTCAAAAACCTCAAAAACATCGCCGCGCTCCGTTCTTCCCGCATCCTGCCGTCGAGGCACATTTCTTTTGCCTCATCGAAACTGACACTTATTACTTCGATATTCTCGCCTTCTTCCAGTCGCTGGCCATGCACGTGTTCTTTGTACTTCGTGACCACAAAATAGAATAAATCCCAAACCATCGTGGCTCCAAGTTTGGATATGGAAAAAAGTTTAATGTCTTCTATTTCGATGCCGGCTTCTTCAATCCCCTCTTTGACGGCGGCGCGCTTTGCGGCATCGGCGATATCTTTTCCGCTTGCCAAAAAATCATTGTATTCGGCAAGCGTATCGAATATTTTTCCGCCGGGCAGACGGTAATCGTAATCCCCGACTTCAAGACGATGTTCTTTGGTAAGCAGGATTTTTTTGTCCGGAGTCGGAATGATGAGCCGCGCTCCGGGCGACCTCCGTGCAAACTCAAAATTTTTTTCTTCGCCACCCAATATGACTTTTTGCCGAACCACCTCGATTATCCTGCCTTGGTAGACGATATGCTCGGATTCGATTTTTGGTTTTTGTTTATTCATAGCAGGTTTCTAATTTCCAACTTCCAAAACACGCTTGTCGAAACCGAAAAGCGATTCGTAAATCAATTCTATTTTCGCCGGTGTTATGCGATACCACGATTCGCCTTCGTCGAGTATCTCCCCTATTCTGCTCGGCGCCTGTTTCCCGCGTTTTGCGCGATGCTTGACCGCAATTTCTAAAATATCGCCCTCAATCTTTTCGGCATTTCCTTCAAACTGGATGCCTACGTTCTTCTCGTCCTTGTTGTTGCTAGTTGTAATCGTGCCGGCGACGCGAGGATTTCTCGCTATCGCTTTCGAGTGGCGGGTGTCGGTTTCAGAAAGCCAATAAATGCCGAGCGCTCCATCGTGCACAAAAATAACATCGCTCGCCCAAACTCCATTCTCGTCTGACGTTGCAAGTGTCATTAAATATCCCTTTTCAAGAATGGACACCACTAAATTTTTGATATCTTCTGCCATGGAGTATCTTTATGACTTCGCAAGAACCTATTTTATCAAAAATTCCCAACTAATGGAAGCTTACTATTTTTTCCGTTTTGGAATTGGAATTAAACCGTCAGAAGATAGTCATTGTACAATTCTATGGAATTGTACAATGACTATTCCAGAGCAATCTCAATTATTTTTTGGAAATCTTTGGGCAGTTGCCTGTTAAAAAAATAGAAAACATGGCCCGAAACACCCTGCGCCTCTACGACATCTAAATTTTTCAACAATGCCAAATGGTTTGAGGTTGCCTTGAAGGAAATTTGAAGATTTTCCGCGATGTCGGTGACGCTCATCTTTCGGCCGTCTGCCAACAACCTAATTATCTTAAGCCGGTTGATATTCGCAAGAGCCCTAAAAACCACAGTCCATCTTTTCATGTCTGTTTTATTAATAATCTGATAATAATCGAGATTTTTATCATAGGTATATTTTAGGCATACCTTATTGATATGTTATGGATATCATAGGACAATTCTATGGAATTGTACAATGACTATGCACGACTGCCGCTGCCGGAAAACATGTTTGGAGAAAGCTTATTTTACCAAAAATTCCTGCTGAGCGGGTTCGCGGCGTTCCCGGCTAACGGCCTGTCGTGAGCAGAGTCAAACGGCTCATTTCTTCCCACTTGAGCCGTTCAAGAGGAAAAGTGAATTGTTGTGCTTAATTCTGGAGCCGGCGGAGGGATTTGTTCCCGTTTTGTCTACGCAGAGCGTAGCCACAAAACGCAATCCCGCAAGGCGGGAAACCGAGGCGCCGCTCGCGGGCTTGCGGCATCTTCGGCGATTACGCCTTCGACCCACGCTTTATCCCGATTTTGTAAAAATTTGCGGAGCCGAAGGCGAGATTCTCATGCCAGAGGCAGATCCGCCTTTGGCGGAGAACTCGCGACCTATTTATCCCGTTAGAGCCGCCCCCCGGACTCGAACCGGGAACCTTCACTTTACAAAAGTGTTGCTCTGCCATTGAGCTAGGGCGGCTCTAACGGGACTCTGCCACTGCCGCCCAATTTAGAAAATTGGGCGAGCCTCGCCTGATTCATCATCATGCGGGAGCTAGGGCGGCGATTCCTCACTATTCTACTGAATTCCGGCAAAAAGTAAATCTTTAAGTCCTCGTATTTATTCGCATTATTTGCTACCATTCGCGTTATTAGCGATTACTCCAATGTCAAAGTTCCTGCCTGCCGGCAGGCAGGCGTTCAACCAAAATGTCTAAGTTTGTACATCTCCATACCCACTCTCACTATTCCCTTCTCGACGGCCTCGCGAAAATCGACGATTTGGTTCGCCGCGCGAAAGAATTGAAAATGGACGCAATGGCGATAACGGACCACGGCTCGCTCTACGGCGCGGTGGAATTTTACAAAAAAGCGAAGGCATCCGGCATCAAGCCGATACTCGGCGTCGAAATATACGTAGCGCCGCGCGACAGATTCAGCCGCGAGCCGAACGAACGTTATTATCATCTGATTCTTCTCGCGAAAAACAACACCGGCTGGAAAAATCTGCTCCAACTCGTGACGAAAGCCCATCTCGAAGGATTTTATTACAAGCCGCGCGTGGACAAAGACCTGCTCCGCGAATATCACGAAGGGCTTATCGCGCTTTCGGGCTGTTATTCCGGCGAGTTGATACGCGCGATTATAAACGACAAGGATGCCGAAGCGGTCATCGGCGAATACAAAGAAATTTTCGGGCCGGAAAATTACTTCATCGAAATCGGCAACCATCCGAATTTCAGTCCGAAGTCGCACGAAAAAGTTTGGAACGGCCTGATCGAGCTCGGCAAAAAAACAGGAACGCCGCTCGCCGCGACTCAAGACATCCATTATGCAATGCCCGAAGACCGCGAATATCACGACATCCTGCTCGCGGTGCAAACGGGCAGCCGCACCGAGGACGACGCGCGTATGACGATGAAGCAAGACGACTACTCGATTACCTCGCCCGAACAAATGGCGGAAACATTCAGAGAAATTCCCGAATCGGTGGAAAATACCGTGAAAATCGCCGAAGCGTGCGACGTAGAACTCGAACTCAATAAAATTCTCCTGCCGAATTTCCCCGTGCCGGACGGCCGGACGGCGGAAAAATATCTCCGCGCTCTCGTGAACGAAAAAATCGGCGGACGTTTTTCGCCGAAAGAGCGGAATTCCGAGCTCAAAGAACGCCTTGAGTACGAGCTCGGCGTAATCGAGAAAACCGGATTCGCGGACTACTTTCTGATTGTTGACGACCTGATAGCGTGGGCAAAGGCGCACGGAATAGCCGTGGGGCCCGGGCGCGGTTCGTCGGCAGGCAGTTTGGTTTCATACATTCTCGGCATTACGGACGTCGACCCTCTGAAATACAATCTTTTGTTTGAGAGGTTCCTGAATCCCGAGCGTATTCAAATGCCGGATATCGATATTGACTTCGCGGACGCGCGGCGGGACGAAGTGCTCGCGTACGCGCGGGAAAAATACGGCGAAGACCGCGTAGCGCAAATAATCACGTTCGGAACAATGGCCGCGCGCGCGGCGATTAGAGACGCGGGCCGCGCTATGGGATTCTCATACGGTTTGTGCGACCAGGCCGCGAAACTTATCCCCTTCAATCCGACCCAGGGAATGAAAGAAGGATGGCTCAGCGAATGTTTGAAAAAAGTGGCGGAGCTCAAGGAATTTTACGAAACAAATCCCGACGCGAAAAAATTGATTGACGCCGCGGTGCATCTCGAAGGAGTCGCGCGCCACGCGTCTGTTCACGCCTGCGGAACCGTGATTTCAAAAGAGCCGTTGACGAATTATGTTCCGCTCCAGTTCGCGCCGCAGGGAAAAGATATCGTCATAACGCAATTCGAAATGCACAGCATCGAGGACCTAGGACTTTTGAAAATCGATTTGCTTGGCCTCAAAAACCTGACTATCATCGAAGAAACCGTGCGGCTGGCAAAAGAACTCCGCGGCGAGAAAATAGAAATATCCGAGTTGCCTCTGGACGACAAAAAAACATTCGAGCTTCTCCAGCGCGCCGACACGACCGGCGTGTTCCAGCTCGAGGGCGACGGCATGCGGCATTATCTGAAAGACCTGGTGCCGACGGAATTCGAAGACATTGTCGCGATGATTTCGCTGTACCGTCCCGGCACGCTTGAATCGGGCATGGTCCCAAAATATATCGCAAGAAAGCACGGCAAGGAAAAAATAACTTACCTGTATCCTAAGCTCGAACCGATTTTGAAAAAAACCTACGGCATCATGCTTTACCAAGAACAGCTGATGGAAGTCGCGCGTGAACTCGCCGGCTTCACGTTTTCCGAAGCCGATATGCTCCGGAAAGCGGTCGGCAAGAAAATAAAATCGCTCCTTCTCGAACAGGAAGCTAACATGGTCAAGGGAATGGTAAAAAACGGGATTGAACCGAAAATGGCGAAAGAAATCTGGCTTTGGTTCGAGCCGTTCGCGCGCTACGGTTTCAACCGGAGCCACGCAGTTTGCTACGCGCTCATCGGGTACCGCACCGCGTACTTAAAAGCCCATTATCCAGAGGAATTTATGGCGGCGCTTTTTAATTCCGAGCTCGGGGACATCGAACGAATAGCGCTTCTCGTCAACGAAGCGAAGAAAAAAGAAATTGAAATACTGCCGCCTGATATCAACAAAAGTTTTGTGACTTTCACCCCTGAAAGCAAGGAGGGCAATCCGGAAAAAAAATCGTCGGCTGGCAGTATCCGTTTCGGCCTGCTTGCCATTAAAAATGTCGGCGAGCAGATTGTTCGAAATATTATCGAGGAACGTCTGAATCGCGGCCCGTTCAAGGACCTGAACGATTTTTTAAGCCGCATCCAGCACAAAGACCTCAACAAAAAATCGCTCGAAAGTTTGGCAAAAAGCGGCGCGCTCGATTCCATCGGCGCGGAGCGGAAACAGACGCTCGACAGCATCGACGAAATCCTCCGTTTCAGCGCGCTCATAAAAAGAAGCAGCCAGCAAAACAGCAACTCGCTGTTTGGAAGTTCTTCGCCGAGCGCTTCGCTCAAGTTGAAATCGGCGGAGCCGGCGAGCCAATCCGAAAAGCTCGGCTGGGAAAAAGAGCTTTTGGGATTCTATCTCTCGGATAACCCTCTTAATTCGCACAAAGAAAAATTAGAAAAACTTAAAGTATCCACAATAGAAGACGTGTGCGCGAAAGACAAAGACAACACGTCGGTAAGAATCGCCGGCACCGTCACGGAAATAAAAAAAATCGCGACCAAAAACGGGCAGCCGATGATTTTCGCGAAAGTCGAGGACCTTTCCTCAAAATCTCTTGAAATCGTCGTCTTCAACGACATCCTCGCGAAGACGCTTGCCGTCTGGAAAGAAAATAACGTGATTGCCATACGCGGCAAGATGTCGTGGCGGAACGGCGAACCGAAAATGATTTGCGAGAACGCGATACAGCTCTGAAGCAACTAAAAACTGATAACTTATAACCGATAACCAGATTAAGCACTACTATTATATCTTACGATCGTAAGATATAA
>JACQKU010000010.1 GCA_016204335.1 Candidatus Liptonbacteria bacterium
AACCCTCGTACCCTGATTGGCAACCAGGTGTACTGCCACTGTACTACACCCGCGGGATAAGTATCACGTATCAAGTGTCATGTATCAGGCACTATAATAATCCGCATTTTTACTTCTCGCAACTCTAAATATCCCTTGATGCTTGATACCCGACTCCTGACACTTTCAATAGTCCGGCGGATTTGCCGACGGGCCGATGATGTGCGGCGGGCCTGTCGGCCCTTTGAAGCCCGAAGATGCAGAATTTCCGGCGCCGGCAGAACTTTTGCCGGACGGCGCTTGATTGGTATATGCCGCAGTGGACGAAGACACGTTATTTCCGGAAGAATTTGTCGATTGATTCGAATTCACAAAAAAACGGAAGTAAAAAACGGCCGTGACCGCAATAACAACGAGGAAAAGAAGAAATTTCATTCTAAAATGTGTCCCTGCGGGGAATTTCACCCCCACACCTATAGTCCCCTCGCGAGGAATCGAACCTCGATTTCAGCCTTCGCAGGGCTGTGTCCTATCCATTAAACGACGAGGGGGTCATAGGTGTGGGGGCGGGGCCTCGATCTCAGCCTTCGCAGGGCTACGCTCTATCCGTTGAGCTACAGGGACAACTTAACCTAATAATAAGCAAGATTTGATATAAGGGGCAAGCCCTTTCGACTAACCCGGGGCAAACATCTTTTTGATTTAGAACCCGAGGAATCGCTCGAGTGTTTCAAGAAACGATTCCTCGAATTCAATTTTTTTGACAATCGGCGCGAGCGCTTTTTCTATCTCGCCGAAACGATTTTTCGGCGTTTTTACTTTAAGCGTCGGCTGAAGACGGCGCTGAAAGCGGAAAATGAAATCACGCCATTCGTCCTCGTTGTTTTCGTCGGCGCTGAAGCCGGTCATTTCGGCGTAGGGATAAAATTTTCTGTTTCCGATAGTCAATCCCCGTTCGTCGAGTTTAAACTCAACCGTCTTCGGTTTCTGGCCCGCCCACACGAGAATAAGGATTTCTGCAAAAATAATAAACGCGGCAAACAGAAAATTCTTTTGCCAGACCGCGGCGCTTAACACAACCACCGCGATAATCACGCTGAGCCAATACCACGAAATGTCTTTTTCGTAATACTCGAATTCCGGCGCCTGCCACGCGATTTCGAATTTCTGTGCCATTTTGGCATTATATCACAGTTTAGCTGACTAGCTTATTAGCATTTAGATTCTTAGCTTTTTGCTTTATCGCTAATTTCCTAATCAGCTAATAAGCTAAAAAGCTAATTTCAGCTTTTTGCCGCCGCCAGCGCGATGATTTTTTTCGCGCCGGCGCGTTTGAGCGCGCTAGCGGCTTCGAAGAACGTGGCTCCGGATGTGACGACGTCGTCAATCAAAATGAAATTTTTTCCATTGACCGAATCCAAGCTTTTTATTGAGAAACAATTTTTGACGTTGTCGCGCTTTTTTTCGAAGTCCTTGATTTCGCTTTGCGCCATAGTATTTTTATCGCGGACCAATATATTCGGATTAAGTTCAAGTCCAAAGTGTCCGGCAAAAATTTTTGCGATGAGAAATGATTGGTTGAAACCGCGTTTTCGTTCGCGCGCTCGGCTTAAAGGAATTGGTATGACGGTAAATGCGGTTATTCGGTAATTGACGCCTTCGGCATAACTTACAAGAAGAGACGCTAGGGAGCCAGCCGCTGATTTGATGAATCCGAATTTAAGGCTTCGGACGAGCTGTTTTACCGTTTCATCTTGATAATCAGCAGCGGCACCGAGTAAATATGGAAAATCCTTATGGCAGATTTTTTTTATGGTAACAAGGCTCTCCTTGCCTACTCCGCCGAAGCTGCCGCTTTGGCTGCGAAGGCCGGGCGCTAAAGCTATGGAGGGCAAGCGCGCTCGACACTTGCCGCAGAAGAGCGTGTTAAAAATTTTTATGTTTGAAAAACAGGATATGCAGATTGACTCTCCGCTTTTGACGCTTTGCCGGCAGTTGAGGCAGACAGGCGGGAAAAGTACATCAAGCAACCATGTGAACATTTTCATTATTAACTGGTATAATCTATTATACAT
>JACQKU010000014.1 GCA_016204335.1 Candidatus Liptonbacteria bacterium
CCGGCACCCTCATCTGGCAAATCAAAAAAGACGGAGTATTGCAGAGCGGTTCGTCCGTTGTCGTGAACGCCAACACTCCAGACGGCCAATCTGTAAATCTCACCGTGCCGGCCGGCACATACAATGGGATGTCGGTAGGCGCGTATGCCTATACTTACGTTTCCGGCGGACCACTGGGAGCGACCTTCCAGAATATTACCCCCTCGGCAACACAGACGCTTGCCCCGAACGGGACGATTACGTTCACGTTCAATTTCACGACGACCACCGGTAGCGACACAATTTCTCCGAAAGTTGCCGTTATATCGCCGTTGAACGGAAAAAATGTGTCTGGCCAGATTAGTGTCTATGCCGGCGCCACGGATAATGTCGGGGTGGCAAAAGTCGAATTCTACGTTGACGGCGCGCTCAAGGCAACCGACCAGGCGAGCCCCTACTCATTCTTATGGAATACCGCGTTGGATTCGCCGGGTTCACATATTCTTACCGCCAAGGCGTACGATGCCGCGGAAAATGCCGGCCAATCCTCGGCTGTTACCGTTAGCGTGTCAAACACCGCGCCCATCGGTACTGTTACTGTCAGGGCAACCTTAAACGGCGCACCATGGGATGGCTCGTTCGTCGTTGATGGTTCAACACCCAACGGCGGCTCATTTACGAGCGCAAATATATCAACCGGCGATATGCCGAATCAGCCAATCGGGCCATATACTTATACCCATAAATCCGGCGGACCAACTGGCGCGACACTTAGAAGCGTTACTCCATATCAAACGCAAACACTCACGAGCGGAGGCAATATTTCTTTCACTTTTAACTTCGCATCCACTGGTTCGGTAAATGACACGATTTCTCCTACGATTTCTATCGCATCGCCGTTGAATGGCTCGACTGTTTCCGGCGCGGTCACTATTTCAGCAAACGCAACTGACAACATGGGTGTAGTCAAAGTGGAATTCTATGTTGACAGCGCGCTAAAAACCACTGTTTTCACAAGTCCTTATTCATATGTCTGGTTTGCCACTCCGTTCGGTTCTCACACTCTTACCGCAAAGGCCTACGATGCCGCCGGAAATCCTGGTCAGTCCTCGGCTGTTACCGTAAATGTTCCGACTGCAATCACAAACAGCGCCCAGTTCATATCTCAGAGCGTTCCTTCTTCCATGATTGCCGGTCAGTCATATCCTGTTTCCGTCACGATGAAAAACATCGGCACAAACAGTTGGAGCGCAATCGGCTCTCAAATCAACGCTTACCGCTTGCGGTCGGAAAACCCATCGGACAATTATAACTGGGGCATCTCCCGCGCCGAACTGCCGAATACGGTTCCCGCAGGAAGCCAAGTTACCATAAATTTCACCGTCACTACTCCATCCGCCCCGGGCAATTACAACTTCCGATGGCGTATGATTCAGGAGGGCGTGCAGGCGTTCGGCCAACTTACGACCAACAGCGTGGTAGTTGTTTCTCCTCCAGTTAGCACTGATACTATTTCTCCGGCAGTATCTATTACTTCGCCGGCGAATGGAGCCACAGTATCTGGCTGGGTCGCTGTGAATGCCGATGCAACCGACAATGTTGGTGTAGCCAAAGTGGAGTTTTATGTAGATGGCGCGCTCAAGGCCACTGACCAGGCAATTCCTTATTCTTTCTCCTGGCTTACTCCTTTATTTGGTTCTCACGCCCTCACCGCAAAGGCCTACGATGCCGCCGGAAATGTCGGCCAGTCATCAACCGTTACCGTCAATGTGCTTGTTCCTATCGTTAACAGCGCCCAGTTCGTCAGCCAGAGCGTGCCCGCCACTATGATTGCCGGACGGCAGTATCCCGTTTCAGTCACAATGAAAAACATAGGCACGAACAGTTGGGATTTGATCGGTAATCAGATAAATGCCTACCGTTTAAGATCGCAAAATCCGGCAGATAACATTATCTGGGGAATCTCCCGCGCCGAGCTGCCGGCCGCTGTTCCCGCCGGAGGACAAGTTACAATAAATTTCACCGTCACCGCCCCGTCCGCCCCGGGCAATTACAATTTCCAGTGGCGAATGATACAGGAGGGCGTGCAAGCGTTTGGTCTCTATACGCAGAATGTAGTGGTAGTGGTTTCTTCCGATGCCGGCAACGACACGACTCCTCCGACGGTATCCATCATATCGCCGTTTAACGGAGCGACAGTGTCGGGTCCTATCAACGTGAATGCCGACGCCACCGACAATGTCGCAGTAGTCAAAGTGGAATTTTATGTGGACAACGTACTCAAGGCATCTGCTCTGCAAAGCCCATTTTACTTCAGCTGGAATTCTCTTCTATCTTTGCCGGGGTCCCATACTCTTACCGCCAAAGCATACGACGCCGCCGGCAATGTCGGCCGGTCATCGGCTGTCGCCGTCAACGTGCCAACAGCCATCACAAACAGCGCCCAGTTTGTCAGCCAGAGCGTGCCTGCCACTATGATCGCCGGACAGCAATATCCCGTTTCCATAACGATGAAAAATATCGGCACGAACACATGGAGCCCGATTGGCAATCAAACCAACGCCTACCGCTTGAGGTCGGAAAATCCGGTGGATAATAACGCATGGGGCACTACTCGCGCCGAACTGCCGAACACTGTTCCAGCCGGAGGACAAGTTACCATAAACTTCACCGTCACCGCTCCATCCGCTCCGGGGAATTACAATTTCCGATGGCGAATGATTCAAGAAGGAGTGCAGGCGTTCGGTTTCTTTACGCAGAATGTCGCGGTTGGAGTGGTTTCCGCCGCGACGTCTTCAACGTTGTCGTCCGCGACTGTTTTCTATCGCGCCACACTTGATGGTGCTCCTTGGTCCGGCGACATTCACTTCAACTCACATGGCACAAATTCGGTTACAGATTGGAATGGCACTCTGACATTTCCGATTGATATCCCTAATTCTCCTCCGGGCATTACATGGACGGAGACATATGTTTCCGGAGGACCTGCCAACGCAACCTTCCAAAATATCACTCCATCGGCAACTCAAGGTATTACTACGGGCGACATTACATTTACGTTTAATTTTACTTCAAATCAGCCGCTATCAGGTCAAGGAACCATTTGTGTTTTATCCAGCGCATGCAGTCCAGGTCTTACTTGCCAATTTACTCCTACTCCGAGTAAGCCATTCCTCAGAACATGCCAGCCGGTTAGCAGTAGCAACGATTCTGCCTCGAACCTCGCCTCGGTGCTGTCCAGTATGAAAGGTATTTTGGAACAGATGTCACGGTTTTTGAAAGGGTATTGAGCGTAAATAAACGGAAAGCGCCGGAATATCTTATCCTCTCTGCTTTTTCAATAATTCAACTTATAAAAATTCTCCAGAAGCTTCGCCACGAGAATCGGGCCTGTGCCGCCGGGCGTGGGAGTGTAAAAGCTCAATGCGACATGCGACAGGGATAATGTTTCAGCGTCGAAGTCGCCCGAGATTTTTTTAGTTTCCGCGTTAGTCCGCGTTAAGCCTGCGTCAGTCCGCGACGTTTTCGTTTCGCTGTAGCCGAAATCAATGACTCCGGCTTCGGCTTTGAGCATATCGGGCGTTATGAGGCCCGCTTTTCCGACTCCGGAAATGACCAAGTCGGCGATTTTCAGGGTTTCAAAGCCGCTTCCTTTGTGGAGCAGATATACCTCTTTCCCTTTTTCCATAATCCAAGTCGCAATCGGCGCGCCGACAAGAATACCGAGACCGACAATGGCAACTTTTGTGTCTTGAAGCTTGATACCTGACACCTGACACACCTTCTCAACGGTTCCTACTGCCGGCGGCAGGACCGGATTCCGGCCGGCGAAAAAAGCTCCGACCGCGCGTTCGCCGAGAACGTCAACGTCTTTTTCGCGGGGAATCGCGTTCAAAATATAGTGGCGGTTCAGATGCGCCGGCAGGGGAAGCTGAAGAACGACGCCCCCGCATGTTTTGTGCTCCGCGATTTTCCGGACCTCGGCGCGCAAATCGTCGTTCTTTATGTCGGTCGGAAACGTATAAAGCCGGAAATCAACATCCAGCTCTTTCGCGGTTTTTTCTTTTTGTTTCAGAAAATTGAGCGACGCCGGATTGTCGCCGACAAGAACGCCGGCAAGAAATTTTTCCGGTTTTGGAAGCGACTTCAGTCCGTCGAGAATTTCCGCGGCGATGGCTTTGCCGTTGATTATATCCATTAGAGATTAATAACGATAATATAGGATAATTTCCCTAGTGACAAATAGCGGGTTTCATGCTAAAAAAATTGTGGCAGCAAGGACGGGCTTGTTGAGTCGAGTGCCGAGGCTGGCTTGCCGAAGACCGTACATCGGCAATATGAGGTGCCGGTTGAAGCCAGGCAGAAAGGACACACCTGGAGGCAGGTGTCCTCCGCGTGATACCAAATGCCTGACGTGTCATGCGCTGGAAAGGGAGGGCGCGGATGTAAAAAGCGCTCTGTCCCAAAAGGACAGCGACACTGCGAGACGAGACTGGCTCGGGTTAGAGCGGACTGCGTAGCGGAACATCGCTACGCAGTCCCATTCTTTTATTGTCCGTTATTGTCCGTCAAGATTGAAATAAAAAACTAATTTAGCCCTCGATTCCCGGCACCGGAAATTTCAGCGCGAATTCCGCGACCCGGGTTTTCAGTTTCTGCAGTTCGTCTACATCGTCTTTTTTCCGCACCGTTTCGTCAATGAAACCGGCGATTGTTTCCATATCGGCTTCTTTGAGTCCGCGGGTCGTGACGGCCGGCGTGCCAAGGCGCACGCCGGACGGGTCCATCGGTTTTCGCGGGTCGTACGGAATCATATTTTTATTTATCGAAATGTTCGCCTGCTCGAGCGCGTGCTCGGCTTCTTTGCCGGTGACGTTTTTGCTCCCGAACATATCAACTAGAACGATGTGATTGTCGGTGCCGCCCGAAATTATCCGGTAGCCCCGTTTTGCCAAAGCCGCCGCGAGCGCGCGCGCGTTTTGGATAATTTGTTTGCTGTAAGTTTCGAATTCCGGTTCGAGCGCCTCGCCGAACGCGACCGCTTTCGCGGCGTTGATGTGGTCGTGCGGGCCGCCCTGCACGCCGGGGAACACCGCGCGGTCGATGTCCTTCGCAAATTTTTCTTTGCACATTATAATCGCGCCGCGCGGCCCGCGGAGCGTTTTGTGCGTTGTGGTGGATACGACGTCGAAATACGGCACGGGACTTTCGAGCTGTTTTCCGGCGATGAGTCCGGCGATATGCGCGATGTCCGCGAACGTAAACGCGCCGATTTTGTCGGCTATTTCCTTGAACCGCTTCCAGTCCATGCTCCTGCTGTATGCGGAAAAACCGGCGAGAATCATTTTCGGTTTTTCGCGGAGCGCGATTTCTTCCACTTCGTCCATATCGATTATTTCCGTGTCGCGCCGGACCTGATAGGGGACTATCGTATAAAGTTTTCCGGAAAAGTTGAGCGGATGGCCGTGCGAAAGATGCCCGCCCTGGTCAAGAGAAAATCCAAGCACCTTGTCTCCCGGTTGGAGAAGCGCCATGTACACCGCGAGATTCGCGGGACTGCCGGAAAGCGGCTGTACGTTCACGTGTTCCGCGCCGAACAATTTTTTTGCCCGCTCTATCGCAACGGATTCCACTTCGTCGATGACCTCGTTTCCGCCGTAGTATCGTTTGCCCGGATAACCCTCGGAGTATTTATTGGTAAGCACGCTTCCCATCGCTTCGAGCACGGCGGGAGAAACATAGTTTTCGGAAGCAATCAGCTCGAGGCCTTCCTTCTGCCTCTTTTCTTCTTTCTTGATGAGAGGATAAATTTCCGGGTCGTCCGTTTTGAGGCGGTTGTGCATGTTCGTATTCGTATTGCCATAATAACATACGATATGATAAAGTGAAGTCCGAATTATGGTGCCTATAGCTTAGTGGTAAAGCTCCGCTCTGTGGCAGCGGCGATATGGGTTCGATCCCCATTAGGCACCCACAATAACAATCAAGAGCCGCAAAAAACACCGAGGATCTCGCGGGTCCTTGAAATTGACTTTTTCTGAGAGTTATGCTTTACTCATTGCAGTTCTTTAACAATAGATTTCTGCGGCAATAAAGAGAAAACAAATTTCTCAATATCCCAATAACGCAATATCCGTGTATCCGTTTTATTTTTTCTTTATTGTCGCAGAGGTGCGTGGTTTGGTTTAAACAGCCAGCCCCTTGACCGAAAGTCGAGGGTCGGAAAGGAGATTTACATGAGAGTTCTTCTGCTTCACGCAATTGTCCTCGGGGCAATCGCAGGGCTGTGGAAGTCCTGCGGCCTCGGCTGGAAGGATTTGGCGGAGCTGTTCGAGGCTCCGCCGCGGAGATACTAGCCGCACCAATCGGAGCCGCGTCGTCGTCGAACGGCGGCGCGGCTCCACAACGCGAAGCTCCCGCATGCCGTCCAGGCGTGTTCGGGAGCTTCATTCGTTTTATGGGGTTATGTTAATTTTGACAAATCATTTTTTGTGAAATAGAATCATTCATACAGAAGGAATTTACCCCGTCCCCGATTTTGCGATTTTATGAAGAGGCGAAGCGCTTCGCCCATCAAGGGGTGTGCTATTCGCACTCGCGCTTCGCTTTCCCAAAACAAAGTTTTCTCAATTATGGGGCCTCGTTTACAATGGTGCGGCAAAATCGAGGAAGGGTTGTTTGTTTCTTTTGCTTTCAAATATTTAATGTAATAATGTAGAAACAAACAATGTCCAACTTTTCCAAAAATCTTTTCTGGGCGGTCACGACGCTCATTGTAATTTCCGTTGTTTTTTCCGCCTTATTCAATAAATCGGCGAAGCCGGAAGAATTGAGTTTGAACCAACTCGCCGACAAAATGAATGGCGGACAGGTGACCGAGGTAAAGATAAACGGCGAGGATTTGAGCATTAAACTTTCCGGCGGCGCGGACGCGGTTTCCAAAAAAGAAGCCGAAGCGAGTTTGAGCGAAACGCTCAAAAATCTCGGCGTCACTTCCGAAGCGTTCCAAAAAGTGAAATTCACCGTTGAAAACCAGTCGGGATTCCAGTTCTGGGCGGGCATTTTGATTCCGACGATTCTTCCGCTTCTCGTTATCGGACTTATTTTCTGGTTTATGTTCCGGCAAGCGAAAGGCGGAGTCAATCAGGCGTTCAGCTTCGGGCGTTCCAATATCAAACTTTCCAACTTCGGCAAAGAAAAAGTGATGTTCAGCGATGTTGCCGGACTCAAAGAAGCAAAAGAGGAATTGGCGGAAGTCGTTGAATTTTTGAAAACTCCGAAAAAATTTCTGGACTTGGGAGCAAAGATTCCCCGCGGCGTTTTGCTGATGGGGCCTCCTGGAACCGGAAAAACTTTAATCGCGCGCGCGGTTGCAGGCGAGAGCAATGTGCCGTTCTTTTACATTTCAGCTTCGGAGTTCGTTGAAATGTTCGTCGGTGTCGGCGCGAGCCGGACGCGCGACGCGTTCATGACCGCGAAAAAAGCCGCGCCGGCGATTCTCTTTATAGACGAGATTGACGCGGTGGGCCGACAGCGCGGCGCTGGTCTCGGCGGCGGCAACGACGAACGCGAACAGACGCTCAATCAGATTCTTGTCGAACTCGACGGGTTTGACCGCGATACTCGCGTAATCGTGCTCGCGGCGACGAACCGGCCGGACATTTTGGACCCCGCGCTTCTCCGGCCGGGCAGGTTCGACAGGCGCGTGATTCTCGATTTGCCGGACATCAACGACCGCGAAGAGATTTTGAAAATTCATTCGCGCGGAAAGATGATTGCCACCGGCATTGATTTGAGAAAAGTTGCCGTACGGACGCCCGGTTTTTCCGGCGCCGACCTCGCCAATTTAATGAACGAAGGCGCGATTCTTGCCGCGAGAGGGAATAAGAAAACCATCGGCCAGGAGGACTTTTATGAAGCGGTTGAAAAAATTATTCTTGGTCCCGAACGGAGAAGCCGCGTGATTTCCAAAAGAGAAAAAGAAATAACCGCGTACCACGAAGGGGGACACGCGCTCGTTGCGGCGTCGCTTAAGGGTTCCGACCCGGTCCACAAGATTTCAATCATCAGCCGCGGAATGGCGGGCGGCTACACGATGAAATTGCCGATTGAAGAACAACGGCTCCGGACAAAAACGCAATTTTTGAACGACATCGCGATGATGATGGGCGGATACGCTTCGGAACAACTGATGTTCGGCGACGTGTCCACCGGAGCGTCCAACGACCTCAAAGAAGCGTCGGAGCTTACGAGGAAACTGGTGACAAGATACGGCATGAGCGAACTGGGGCCGGTGACTTTCGGCAAAACCGAAGAAATGATATTTTTGGGAAGAGAAATCGGAACCGAAAAAAATTATTCGGAAAAAATGGCGGAAAAAATAGACGACGAGGTGAGGAAATTCACCGAGCGCTCGTATGCTATCGCCCGGAGAATTCTGCAAACCCACAAAAAAGCGCTCCAAAAAATCGCGGAAACCCTGATTGAAAAAGAAACCATCGAAGGAGACGAGTTTTACAATTTGCTGAAGCCGTTTAAGATTAAAGCGATAGCGGTATAACAGCTGATTAGCTTACTAGGAGTTAGCTGATTAGGCGGGCATGTAGCTCAACGGTTAGAGCACGAAGCTTATACCTTCGGGGTTCCTGGTTCGAATCCAGGCATGCCCACCAAAATCTGACTTTCATTTTATGAATATAGAAATAAAACAAACAACCGAATCCTCAAAAGCATACGAAATAGCAAAATCTTTGCCGGAATATTTTGATGAAAGCGGATTAAAATCAATTGAGCAAGATACAAAAAATAATATGCTTTTTGGGGCATATCGTGATAATGAAATGATAGGTTTTGTTGCATATAAAGAAATTAACAATGAAGCAATAGAAATGTCGTGGCTTGGAGTACTGCCACAGTATCAAGGAAAAAATTATGGCAAAATCTTGGTTGAAAAAAGTTTGGCTGAACTTTCGCAAAAATATAAAGTGTGCGAAGTTAAAACACTTTCTAATTCTGATGACTATGAACCGTATAAAAAAACTAGGGCATTTTATAAAAGCTTGGGTTTTATCCCGATAGAAACAATTTCGCCATATCCGGGTTGGGGCAATAATCCTTGTCAGATTTTTGTGATGTTTTTATGAATAAAGATGCAAGTAACAGAATTCCGTTCAAAAGTTAAACCGGATATAACATTGTCAATTGACGGCAAAAATTTTACCGTCAAAGAAGTAGTCAAGTTCAGATTTGACGACAAAACGTTTTACACAAAATGTTTTTTGAATGACGGCTATGTTTTTGCGGATGATTTGGCGGAGAACATATTTGTCTTGGTCAAAGAAACACAAACTCCGTTTCGGGAGCCGTTTTCACAAGTGCTTGATTTTGGCGGAAAGAAATTTAAATTTCTTTATGCCGCTCACGCAACGGCGGAAGAAATTCAAGGAGAAGCGATTTTTAAAAAAGGGGATTCCGAAACATTTCGGGATTACAAAGCGGAAGACGGTAGTTATTTAAGTTTGGGAGTAAACGATAAGACCGGCGAGAGAATGGATTTCTACGGCAGGATTGTCAGAAATGACAGTGTTTGGATTGGATAGATAATCTATATTAATGAAAGGATGTAATTAAAAGATATTTCCGAGCGGAAGTTCCTTTTTTGATTTCTGTTTTTCCATATATGGATAACCTGTTGATATCTTGATAGCCGAAGCGGAATTTATATAAGTAAATCAACACTTTTCTCCTTTGGAGAAAAGGTTTTTTATTTTTTGACTCATTCACGGAGTGGCGTATTATTGAGTGGAAGTGGGGAATTGTGGATGAATCTGGGGATAAAGCCCCTTTTCTGTGCATAACCCCATTCGCAACTTTATTTTTGAGAGCCGGCGTAAAATTTCTCCAGCGGAAATTTTCGCCTGCATCTCGCGCCGATGAGTCGCCAAGGGCGACACCAAGCTCATCGGCGCTCCGATAGCCTCTCAAAAATAAAATTGCTCATTCACTGGTTTTTGCAAGGCATGGTTAATTAGTAAATGGGTTATTTGGCTAACAAGAGAATTCAAAATCAATTAATTTCGTGATTCTGACTTAATTACCAAATTACCCATTTACCAAATAACTATGTTCATCGGCGAATACACGCACAATCTGGATTCCAAAGGTCGGCTGGCGGTTCCGGCGAAGTTCAGGGAAAAACTTTCGTCGGGCGCCATAATCACGCGTGGACTTGATAACTGTCTTTTCGTGTTCGGCGGCAAAGAATGGGACGCGCTTGCGCAGAAACTCATCGCGCTTCCGTTGAGCCAGGCGAATTCGCGGGCATTCGTCCGTTTGATGCTTGCCGGCGCAATGGATGTGGAGATAGACGGCCAGGGCAGAATTTTAATTCCCGATTATTTGAGAAAATATGCTTCGCTGAACAAAGAAACCGTAATTGCCGGACTCTACAACCGGATGGAAATTTGGGACAGGAACAACTGGGAGCGCTACAAGCAAAAAACCGAAAGCGCTTCGGAAGAAATCGTGGAGAAGCTCGGAGAACTCGGTATTTGAAATTAAGTAATTAAGTAATTGAGTAATTAGGTTATTAAGCCAAATTTTTTTTCGAATATCTTATAACTCAATATCCCAATATCTTAATTTCCTATGACTCATATTCCTGTTCTTTTACGCGAAGTCATAAAATTTTTGGAGCCCCGCCCGGGAGAATTCTTCATAGACGGAACGATTGACGGAGGGGGACACGGCGCAGAAATTTTTGAAAAGGTCGGCCCAGACGGAATGTTGCTAGGCATAGATTGGGACGAACGAATGATTGAGATGGCAAAAGGAAAAATTTCTGCGAAATCAAATTTGAAATCTCCCCGCCTGCGCCGAGCCCGCCTGCCGGACGGGCAGGGCTTCGGCGGGCAGGAAAAATCAAAATTGATTTTGATTCACGGGAATTACGCCGACCTGCCTGAAATCTTGAAGAACGAAAAGTTGCCGAAAGCCGATGGACTCCTGCTTGACCTTGGATTTTCCTCGGAACAGTTGGAAACATCCGGCAGAGGATTCAGTTTCACGAAAAACGAACCGCTTCTGATGACCTACGATTCATCGCGTGAGCCGGTTAAAGAAATTATCCGGGACATTAGCGAAGAAATGCTTGCGAAAATAATTTTTGAATTTGGCGGCGAGCGGTTTTCAAGGCGAATCGCAAAGGCAATCAAGGAAAGGGGGATGAGAAAACGAATCGAGACAACCGGCGAATTGAGCGAAGCAATACGAAGCGCGGTTCCGGGAAATTACGAACGCGGCCGAATCGAACCCGCAACGCGAACGTTTCAGGCATTGCGGATTTACGCGAACGACGAATTGGGAAATCTTGGAAGAGTTTTGAAAAAATTGCCCGAGATACTGAAGCAAGGAGGCCGGGCGGCAATCATAACTTTCCATTCGCTGGAAGACAGAATAGTGAAAAACGGTTTTCGGGAAATGGAGAAGCAAAACATATTGAATATACTCGCCAAAAAGCCGATAACGCCGTCCGCGGACGAGATAAGAGAAAATCCGCGAAGCCGGTCGGCAAAATTGAGAGCAGCAAAATTAGCTTATTAGGAAATAGCTTATTAGCTTTTAGGGATTCAAAAGATAACATGCTAGTAAGCTAATCAGCTAAAAAGCTAATCATCTAAATCTATGACTTTAATACAGCCAAGCCAAAAAAGTTTTACACACTTGATACTCGTTTTTTTCATTGTTATTCTTGTATCCGGAGCGTTCTCTTTGATTTTTTTGTACAACCGCTCTGTCAATATGGAACATTCCATTTCGGCGGCGCAGGTGGAACTTCGGAAAATTCAGACGGCGCGCGCGGAGATTCAGGATAAAATTTTCGGACTATCAAGCGACGCGAATCTCCAAAAACTTTCCAAAGAACGGAATCTCGTCAAAGATAAAAACCCCCGTTATTTGGAAGTGTCCCAATCCGCAGTCGCGGGACTGGCGATTCGCTGACTTTTCCGTAATCATCAACTCTCGTTTAAAAGCAAGAAATGAACTGGCGATATCCTTTTTTGATTGTCGCGACAACGGGAATGTATCTATTTCTGTTTTTGCATCTGTATCAGATTCAATTGGTGGACGGAGGTTATTATCTTGAACGAGCCGAAACGCAGTATTTTGCGTCCGGAATTCTCAAAGCAAAAAGGGGAACGATTTACTTTCTGGATAAAAACGACAATCGTCTCGCAGTCGCGGTAAATAAAAATTTTCCGGTTATTTACGCCGTGCCGAGCGACATCGAAGATGTTCCGGGAACCGTCCGGCGTTTGGCGGAGCTTTTTCCGCAAGCGATGCCTGCTCTCGAGAAGGGACTTTCCCGCGAGGAAAGCAGTTATTATCTTCTGCAAAGAAAAGCCGATTCCGATATGGCGGCGAAAATCGCGAATGAAAAAATAAAAGGCGTATACGTTAATTCCGTTCCGGAGAGATTTTATCAGTTTGGAACGCTCGCCGCGCATCTTTTGGGTTTTGTGGGAGCGGACAGCGCCGGCGCCGGCGAGAGCGGCCGCTACGGACTCGAAAAATTTTATGATAATACGCTCAGCGGCGTTTCCGGAAAAACCGAGAACGGAAAAATAATACAGCCGCGCGACGGAGAGGATTTGGTTCTGACCGTAGATATGAATATTCAAAGAGAGGCGGAACGTATTTTGGGCGCATTGGTGAAGGACTATAATGCGAAGGGAGGCACGGTCATCGTCGAAGAGCCGGCGACCGGAAAAATTCTCGCGATGGGCGGCTATCCCAATTTCAATCCCAATAATTACAGCCAGGGGAATATCGGCGATTTTTTAAATCCGATGATTCAAAAAATTTACGAACCCGGCTCGGTGTTCAAAGTTATCACGATGGCGGCGGGCATTGATTTGGGAAAGATAACGCCGGATACGACCTATATCGACGCCGGCGCGCTGACGATAAACGGGAGAAAAATTTCGAATTACGATTTCCAAACGCGCGGCGCGTACGGCAAAGCCACAATGACGAATGTAATCGAACATTCCATCAATACCGGCGCGGTCTTTGCGGAAGGGAAAATCGGAAACGAACCGTTCAGAGATTATCTTTTGAAATTCGGCTTCCGGCAAAAAACCGGCATTGATTTGCCCGGAGAGGTGAGCGGCGACCTTAAACCGTTGTTCAGCCGCGGAGCGCCGCAGGTTAATTTCGCCACAGCGTCGTTTGGCCAGGGAGTCGCCGTCACTCCAATTGAACTCATTAGCGCGATTGCCGCGATTGCGAACGGCGGGAAAATGATGCGACCGTACGTTAACAGCGCGTCTGCGCCGCAAGAAGTCGCGGCGGTCATCAATCCTTCGACAGCCCGGCTTGTGATAGAGATGATGGTTTCCGCCGTTGACAAAGCGAATGTCGCGGCGATAAAAGGGTATTCGATAGCCGGTAAAACAGGAACCGCCTATGTGCCAAATTTCAAACACGGCGGTTATACCGACAATGTAATCAACACGTATGTCGGATTCGGGCCTGCTGACAATCCTCGTTTCATCGCGCTCATAAAATTGGACGAGCCGGAGAACGCGCCGCTTGCGGGAGTGACGGTTGTGCCGGCATTCCGCGATTTGGCGCAGTTTATTTTCAATTATTATAATGTTCCGCCGGACAGGTTATGATAAATAAAAGAAAATAGTTTATGGAAAATAGAAATTGGTAATGGAAATAAGAAAATGGAAAATAGTACATATCAAATTTCCAATTTCCAGTTTCTATTACTAATTTCCAATTTCCAGCAACCAATTTCTAAATTATGAGAACCTTTCTAATCAGTCTCCTCCGGTGGGTTTTAAAAAAAGTTGCACAACTCACTGTGCTACGCTACCGGCCCGGAATAGTCGGCATAACCGGAAGCGTGGGCAAGACCTCGACCAAGCTTGCCATTGCGGCTGTTCTGGGACCGAGCCGCCACATAAGATTTTCCAAAAGCAATCTCAACAGCGACCTTGGATTGCCGATTACGGTTATCGGCGATTTTCGGGAAGAAGAATTGAAACTTGTCAGCCGGGACCAGCCGGCGCATGAAAAAAGGATTCGGAAAGCTTTTTTTTGGCTCAAGGTCATTTTTGTCGGTTTGTTCCGCCTCATCGTAAAAAAACAGGGCTACCCGGACATTTTGATTCTCGAGTACGGCGCGGACAGGCCCGACGACCTGAAAAATCTTCTTGAAATCGCGCGGCCGAATATCAGTGTAATTACGGCTGTCGGCGACGTACCGGTTCATACGGAATTTTTCGGCGGGCCGCAGGAAGTGGCTCGGGAGAAAGCGCGGCTCATAGAATATCTGCCGTCATCGGGCTTCGCTGTTTTAAATTATGACGACGAAACGGTAATGGCTTTGAAAGAACGAACCCGCGGCCATATTGTGACGTTCGGTTTCGGAAAAGGCGCGGAAGTCAGAACAATGAATTTTGAAAACAGAATTGAAAACAATCATCCGGGGGGAATTTTTTTCAAATTGGAATACGGAGGCAGTTCGGTGCCGGTGCGGATAGACGGGGTGTTCGGCAAGGTGCAGGGATACGCCGCCGGAGCCGCCGCCGCCGTCGGTTTGATTTTCGGGCTGAATCTCATTAAGATTGCCGAGGCGTTGAAAGAGTACCGGCCGGCTTCTGGAAGGATGGAACTTTTACAAGGCATCAAGTCCTGTCTTATAATCGACAGCTCGTATAACGCAAGTCCGCTTTCGATGCATGCGGCGCTTGACCTCTTGAACGATTTGCCGGGAAAAAGAAAAATCGCCGTGCTCGGCGATATGCTCGAGATCGGAAAATATACGCTCGAGGCGCACGAGCGAGTCGGCAAGCTCGCGGCAGAGTTCGTTGACGCGCTCGTTACGGTGGGCCCTGCCGCAAAACTCATTGCCGAAGCCGCGAGAAAAAACGGTATCCCAAAAAGGAACATCCACAGTTTTGACACTGTCGATAACGCCGTCGAGCCGGTAGAGAATTTAATCAAAAAAGGGGACTTGATTCTTGTGAAGGGCTCGCGCGCGATGGAACTTGAAAAGATTGTGGAGGGAATAAAAGCAGTATAAATCGGTAATTAAGTAATTAGGTAATTGAGAAATTGACGGGATGGCCCCATCGTCTACCCCCACACCTATTTTTGGATAATATGCTCTTATCGTCTAGTCTGGTCTAGGACATCACGTTCTCAACGTGAAGACCCGGGTTCAAATCCCGGTGAGAGTACAAATTAAAATGGCAATCCAAAATAGGTGTGGAGGTCTCGTGGCTAGGACCCACGCACCAGAGCAGAGCTCGGTGCGGGGCAAGCACGACGTTCTCAACGTCGGGACACGAGTTCTCCGCCTAGGGCGGATCCGCCTCAGGCGGAGATTCTCCTTGGGGCTACAAAATTAGATTTTTTAAAAAAATGGATCAAGATCATATAGAAAGAAAGAGTTTGGAATATGCTTTCGATGCTGGATTAAAATTTTTTCTCCATTGGTCATTATTAGCGGGAGGGACTTTGACGCTTATGATTCCATTTGTTCAAAGCCTTAAGGGCGTAATGGTATATCGTTATTTGTTTATAGCGTCAGAAATTTGTTTGATTATTTCACTTATTTCCTCGTCGCTGGTTGTTTTTGGGGCCAGCCAAATAAGTTGGAGTAATGCAACTAAGGCAGAAACTAAAGGAATCGCGAAAATGCAGGGAATAAACTATAAGGTTGCAATCGTAGCGTATATAGCAGGAATTATTTTAGCTTTTTTCTTCATCAACGCTAATTTAACGTAAGTTAATGTAAGACTCACTCCACCGTCACCGATTTCGCGAGATTGCGCGGGCGGTCGATGTTTTGGCTTGACAACGATTATAATCAAATTATAATCCCATTATGACTCAAAAAGTATTACAAGTGGGAACTTCCGCGGCTGTCACGATTCCCAAGGAATCTCTAAAAACTTTGGGGTTAAAAGTGGGAGACAGAATCCGCCTTGAAGTTGACGCCAAGCGTAGGGTAGTTCGGATTGAACCTTTGGCGCCGCAGGTCAACGGAGAACTTTTGGAATGGACCGATGCGTTTATCAAGCGGTATCGGAACGCACTCGACGCTCTCGCGAAAAAATAATCTTATGCGGTATGTGAGCGGAGAAGAGATTTTGGTGTTGCACGCCCGTATTCTTGACGCTACGGGCGGCGCGCACGGGGTGCGCGACTAGCGCCTTCTTGCTTCATTGCTCGAAAAACCCAAAATGAAATTCGGCGGAAAAGAGTTGTACGCCGGAGTGTTCCGCAAGGCCGGGGTGTATTTCGAAGCGTTGGCGACGTACCATGTGTTTATCGACGGCAACAAGCGGACGGAGCTCGCGGTTGCGGCACGATTTCTCTTTTTGAACGGCTATACTCTTGTTTCTACCAACAACCAAGCCGAAAAGTTCATTCTCGGCGTTGCGTTGAAGAAGCATGACGTAAAAGCAATTGCAAAATGGCTGAAACAGAATTCGGAAAGGTTGGATTAATCTACCCGCGCACCAGAGCAAAGCTCGGTGCGGGGCAAGCACGACGTTCTCAACGTCGGAACAGGGGTTTGATTCCCCTTGAGGCTACTGGCTAAAGGGTTCCCTGCCCGCCGAAGCTTTTAGCAAAGGCGGGGATTCCCGTAAGCGCTACAAATATTTAAAACTGAAGAAGCCGCCCGCCTGCGACTTCAACAGTCCTGCAGGGGACGGCTTGACTACTTCTTTTTGGCCGAGCGCTTCTTCGGCGAGGCGTCCGATGGCGCCGGCGACGGTTTGAGTGACTCATACCACGGTTCGATGAGCGCCCGGAAGAGCTCTCTTGATCTTTCAGGGCTCAAGTTCCGGACTTTCATCACCACGGAGCGGTTCGAGCCAATCCACATCTTGTCCTCCTTCGTCAGGGTGGAAGAGTCGGTCGTTATTGACAGGCGCTTCCGGCTGACAAGGAAGAAGTTGCAAAGAGCTAGTTTGATTAAAGCTCTAAAGAGAAAAAATATCAAGCGATCCTATAATAACCTACTCCACCGTCACCGATTTCGCGAGATTGCGCGGGCGGTCGACGTTGAGTCCTTTTTGCCGCGCGAAATAATAGGCGAATAATTGAAGCGGAATCGCCGAAAGAATCGGCGAGAGCATTTCAAGCGTTTTTGGAACGTAGATGACGTCATCGGCGACACCGCGAACTTCTTCCGAACCCTCGGTCGCGAGCGCGATTATTTTTCCTTTCCGCGCTTTGATTTCCTGCATGTTCGAGAGCATTTTTTCGTAGACGCTGTCGCGGAGCGCGATTGCCATGGTCGGAAAATTCTCGTCAATCATCGCGAGCGGCCCGTGTTTCATTTCTCCGGCTCCGCATCCTTCCGCGTGGATATAGGAAATTTCTTTCAGTTTCAGCGCGCCCTCCAGCGCGATGGGATAATTGTATTTTCTTCCGATGTAGAGAAAATCGCGCGAGTCCGCATATTTTTCCGCGAGCGATTGCAAATATTCTTTTTGCCCCAAAATCGCCTCGATTTTTTCCGGCAGTAAAAGCAATTCTTCTGCTATCCGTTTTCCCATTGTGGCGGACATTTGCCTTTGCCTGCCGAGGAAAAGCGTAATGAGTGAAAGCGCGGTCAGTTGCGATATGAACGCTTTCGTGGACGCGACGCCGATTTCAGGGCCAGCATGGTTGTAAATGCCCGCGTCTGTTTCGCGCGCGATGGTCGAGCCGATGGCGTTCACGACGCCGAGCGCGAGCGCGCCCTTCCGTTTTCCTTCGCGGATTGCTTCGAGCGTGTCGAGCGTTTCGCCCGACTGGGAAATAGCGAGAAGAATCGTATCGCCGTCAATGACCGGTTTTCTGTATCTGAACTCGGACCCTACTTCGACTTCAACGGGAATGCCGGCGTATTCCTCGAGCATATATTCGCCGACAAGACCGGCATAATACGCCGTGCCGCAGGCGACAATGATAATCCGTTTTACATCGCGCAGTTTATCCGCAACCGATTCGAGCCCGCCGAGTTTCGCGAGTCCGTCCTTGACGATTAATCTTCCCCGAATCGTATTTTTCAAAACCTCCGGCGCTTCCATAATTTCCTTCAGCATAAAATGCTCGTAGCCGCCTTTTTGCGCCTGCGAAATATCCCACTCGATTGTTTCCGGCGTTCCGATTACGCGGTTGTGGTCGAGCGTGTAGATGTTGTGCGATGAAGGCGTAATGACCGCGATTTCGCCGTCGCGCAGGTAAATCACGTTTTTCGTGTGTCGCAGAATCGGCGACGGGTCGGACGCGATGAAATTTTCGTTTTCGCCCAAGCCCAAAACAACCGGAGCGCCCATCCTGCCAGTGATGATTTTTTCCGGTTCTTTGCTGTATGCGATTGCGAGGCCATATGTTCCTCGGACTTCGCGAAGCGAGGCAATTACCGCTTTTTCGAAGTCATTTTCCTTTTTCAAATTTTCTTCTATCAAATGGGCAAGAACTTCAGTGTCGGTGTCGGAAACGAACGTATGTTTTTTCTTGATGAGCTTGTCTTTGATTTCCTTGTAATTTTCTATGATGCCGTTGTGCGCTACCCAGATTTCACCGGCGCAATCCGAATGCGGATGGGCGTTTATCTCGGTCGGCTCGCCGTGCGTTGCCCAGCGCAGATGCGCGATTCCGCTTTGCCCTTTAAAGTTTTGCGGAACTTTCGCTTTTAGATTGCCAACCGCGCCGACTGCCTTGACGGTTCCCGCTTCGGGAATAAAAATACCTGCCGAATCATATCCCCGGTATTCTAGGGAAGTAAGGCCGTCAAGAAGCACTTCCGCCGCGTTTTTCTTGCCCGTGTAAGCGAATATTCCACACATAGGTAAAGTATATCAAAGATTGGAGATTGAAACTTATTATAAAAACTTGAGGGGCGCCGCGCACGTGGCACGGACACCCCTCGTTGCTTCGCTCGCCGCCGCGTCCTAGCGGCGGTGGCGATTTCTGCCGAGCGGCTCGAGGAGGTCTCTCAGCTCGCCGGCGACGCACTGGACGCGTCGCGGCCGTGAATTCCTCCAAGCCCTCCTTGCGCACCGGCATGCTTCCAACTCCTGCACTACGGGCGCGCAGAGCATACGACAGACGTCGTCCTCATTGAATTGAACCCGACTTGCTTGAGCTCGTCGGGAGTGAACTCGAGTTTCGCCCAATACGTATACCGTCCGTGCTCGCGCGGATTCGCCTCTTCGAACCGGTGAGCCATTCTGGGGCTGACTCTGCGCGGGTTAATCACGCGCTGGAGCCCACTACTGTGATGCATAAGAGCCAAGTACCCGGAAGTCCGCCCTTCTCGAATGACCTGCAGGCGGACTCTTGCGGCCGGAACAGTGGTGCGAGTGATCGAGTTGGTCATGCGGCCCCCTTGTGGTGGGATTGGTTTATTCAATCCCGGGTTTGAGTTTGCTCCGACGCTCTTACAAAAAACAGAATCCCTATTCCGCCAAAGAGCCCTGCCACAACGGCGAAAGTTCCGCGGAGCAAGGGTTGCTCCACCACTTCGCCGCCTACGACGCACATCACGAATACCAAAATACAACACAACCCAGCTATTTTCACGGCACTCTCCTTAGTAGGTTAGAGTTAGAAGCATTTCAGTCATCTCTTCGCCTTGAGACGCAATAACCAAGAAAGTTAGTTTCCAAGTTCTTGCGTATCGAGGAGTTATATTATTAAAGAGCTGAAAGTAATATAGAACATTTAAGGGTATTTTGTCAATTTTTTTCGCTGCATTATCGCGGGCGCAAAAACCTGTTATAATCTCCCGAATGAGGTTATACGAATTCGAAGGCAAGCGGCTTTTTGAGAAATACGGCATTCCGGTGCCGAAGAGCGTGTTGCTGGAAAAATCCGGAAAAGTTTCCGGCATTAAGTTGCCGGTCGTACTTAAAGCCCAGGTTTTGTCCGGTGAACGGAAAAGCGCGGGCGGTATTCTTTTCCCGAAAAATAAATCGGAACTTTCACACGGGCTCAAAAAACTTTTCGCGGCGCATATCCGCGGCGAACCCGTTCAAAAAATTTTAGTTGAGGGGCGTATCTCGGCTTCGCGCGAATATTATCTTTCGTTGAGTTACGACACCGACACGCGCGGTCCGGTTTTGGCTTTTTCTTCCCGCGGCGGCTCGCGCATAGCCATCGCGCTGAAGGCGAATGTCGCGCCGCTCGATATTCTTCTCGGCGCAAAACCGTTTTTAATCCGCGAAGCGCTGTCAAAAGGAAAAGTTCCGTCCGAAGATATCAACGGCCTCGCGAAGGTCATTATAAATTTATGGAAGCTTTTTGTTTCCGAATACGCGCTCGTCGCCGAAATCAATCCGTTGTTTCGGACTCCGAGCGGAGAATTTATCGCGGGAGACGCGAAAGTCATTCTTGACGACGAAAAATTGAACCCCGGCGAGCGGAGATTCATCGAACTCGGCGGCGACATCGCGATTTTGGCGTCCGGCGGCGGCGCGTCGCTTTTGAACATTGACGCGCTTCTCCAGTATAAAGGGAAGCCCGCGAATTACACCGAATACTCCGGCAACCCTCCGGCTGACGTGGTAAAAGCGCTAACACAGCGCGTGCTCGGCAGGCCCGGGCTCAAAGGCGCGTGGGTAATCGGCGGCACCGCGAATTTCACGGACATTTACGAAACACTGAAAGGATTTATCGAAGGACTCCGGCAGGTAAAACCGAAACCGGCATATCCGATTGTTATCCGGCGCGACGGCCCCAATCAGGAAAAAGCGTTCGCGATGCTCCGCGAAGTAGCCAAAAAAGAGGGGTACGACTTCCACCTTTTTAATTCGAAAACCTCGATGGCGGAGTCGGCGAAATTGATGGTGAAATATGCGTACCATGATAAAATCAAAATTCAAACTGCAAATATCAAAATGAAAGAGTAAAATGCAAAAAGCCTTTAACAATTCTTTTTTAATTTCTTCTTTTTCATTTTGCATTTTGAGATTTGATTTTTGAATTTTCCATGAGCATTTTAGTCGACAAAAAAACGCGCGTTTTGATTCAGGGCATCACCGGGCATGAGGGCGCGCGGGCGTGCAACGAGATGCTTTCGTACGGGACAAAAGTGCTCGCGGGCGTGACGCCGGGAAAAGGCGGACAGAAAATATCCGGCGTGCCTGTGTATGACACTGTGCGTCAGGCGCTCGCAAAACACCGGAGTATAAACACCTCGCTCATCGCTGTTCCCGCGGCGGCGGTCAAAGACGCGGCAATGGAAGCGATATTCGCGGGAATTCCGTTAGTGAATATTCTCGCCGAGCACGTGCCGACTTTGGATTGCGCGGAGATTGTCGCGCGGGCTCGCGCGAAAGGCACGATACTCGTCGGCCCTTCATCTGTCGGCGTGATTTCTCCAAAAGAGAAAGTGAAAATCGGAAGCATCGGGAGTTCGCTCGTTCGAAATGTGTTCACGCCCGGTTCGGTCGGCGTTGTTTCAAAAAGCGGAGGAATGACCGCGGAAATCGCGGTGACGCTCACGAACGCAGGCATAGGCCAGAGCACGGTGCTCGGCATCGGCGGCGACCAAATTATCGGATTCGATTTCGTGGACGCGCTCAAATTGTTTGGGAAGGATCCGGAAACGAAAGCAGTGATACTGTTCGGTGAAGTTGGCGGCACATACGAAGAGCAGGCGGCGGAGTTTATCCGAAAAGAAAAATTCAAGAAGCCGGTTGTCGCGGTGGTGGCGGGAAAATTTACCGCGCGCCTTCCGCAAGGCACCGTGTTGGGACATGCCGGCGCGATTGTCGCGAAAGGAAAAGGCGGATACGATTCGAAAGTGCGGGCTTTCAAAAAAGCGGGCGTGCCGGTTGCGGCTACTCTTGATGAAATTCCGTGGTTGCTTCGGCAGCTACTTCGTGGAAGAATGAAGTAAGTCAATGCTACGCGGGAAATCAACGAGAAAAATGTTTTTTTGGGAATCAAGTTATCTTCTCTAATTCGCGCGAATAGGAGAATAAAAAGAAAAACAAATAAACAACAAATAAACAAATGAAGTGGAAAACGGCGATCAGTACACATAAAAACGGCGAGCTTTATATCCGAGGCGAGGCGTTGACCAAACTCATCGAAAAGCGCTCTTTTGCCGAGGCGATTTTTCTTGTTTTGAAAGGGACATTTCCGAATAAGCGCGAGAAGGAAATGTTCGACGCGATTCTTGTGGCTCCGATCGAGCACGGCGTTGAAGCGCCGTCCGCGTTTGTCGCGCGGACAGTCGCTTCCGTCGGCAATCCGATGAATGTCGCGCTAGCGGCTGGATTTCTCGCGACGGGGGACTGGCACGGCGGCGCAATCGAACAAGCGGCAAAAATGTTTCAGTCGGATAAAACACCGGCGGAGATTGTCTCCGGCGCGCTCGCGAAAAAAGAGCGCGTTTCCGGATTCGGACACAAAATATATAAAGAAGCCGACCCGCGCGCGGCGGCAATTTTTGCCAAGGCGAAAAAACTGAAATTCTACGGCAAATATGCCGGCCGCGCGATTGCAATCCAAAAAGAACTTGAAAAACAGTCCGGCAAAAAATTGCCGCTCAACATCGACGCCGCGATTGCCGCGGTAATTTCGGAGCTCGGATTCGACTGGCGTCTGGGAAAAGCGTTTTTCGCGCTTGGACGCCTACCTGGAATAATCGCGCACGCGCACGAGGAAATGGTGAACGAAAAGCCATACCGGCGTTTTGAGGAAGGCGATGTGGAGTATGTCGGCAAACCAATATAGTTGTCATTGCGAGCGAAGTGAAGCAATCCAGATTGCCACGTCGCGGAGTTTATCCTGAGTAACGTCGAAGGACTCCTCGCAATGACGGATTAAAAAAATGATCAAGATTCAGCAATTGAAAAAAGCGGATAAAGCGGCGGTGCGCGACCTCAATCATCTCTTGAAGCAGTTGCGTAAGAATCCTTCCGAACATAGCGGATCGCTTTTTGATCTTCGAAACATTGTCAGCGATAAAAAGATAGTAATGATCGTCGCCCAAAACGGCAGGAACATTGTTGGTATGGCAACGCTCTATATCATCATTATGCTCGGAAAAACTGTTGGAACCGTCGAGGAAGTCGTGGTAGACAGCGCGTACAGGGGCAAAGGATTAGGGAAAAAGATACTTCAAATGCTTATTCGGGTTGCCCGCAAGAAAAAGGTTAAAAAGTTATATCTCACGAGCCGACCTTCGCGTGTTGCCGCCAATAAGCTTTACCAAAAACTCGGCTTCAAATTGAAAGAGACGAATCCTTATACGCTCCGGCTTTAATTGTTTGAGAGACATACGATTTTTTGGTATAGTCAAACTATGCCAGGTAGTGAAAATGCGATTTAAGCAACCAAATTTTATATTATGCTATGCTATTATGAGTAAACAAAATATAAGCAAAGGTCATCGTTTCATCACCCAATCACGCAGTTACCATAAATAATGTTGCAATCGCATTTCTACTACCTGGTATGGACGCACTGATATTTTCCCAGACATTTTTCTATTTGGTGATTTCATTCGCGATACTTGTCCTCGGGATTTTGGCGGCGATTGTCGCGTATCATTTGATCGGTATCACGAAACGGCTGGAAGAAATTTCCGGCGACATCAGCGACACTTCCCGCGACGCGCGGGAAGGAATCAAAGATTTGCTCGCGGCGTTTTCCCGCATACCGTTCCTTTCGTTTTTTACGAAAAGGAAATCTAACGAACAGCGCAAAAAAGGTCGTGGGAAGTCAGTGTCAGAGTGACAATAACGATGACAATAACACGATGAAAAATAATAAACGCGGAGGAAAACTTTTGGGAGGAGCGTTGGTGGGCGCGGCGTTGGGAGTCGCGGCTGGTCTTCTGCTCGCTCCGGAATCAGGCAAAAAACTTCGCGGAGAAGTCAAAAAGAAATCGGCGGAATTTTATGCGCATCTTTCTCCCAAATTGAAGAAAATGAAAAAAGTGGGGGAGAAGGAATACGCTCAGTTTGTGAAAAACGCGGCGAAGAATTACGGCAAAGCAAAATTTCTCTCAAGCCAACAGCAAAAAGTTCTTGTCGCCGAAGCCCAAAAAACCTGGAAACATTTGCAGAAGCATTTGTAAGAAATGCAAAAACTCATTGTTGCTAATTGGAAGATGAATCCAATCTCTGCGAAAGAGGCGTTTTCGCTTGCGAAGAAGATTGATGCGGGAATTCCGAAGAAAAAAAATATCGAAGTTGTTATCGCGCCGCCGTTTCCATACCTTGAATGTATCAAGTATCAAGTATCAAGCATCAAGTTGGGAGCGCAGGATGTATTTTGGGAAGACAAGGGAGCATACACGGGCGAAGTGTCGCCGACGATGCTCAAAAATCTCGGCGCAGAGTATGTGATTGTCGGCCACTCGGAGCGGCGCCGCCTTCTAAATGAAACCGACGAGATGGTTAACAAAAAAGTTCAGGCGTCGATGAAAGCCGGTTTGAAAGTTATTTTGTGCGTCGGCGAACCCAAACGAGCGACAAGAGACATGCGACAAGGAATAAAGGAAGCGAAAAGTTTTGTAAAACGACAATTGCAGAGAGATTTAAAAGGAATTTCCAAATCCCATGTCGCTAATCCCATGTCGCTTATTGTAGCTTACGAGCCGATATGGGCAATCAGCGCAGGCGGCGCCGGAAAACCGGACAAGCCCGAAGACGCCGCCGAAATGATACGATTTATTAAGCAATTCCTCACTACTCACTACTCATTACTCGCTACTCCTGTCTTGTACGGCGGCTCCGTAAATTCCTCAAACGTCCGGAATTTCCTGCAGTATGAAGAAGTGGATGGCGCGCTGGTCGGTAGCGCGAGTTTAAAGCATCAAGAATTTAAAAAGATAATCGCCGCAGTTTCATCGGTTGCGTATTATTAAAAACATGAAGCACAAAACAAAAATAATTTTAGGACTGACAGGATTAGGCATACTTTTCATTTCGCGCTTTGTTTTGGCGGATACGCTTATTAATCAAACCATTCACGATACAAGGGCGCACGCAGGCATTCAATTTTCATTCAATAATTATCGTAGCGGACAAACATTCCTTGCTTCTTCCGCTTTTACCGTATCCGATATTCGATACTGGATTAAATCCTCAAATGGGAGTGCTCAATCCGCAACATTCAATCTCGCCTTATACGATTTGGGTCTGACAAGCAATCCTTTAACTTCGCCCATCCTTGTTGCTTCCTCGACGAATACGGCGGTAAACGAAAGCGGTTTTACGGGGTCGGAATACACTTTTACGTTTTCACCTGCTTTTACTCTCACTGCCAATCATTATTATTTTGTCGCGCAAGGGAGTTATGGCATCGGTATTAGCGCGGGCGCTTTAACCACTGCGGGTTCGGCAAGCGATGTGATTACCGGCCGGTATTACAATAATGTTTCGTTTGGCGATAATTTTACCGGTCTCGATTTGGAAATTAACGATTCGTATTTTGTTATAAACGGAGGAGCTATTCTGCCTTCAATTACCGGCTTGCAGCAGTCCAAATCCGATGCTACAACCTCTATCGCCGAAGGCAATGCGACGACGGAAGATACGGTGGTATTCGGCGCGATGTTGCAATCGTCATCGAGCGACCCATTGCGGCTGGAAGTGGAATATACGGCGAGCGAAACTTTTACGGGCATTGCCAACGCAACGACTACACCCGTTCCTCCCGGCAGTGTTGCAACCGCAACTGCAACCGGACTTCAGAACGGCAACTATCGGTGGCGCGCAAGGGCGGTGGATACGGCAACGAACGCCGCCTCCGACTGGCAGGAGTTCGGAACGGCGGGCAATACGGATTTTGTCGTTAATAACTTAGGACAAAACGCGGCAGAGTTGGCGAAGCAACTTCTGAACTCCTCGTACCTTTTTGGCGGCAAGGGATGGGATTACGACGCAAATCAATTTATCTCCGCCAGTATGATCAAAAGCGGTTATACGTTTTGGAATCAATCATTGACAATGCCAGGTAAAGATTTCGGTTTAGGTGTGGATTGTTCTGGTCTTATCATGTGGGCGTTTAACCGGAGTGTCGATGCATTAAAGCCATTTGTGAATAATTTTGTGAAATATGAAGGGGCCAATGCACAATATATGAGTAATACGATACCAGTTGCTGAATCACAACTTAAGCCCGGAGATGTGATGTTTTTCGATAACGTTGACGCGAATGGTGATCCTGGCCAAGATGGTCATATCGACCATGTCGAGATGTATGTCGGGAGTAGTACTGGTGGTTTCGATGTGGTTAGCGCAGCTTCCAAAGCTCTCGGAGTTATTGGGCGATCCAAAGACATCCGAAAGCAACCACAAACTGGTTTTGTTGGTTTCAAGCTGGTCACCTTAGCAGCACCGTATGGCTTTTTGGCAAGCGCTTATTCACCAGTTGGTCTTATAGTTAGCGACCCTGATGGATTTACGATTACGCCTATGACGGTTGTATCATCTAACGAAGAATTTCTACGAGAAATTCCTGGAGTGTTTTACTACTCGGAAATGGAAAAAGGAGCAGATGGCAATTCTATTAAACGTGTATACTCCCCGACGCTCAAAACCGGGGATTATACGATAAAAGTTGTGCCAGTTCTTGGAACTTCTCTTGTTGCAACATACACGCTCGATGTTACGATTGGCGGACAGACTACTGTTTTGGCAAACAGTGCAACTGTGAGACAGATACCGTCCCAGGGTTATGGTGTAACAGTGTCGACCAGCAGTAGTATAAGCGTTTTCGTTCCTGCCGCAATCGATATCAGGCCCAACGAAAGCCCGAATAATATTAACCTCAATTCTCATGGAATATTGCCTGTTGCAATTTTCGGCTCAGCAACCCTGAACGTTAATAATATAGATTTCGCAACCGTGAGATTGTTGGGAGCCACGATAAAATTAAAAGAAAATAAAAAACCCGTCGTAAAATACAAAGATATAAACAAAGACGGCTTTCCTGACGCAATAGTTCGTTTCCCAATCCGGGCGCTCAACCTTACGCCGTCAAGCACGCAGGCAAGTTTAATTGGCCAACTTGCAAACGGCACCGTAATCAAGGGTTCTGACTCCGTTCGTATTGTTTCCACCAGCGAACGCGGCGAAGATGAAGATAACGAAGGCAATGACGACTAACGGCAAAAAACTATTTCTCGCCATAACCGCTCTTCTTATTGTTTGTATTTCCGTTGTCGTGCTCTGGATACTCGTTGGGCAAAAACTTCAGAAACCGGTTCTGCAATCGCAATCTCTTCTACCTGCCGCAACGAGCTCCTCCTTGCCATCTGCGCCTACACTTCCTGTCGCCCCCTTAGTTTCACTCGTCAAAGCAAGCAGTACCGCGGGAACAAAAACTTACAGAAACACAGAATACGGATTTGAGTTTCAGTATCCGGAAAGTTGGAAGTTTGAGGAGAATAAGGTTTATAGTCCATTCAGTAAGTTTAATCTCATTGGATCACCAGTAGAGGGCATATACATATCCGATCCAATAGTCATAAATGTTGTTACGCCTGATTTTGCAGAACGACAGTTTTCCGATTTGAAAGGTACTGGTTTGACAACAAATATCGCTGGAGTTGTCGGGGAAAGATATAACTATACATTTGAAGGAACAGAAGAAAGCGATATCATTTTACCTTTTGCGTCATATAAAATGATTCTTGGTGTAAAAAAACCATACGAGGACATTTTCAACCAAATCCTCGCTTCATTCAAGTTTCTTCGGAATTAGGAGCGTTTATGATAGAATAAAAACGGGCGATGAAGCCCGAAAGGCCGAAGAGTTCGTGAAAATCATTTGCAGCGTTAATAATTAAAAAATTAATAAAATAAAAAAATGGATAACATATCTTACAAAAACTATTTCTGGATTCTGCTTGACGTTCTTGTTGCAGGAATTATCGTGAATCTCGTTTTTTTCGTGATGCCTGCAATCAGGCAGTACGGAAATTCATTGCCGCCAGTGCGGACAATCACGGTTTCAGCGGAAGGCAAAACGACTGTTTCGCCCGATGTCGCCGAGGTTTCGTTCTCGGTCGTGTCCCGGGGAAAAAATCCCGAAGATTTGACATCGGAGAACAACGCAAAAATATCTGCAGTCATCCAAAATCTTAAGGCGCAGGGAATCGATGCGAAAGACATTAAAACCACGGGTTACAATCTTTCGCCGAATTACGCTTACGACAGAAATACCGGAAGGAGTTATATCGACGGCTACGCGTTCAACCAGACGGTGCTTGTCAAAATTCGCGACCTTTCCAAAACGGCGAAAGTGGTCGGCGGAGTGACTCCGCTCGGCGTGAATCAGATAGGAGGGATTTCTTTTGTCGTTGACGACCAGGAAAAATTCCTCGCGGAAGCCAGGACTGACGCATTCAAAAAAGCTCAAGCCAAAGCGAATGGAATGGCTTCGGAAAACGGAGCGAAGATCGGAAAAGTTCTGAATATTTCCGAAAATCAAAATCCGCCTATTTTTTACGCGCGTGAAAGCGCGGCTATGGGCGGCGTAATGGCGGATTCCGCGCCGGTTCCGGCGATTGAGCCGGGGACTCAGGAAATTAAAGTACAGGTTTCGGTTACCTATGAGCTTCGGTAATAGGATTAAATTCTCAAACGATGACTAAGAAGGACTTTATTTTGTCCGTGGCGATAGGAACCGCGGTGGGCTTTTTGGTCCAACCCGTGATTTCGAATTTCTCGGAAGAGATTGTTAACGCGACCGGCGCTTCGCTTATTGCGATGCGTTTCGTTGCGTTCTTCCTCTTTTTATTTGGCGCGCCGGCGGCGCTCTTCATAGCGGCGTATATAGGGCGTTCGGTCAGGATTGTTTATCAGTTCGCCAAATTCGTCTCTGTCGGAACGCTGAACAGCATGATTGACCTCGGAGTGCTGAATCTCGAAACATTCTTATGGGGCGTCCTGCCCGGGCCGACAACTTTCGCGGTGTTTAAGGGTATTTCATTTCTTGCCTCCACAACGAACAGTTTTTTTTGGAACAAGTACTGGACGTTCGAGGCGAGCGCGAAACCCCGGGCGGACGAGGTGACTAAATTTTACGTCGTGGCGATTCTGGGAGGATTCCTGAATATCGCCGTTGCCACGGCGGTTCGAACCGTCGGCGGAAACGTTATTCCTTCCCAAAACGTTCTAGTGAACATTGTCGCGCCTTTCTCGGGAATTTTCACCGTTTTTTTGTGGAACTTCCTCGGGTATAAATATATTGTTTTTAAAACCAAGTCCGAAGCCACGCCGCTTGACAGATAAATAAAAGTGTGCTATCTTGTATCCAGAATTTTGACAGTTGAATTTCTGCGGCAACAAAGAGGATTTTCTGAATTTTCTTTATTGCTGCGGAAACATTACGGCAAAAGATTCCCTAAAGTTTCGCTTCAAGGCGAAACACCCGACTTTCTGAAAGGAAGCGGGTAGGAAAAGGAGGATCGGAATGAATTGGGCGATTGCGCTTCTTTCTCTGGTCGGGATGGCGTGCCTCGCGCATGCCATGCCGGCGCATCCCTTGAACGCTGGTATCGGATTCACCCTTTACGCCGGTACCCTCGGTCTGGGCATGTGGGGCGTCGCGACCAGCTGACCTCCTCTGCTCACAATCTTCCCGCCGTTCCAGTCCAGGCCCCCACACGCCGCACAGGCGTTCGTCGGGGGTCTCGTTCATTTTTGAGACTTTTCGAAGTGAGAATACGTATATGGAAGTTTTTTCCCGCTTCTACCCAACGCGGAGATTTTCGTTTTGAAAGCAGCTCTCGGAGGCAACAAAAGCTTGGTGTCCGAAGGACTTTTGTTGCTGAGAGGAAGACGAAAAACACCGCTGGAGTGTTTTTACGGCGGTGCTTTCAAAACGAAAACCGGAGCACCTGCACAAGTTCAGATACATATGAGACTTTTCGAACGGTCGAAAAGTCATGCGAATCCATAGCAAAATAGCTCATACCCGAGGGTTTGTCTCAACCTACAACGAGGCGCTACGCTTGCGGGATATGATTACCCGTAAAGCAGAGGAACGCGCCCGCATCCTCGCGTTCTGGCAGAAGCACGGGGATGCCGCAGCCAAAGAGGCGTTCACCATTTCTCGTCCCACCTTGTTTCGATGGCAGAACAATCTCCATGCCGGAAGCGGCAAGCTCGAGGCATTGAATCCGGGAAGCACCGCGCCGAAGAACAGACGGAAACGGACGATCCCTGAATCAGTCAAAGACCTCATTCTCACGGAACGTTCACGCGAGCGCATAGGCAAAGAGAAACTTGCCTTGCTTCTCAAGGAAGACGGCATCGCAACGCTCTCGCCGTCAACGGTCGGCAGGATGCTCGATGATATGAAGCGCGCCGGCAAACTTCCGAACCCGCGCAAACTCTCTTTCTCGGGAAAGACCGGACGGCTCAACGAGCGAATAGCCCCGCAATACAAGAAGAAACTGCGGAGCAATGGCCATGAGGGAGCTCTCGTGAAAGCCGATACCGTGGTGAGATTCACGAACGGCATCAAGCGGTATATTCTGACCGCGATTGATCAAGAAACGAAGTTTGCTTTCGCGTATGGCTACCCCTCGCATGGCTCGCAGCATGCCGCTGAGTTTATGCAGACCTTCAAAGACGTGGCGCCAATTTCTCTGACTCATGTGCAGACGGATAACGGAAGCGAATTTGCAAATCATTTTGAGTCCTATCTGACCACAGAAGGCATTATCCATTTCCATATTTATCCCCGTTCTCCCCAGATGAATGCGGAGATCGAACGATTCAACCGGACCTTGTCCGAAGCCTTTATCTCGAAGAACAGACATTTGTTGGCATACGACCTTCCCGCATTCAATCGAGAACTTATGGATTGGTTACTGTGGTACAACACGCGCAGGCCGCACTGGTCGATTGGCTTGATTTCTCCGTTGAGGTATATTGTGAATCAACTACCCGCCGAAGAGTCTCATATGTTGTGGACGAGTACAGCACCTTGACTTTTAGTTGCAAGCCATGCTATACTCTCTTCGAATGAGTGTGAATATGCCTTAACGATGATATCGACTAAGGTATGTCGCATCCGCTTTGTTTAGCCGTCCCGCCCGCAAGGGTTGGGCGGTTTTGTTTTTGCCAGGCAGTGAAAGTTCGGCTTTTGAATACGGATGCCGCCTATGGCGACTGGCCGAACTTCTACTGCCTGGTTTGAATACTGAAACTTAATTAAGTAATATATATTCGGAGCGGCCGGAGAGCACTCATTCTTCAAACAAAGCAATGGAGGTCACCTCGGCCGCTCCATCAGAGCTTCAACCGTCAATTATCATGTGTCAGGTCCAATTTTGTTTCATAGATATTTTCTTGACACCTGATACCTGACCCATGACACTTTTATGTTTAAAGAAAACATTCCGCTTGCCGGGCATACAGGTTATAAAATCGGCGGACCCGCGCGTTATTTTTTTGAAGCGCGCAATCTTGATGAATTGGAGAGCGCCGTCCGGGAAGCCCGTAAAAAAAATCTTTCGATATTCGTTTTGGGCGGCGGCACGAATCTTTTGGTTTCGGATGAAGGATTCGACGGCTTGGCGCTGAAGCCGGATTTTCATTTCCTGGAACAAGACGGCAACGAAGTGAATGTCGGCGCCGGCATCCCAATTGCCGAATTACTTAATTACTTAATTACTCATTCTCTGACTGGTCTTGAATGGGCGGGCGGTTTGCCGGGAACCGTTGGCGGAGCGGTTCGCGGGAATGCGGGAGCGTTCGGCGGAGAAACAAAAGACCTTATAAAAAGCGTCCGGAGTTTTGATATCGAGAAATTAAAAGAAGTTGAACGCGAGGCGCCGGCGTGTGACTTCGGCTATCGTTCAAGCGTTTTTAAAAAGAAAGGAGGAACGGAGATTATTATGTCCGCGGTATTTGCTCTGAAAAAAGGCGATACGGAAACCGTCCGAAAATCAATTCACGAAAAAATAAATTATCGTCGGGAAAGGCATCCGTTGGAGTATCCCAATATCGGAAGTATTTTTAAAAACGTCCCCTTAACGCGGATAAGCGCGGATAGTATAAGCCTAAATTTGCCTGGCAGTACGCGTAAATCAGCGGCCATACCGGTGAAGACAGACCCTGTGCCCGTGGTGCCGGCGGCGTATCTGATTTCCGAGGCCGGGTTGAAGGGTGTCAGCTTCGGCGGGGCGATGGTTTCTCCCAAGCATCCCAATTTCATCGTAAACGTGCTTGAAGCGAAGGCATCAGACGTGAAAACGTTAATTGAGCTCGTGAAAAACGAAGTCCACGGAAAATTCGGAATAATTTTGGAGGAAGAAGTGCAGAGAATCTGATTTTCCGGCAAACGCGGGACTTTTTCTTTCGGGAAGTTCTTAGAGATCTCATAAGAGCGGGGAATTTTTTTGTCGGAGGGCTGTCGGAACTCCGACGTGCTTGGTTTTTTACCGCTATGCCGCGGCATAGTGCCATGAGACATCGGAGCGATCGGCAATAAAAAATTTCTCTGCCTGCCGCCTGTCTGCCGGCAGGCAGGGCATGCAGGCGCCGGAGAAATTTTATCGCGGTTCCCGAAAGGAAAATATCCGGAGCAAAAGTTATGCACAGTTTTTCTAAAAATCGCAAAATCTATTTGCTATAATTTCCAGCAAGGGAGAAATAAAAATGAAATTCTTATTTCGACCGAACAAAGATTTGAAATTTTAACGAGGTTTCGATTAGGCACGTTGGTCTTTTAAAAATTTTAAACTAAGACCGATAAAGGTCGGTAGCCCAACTAACATTTACTTTTTAAAATGGCAAAGAAAAAAGCGAAGAAAGGAGGAAAAAAGAGATAGAATTTGTTCTCTTCCCGCTCCGGCATATGCCGGAGCGGGTTTTTTTATTGCATTGGCAAATGATAGAAATTGTATTATGCTGTTCAATATGCGAATTATCATTGAAGACGCGGGGCTTGAGGTGACGCCCGCCCTTAAGGCCTATATTTACGAGAAGCTCGGGGCGCTGGAGAAATTCGAGAAAAATAGAGAGGCGGAAATTTTCCTCGAGGTCTCACGGACGACCAAGCATCATCATAAAGGGATGGTATTCAGGGCGGAAGCGAATTTGAAAATCGGCGGGACAATGTTGCGGGCGGAAGCGAACGGAGAAGACATAAGAACGGCCATTGACGAAGTCAAAGACGAATTGAAAAGGGAAATTTCTCATTTCAAAGGAAAGGCGGCGGCAATGGCGCGGAGGAGCGGCCGCCGGGTAAAATGAGAAATGTTGCAGAGCCAACATTTCTCTGTTTGGTTCGCTCGCCCGCAATGAAAAATTATTCTCATTGCGTTGCTCGCTGCCAAATATGAAAAATGTCGCTCTCGCGGATAACAAAATTTTATCGCAATGTCAATTTTAAAAACGATTTTCGGCGATTCAAACGACCGATATATAAAATCTCTCAAGCCGGCAATCGATGAGATAAACGACCTTGAAGAAAAATTCAAGGAATTTTCCGATTCGGAACTGCGCGCTTTAACCGATGGATTCAAAAATCGCCTGAAAGAAGGCGAGACGCTTGACGACATATTGGTCGAGGCGTTTGCCGCGGTTCGGGAGGTTGCGAAGCGGACGCTTAGCCAGCGCCCGTTCGACGTTCAGTTAATGGGGGGCATTGTTCTTCATCGCGGCGCGGTTGCGGAAATGGTGACCGGCGAAGGAAAGACGCTCGCCGCCGTGGCGCCGGCGTATCTCAACGCGCTTGCCGGCGAAGGAGCGCATATCGTGACCGTGAATGAATATCTCGCACGTCGCGACGCCGTATGGATGGGCCAGATTTACCGCGCGCTCGGTTTGAGCGTTGCTTGTCTGGTGCCGAACGCCGCGTTCGCGTACGACCCTTCCTATACGCAGATTAACGCGGATGCAGACGCAGATAAACGCGGATATATCAGCGAAAATCAGCGTGAAAATTTGCGAGAATCCGCGCTGTTGGATCGAGAACGCGATTCAACGGGAGGTTTTTTGATACAACAGGAATTTTTGCGGCCCGTTTCGAGGCGCGAAGCGTATTTGTCGGACATTGTCTACGGCACAAACCATGAATTCGGATTCGATTATCTTCGCGACAATCTCGCGTACTCGTTCGAAGACCAAGTCCAAAGCGCGCAGATTAACGCAGATATTGAAATTCACGCGGATCAACGCAGATATAATATCAGCGAAAATCCGCGTCTCGATCAGCGAAAATCCGCGCACTATTACGCCATCATCGACGAGGTTGACAGCATTCTTATCGATGAGGCAAGGACGCCGCTCATTATTTCCGCTCCGGACGCGGAATCGAGCGAGTTCTATAAAACATTTTCAAGAATTGTGGAACGTCTCCAGCCGGAAGAGGACTACAAAGTCGATGAAAAATTCAGAACTGTGAGCATTAACGATTCCGGAATAGAAAAAGTGGAAAAAATAATCGGCATTCAGAATTTGTACGCTCCGGAAAATCTTCGCTTGGTTCATTTTCTCGAAGAGTGTCTGAAAGCGAAAACGCTTTTCCGGCGCGACAAGGACTATGTCGTGAAAAACGGAGAAGTGATTATCGTCGACGAGTTTACCGGCAGGATGTTGCAGGGACGGAGATACAACGCCGGACTTCATCAGGCGATTGAGGCGAAAGAAGGCGTGTTCGTGAAAGAAGAATCGAGAACATACGCGAAAATTTCGATTCAGAATTATTTCAGGATTTATAAAAAAATCGCGGGCATGACCGGCACCGCGCAAACGTCCGCCGAAGAGTTTCACAAAGTGTATAACCTTGAAGTCGTGAGCATTCCGACGAACCGGAAGCTTGTTCGGGAGCAGCTGCCGGATGTGATTTATAAAACAGCGGGTGCGAAATGGGACGCGGTTGTGAAAGAAATCGAGGCGTTGCACCGGCGCGGCCAGCCGGTTTTGGTAGGCACAACTTCGATTGAAAAAAACGAGCGCGTGTCCGAAAAACTCCATCGCGCGGGAATACCTCACGAGGTTTTGAACGCGAAGAATAACGAACACGAAGGCGCGATTATCGCGCAAGCGGGCCGGCCGAACGCCGTGACAGTCGCGACGAATATGGCGGGGCGCGGCGTTGACATTATTTTGGGCGGGAATCCGCCTTCGCCCGGCGAAGCGGAGAAAATACGGGGATTGGGCGGATTGCATGTCATCGGCACCGAGCGGCATGAAGCGCGCCGGATTGACAATCAGTTGCGAGGGAGGGCAGGCAGGCAAGGCGACCCGGGTTCGGCGCAATTTTTTCTGTCGCTTGAAGACGATTTGCTCCGGATTTTCGGCGGTGACAGAATTAAAAATATGATGGAGACATTCAACCTGCCGGAAGACCAGCCGATTCAGGCGAGTTTTCTTTCGAAAGTAATCGGCCAGGCGCAGGCGAAAGTGGAAGGATTCAATTTCGATTTGCGGAAACGGCTTCTCGAGTACGACGACGTGTTGAACAAACAGCGAACATCGATTTACAAGCGCAGGCAGGAAATTCTTGAAAGTATGAATCGCGAGGACGTGGTAAAATTCATTTTCGACGCATCAAGCGAGTATCTCAATGTCCTTGCGAGCGTAGCGAAGCAATCTCCGGAGATCGCCGCGGCCGAAGGCCTCGCGATGACGAGGAAGGCTTTCGAGGAAGCGGGAATTGTGGACAAGAATCATCCCTACCCCGAAGACGATTCGCAGGAAAATCTGATTGAATTGCTCCACGCGCGGAGCGGAGAAGCCGCGGCCGACCCGTTTTCGAGAAACCGGCTTTTAAGCATTCTCGACCTTCTCTGGATGAACCAGTTGGACGATTTGGAGGCATTGAGCGAGTCAGTGGGGCTTCGCGCGTACGGCCAAAAAGACCCGATTGTCGAATACCGGCACGAAGCCCGCCGTCTTTTCAAGGATTTCTGGAACAATTTCAACGGGTGGGTGTTTATGAACATTTTTAAATTAGCGACAAGCGACAAGCGACAAGCGACAAGTTCGCAAATTTCAACTCCTCCTGTATTGCATGTCGCTAATAGCCATGTCGCAAAAGTTGGCCGCAACGATCCCTGCCCGTGCGGAGCGGTGAACCCGGCAACTGACCAGATATACAAATATAAGAAATGCGGTTTAATCAATGCGTCATATCATAAAAAATAGAGCGAAGTCCGCCGTAGTTTTAACGAAGGAGGACGGAGCGAAAAAAGAGAGCGGACAGCCGGTTAAGTACAAACACTGCCATGGGAAAAATCTTTGATATGCTAAAGAACGGAAGCGGAGCCCTGAGCGTAGTCGAAGGGCGGAAGCGGGAGGAAATATAAGAAGTGCCATGGGAAATAGAGATATGGTAATCAGATCGGCAACCAAGAGCGATTTCGATGCGTTATACAAATTGGGAGCAGAAACCCCTGAATTTAGAGTCAGTCGAAGCGGAGCGTGGATGGATCCGGATGAATTCATGTCCGCGATCGAAAATCCGTCAGGCACTTTTCTTTTGGCCGAATCCGAAGGAGGGGCGGCTGGATTCATTTACGCGAACCGACAAGATCCAGAACGGGGACCTAAAACAAAGGCAGCATGTCTTGTATATCTTGTAGTCAGACCGGAACATAGAAAACAAAAAATCGGGCAGCAGTTGTGGGACGCGTGCCTCGGCGATTTGAAAAAACACATAGTAACCTATGTGTACGGATGGGCGAATGCGGAAAGCGACGGCAGTATGGTCGGTTTCTTGAAGAAAAACGGTTTTTCCGAAGGACATAAATACGCATGGATGGATAAAGAAATATAAGAAGTGTCACGGAAAATAAAAACTCTATGAAACTCCTCATCGCGACATATCCGGTGCGCGCTTCCCATCCGCATTTTTTCAAGCCGGCTCATTTGAAGCAGATAAAGAGCATAACCAAAAACAAAGTGGAAGTGCGCGCAACGGCGGATAAGAAAAAAGCTGAACTGTATGCCAGAGACGCGGACATTATTGCCGGACATCCCGGCGATATCCCGCGACTTGTCGGCATAAGAAATATCAAGTGGGTGCAATCGTTTTCCGCCGGAGTTGATAAACTGCTTACGCCGGAAGTGATACGGTCGCCGATTGTCGTTACCAATGTTTCCGGCATTCACGCGACGCCGATTGCGGAACATGTCATCGGTTTTATGCTCACGTTCACGCGCAGATTCCGCGAAACGTGGCTGAATCAGACAAAACACATCTGGAAGCCGGACCAAACGGTTACCGAATTGAGGGGCAAAACGGTTCTAATCGCTGGACTGGGGAATATCGGCGGGGAAGTCGCGCGGCTTTCGCATTGCTTTGGGGCGCGTGTGATTGCGGTTTCTCGAAATGCACGAGCAAAACCCCTGTATGTCGACCTTCTCAAAACCGAAAAATATCTGGATTCTTTGCTTCCCGAAGCGGATTTTGTATGCATTTGCCTTCCGCACACCAAAGATACTCATCATCTTTTTGATATGAGTAAATTCAAACATATGAAGCGAACCGCCATCCTCATCAATATCGGTAGAGGCGGAATTATAAATGAAAAAGAGCTTGTCGCGGCGTTGAAGAAAAAGATTATCGGAGGCGCGGCGCTCGACGTGACGGAAGAAGAACCGCTGTCCCCACGAAGCCCGTTGTGGGATATGGAAAACGTAATCATAACCCCGCATCATTCCGGCATGTCCGAAAAATATATGGACCGCGCGATTGCTCTTTTTTGCGGCAATCTCAAAAATTTCCTTGCCGGAAAGCCGCTTAAGAACATAGTGAATAAAAAATTGGGATACTAATGGCTACGAAATACGAAAAAGTACGAATATACGAAATTGAAACAAACAAGATTTTCGTATATTCGTAAGAAATTCGTATTTCGTAGCTGGGCGAAGCGACTATGAAACTAATCTGCTTAAACATCTGGGGCGGGAAATTGTTCGAGCCGTTGGTTGAATTCATCAAGCGTTCCGCGGAAACCGCCGATATTTTTTGTTTTCAGGAAGTGTTTCAAACCCCAGGCGAACCGCTTTATGGCGAGCTTGCCAGCCCTGAGTTTATCGAAGGGACCGAGCCCAAGCCGCTTCCGAGCGGGGGACATGCCGATATGTTCGCGGTGTTCGAGAAAATTCTCCCTGATTTTCGGGGGTACTTTGCAAAAAATGAGGAAGGATGGGATTTTCACCAGCCAGTTTCGTTTCCCATTGCGCTCGGCCAGGCATCGTTCGTCAGAAATGCGTTGACGGTTCGCGCGCACCGGCAAATTTCCGTCTATGAAACGGCAAGCGGAAAAGTCGAAGAAAAATGGGAACGGCCCCGTGGTATGCAATACCTTGAAATTGACGACGGCAAAGATATGCCACTCCGCATTTTTAACTTGCACGGTCTTCTTGACTCCGGACACAAACGAGATACGGAGAAACGGCTCGCTCATTTCGAGCTCGCGCGGAAATATGTGGACGAAGCCGTGAGCCGAACTATTTTGTGCGGCGACTTTAACGCGTACCCCGATACGCGGAGCGTTGGGATGTTTGAGGAGAAAATGCGGAATCTTTTAAAAGAATACGGAATGCCGCGGACGCGGAACAGCAACTATGCCGATATGGAAAAGTACTCTGATTATTGGGGAGACCATATTTTCGCAACTCCCGATATAAAAGTGAATAACTTCGCGGTTCTTGAAGATATTGTTTCCGACCATATGGCGCTGATGGTTGAGTTTTCCTGAGCAAAACTAAAATCTCCATAAAAATACTTCACCCTCGACACGATGTGCCGAGGGTTTGGGGCTTGCCCGGCTCCGATGGAGCAGGGCGGTTGGCGGTGGGCGAGGTTGCATAGGGTTTTCTCCTTTCTGTTGCGGTGGTTGGGTCTATCCTCCCAACCCCATCCGCATTTCGTGTAGGATTTGTCTGAGGGCTCGGAAGAATCCCGCAACCCTCTGGCAGATGTTATAGAAGTCCCATGGAATTCGCTCAGGCATCGGCTCGCGCCGTAGCCAGGCCAGCGTTGATTCCAGCTCGCCATTGGCGTTGACTCTGACAGGTTGCAAGCGCCCACACTCTGGGCACCCGATTTCCTTCCCCTCTCTCTTTTCCTCCCCCGAGAAATCATCCGCGAGGGAATTCGAGATGGGTTTATTGCACGTTTTGTTTTCGCAGTTCACATTCCCTCCTTTATCAAAGAAGTTCGAGAAGACTGTGAATGTTTTCCGGTGAAATCCGCGCTACTTCCACGGGGATGATATCCCCATTCGCGGTTGCCAACAGGAATGATCCACAGCGTTGGCATTGGAAGTACTTCTCTCCCGCTTGCTTCGCCACAGGAAAAGACGCGGGGTCTATTTCCTGCAGGAATTGGGTTTCACAATCCGGGCACTCGAGCGGTTCCACGTCCTCGGATGTCATCGGACACCTCCTTTTTTCAGCTTGGACCTTCTTATTCTCCTCCAGATTACCTTCTCTTCTTTTTCTTCTCTGTGCCTCAGTATCAAGCGCCGAACCCTTTGCGGAGGCATCCGGTATCCTGCCATTTCGCTTCACCTCGCTTTCCGCTGTTATTTGATGTTATGTTGTACCACGAGCCATTCTATCTTTTGATACTTGTTAGCTCGGTCTGGGTTCTTAATAACAAAATTCATCGGCTTTGTCAAAAAAATAAAGGCGCTGTTCGATAACCCGGAAAAAGCGGAAGAATGAGTAAGCACTATGCCATGGCATAGTGCCATGGCTTCCTTTAAAACAGTAGTTCCCGAACATCGGCAAAATAATAAGGGGTATTCTTTTAAAACAAAAAATCTATTAAAATGAAAGCAGAACGATGAAGAAACTTTCTAAAAAAGAGTTTGAAAAACGAAGAAAAAAAGCGCTCGCTATAATCAAGGCGCTGAAAAAGCTTTTTCCGAATCCCAGAATCGCGCTGAAATATCGGAATCCGTGGGAACTTTTTGTGTCCGTGGTGCTGTCGGCGCAGTGCACGGACAAGCAGGTGAACAAAGTCACCGCGCCGCTTTTCAGGAAGTACAGAACATTGGGCGATTACGCGAAAGTCGGCGTCAAAGAGTTTCAAAAAGACATAAAGTCCACCGGGTTTTACCGCAACAAAGCGAAAAATATTCTGGCCGCGGCGAAAATGCTTAAACAAAAATTCCGCGGCAAAATCCCGCGCACTATGGAAGAGATGCTGACTTTGCCCGGCATCGGCAGAAAATCGGCGAACGTGATTCTGGGCAATGTCTACGGCGTGGTTGAAGGAATTGCGGTTGACACCCATGTCCGCCGGCTTTCGAAAAAACTCGGGTTGACCGACCACGACGACCCGGCGAAAATCGAACGCGACCTTATGAAGCTGATTCCGCGGAAAGAATGGTTTCCAATTACGTATCGCCTTATCGATTACGGAAGAAAATATTGCGCGGCGCGACCTCACGCTCATGAAAACTGCCCGTTATCGAGAATCTAACCCTCCTTCGCCTGTTGAGCTTCGGAAGGGTTCTTCTTCTCTTCTGCTTCGCGACAAATCGCGAAGTAATAAAGTGAGAAGAAGAAAAGTCGCGGTGTTCGACATTGACGGAACGATTTTCCGTTCGAGCTTGCTTATTGAACTTCTCGAAGCGCTGATTCTTGAAGGTGTGTTTCGGGCGAACGTCCGAAAGACATATGCCCGCCAATACTCCCGTTGGCACGACAGGAAAGACAGCTACGAGAAATATATCGACGCGGTTGTCAGAGCGTTCGATTCTCATATCAAAGGAGTGCGGGAAAAAGATTTCGCGCCCGTCGCCGACCGCGTCATCTCGTTTCATCGAAACAGGGTATATCGTTATACGAGGGACTTGCTCAAAGAATTGAAGAAAAAGGACTACTATCTTCTTGCGATTTCACATTCGCCGATGTACGTCGTGGGACGTTTCGGCAAACGGCTCGGTTTCAACAAGGTCTACGGCCGGCTTCTCGAACTCGGCGCGGATAAGCGTTTTACCGGCAAGGGAATTTACGAGGATTTGATTTTTGACAAGGCGAAAGTTCTGAAGCGTGCCGTTGAAAAAGAACATTTGACGCTTCGGGACTCCGTCGGCGTCGGCGACACAGAATCGGATATTCCGTTTTTAAAAATCGTGGAAAAGCCGATTTGCTTCAATCCGAACGCCGAGCTTTATAAAGCGGCGAAAAGAAACAAATGGCGCGTCGTGGTCGAGCGAAAAGACATGATTTACAAAATGACAAACAACCGTTAATCAATGACAAAAGTATTTTTCAACTTCAATTCTGAAGTTGTGAAGATTTTAAAAAGAGGCGGCGCCGGCGTTATGCCTACCGATACAATCTACGGAATCGTCGGTTCGGCGATGTCGCGGAAAACGGTTGCCCGGATTTACCGGCTTCGAAAGCGCCGGCCTGACAAGCCGATGATTATTTTGATAAATTCGTTCAGCGTTTTGAAAATTTTCGGCATCGTGCCGGACGCACAGACAAAAAAGCTTTTGAAAAGATTCTGGCCCGGCAAAGTGAGCGTAATCTTAAGAGTCAAGAGTCATGAGTCAAAAATCAAGTTAAAATATCTTCATCGTGGGACGAATTCGCTTGCATTTCGTTTGCCTAAACCCTATTGGCTAAGAAAACTATTGGCTAAGACGGGTCCGCTTGTCGCCCCGAGCGCGAATCTTGAAGGAAAAACTCCCGCTACGACGATAAAAGAGGCGCAAAAATATTTCGGCGCTAAAGCCGATTTTTACGTTGATGCGGGCAAGCTCATCGGCGTTCCATCCGCGATTGTCGCGTTCCGAAGCGGCAAAGCCCTTTTTTTACGGAAAGGCGCAAATGGAAAATAGCGCGTGGTCAATTCAAGAAATTTGGTATACAATAGAAATTGACTTAACAAAAAAATGCCCGAAGAAGACATCGGCAAAATCAAAAAAGAGGAACCTCGGTTGCGACGCGAAGTAAAAGAACGGTCGCTTGTATATATTGTGGCGGCGTTCAGTTTGGTCGCGAGTTTGGCGTGGAACGAGGCGATAAAATCGCTCATAGATTATTTCTTTCCGCTTGGCGCGAATACGCTATTCGCCAAGTTTTTATACGCCGCAACGATTACTTTGTTCGTGGTTTCCATTACGATTTATCTTGAGCGGCTGTTGAGAAAAGAAACGGAAAAAGATTGACTATGAAAGGAATTAAAATCCACGACATCAGCAGGCCCATCGGCAGAGGCGAGGCGGTTTATCCGGGCAACGAGGCGCCCGCGCTGAAAAGAATAAAAGTTTTTTCGAAAGACAAATCCAATCTTTTTTCTTTGAGTTTGGGGCTTCACACGGCGAGCCATCTTGACGCGCCGCTTCATTATATTAGGAACGGCAAGACGGCGGATAAACTCTCGCTTGAAAAATGCGTTGGCTGGTGCCGCGTCGTAAACTTTGAAAATATCAAACGAGAAATAGGGGAAACTGAAATTAAAAGAGTCAAGCCCAAAGCGGAAGAAATCATTCTTTTCAAAACCAAAAACTCGAAACTGTCGGCATCCAAACGATTCAATAAAAATTTCGTTTATTTGAATGAGTCAGGAGCGCGGTTTTTAGTGAAGTCGAGAATAAAAGCAGTGGGCATTGACGGGCCGTCTATAAGAAAATTCCGCCTGAAACCGGACACCGTGCATCCAATTCTTCTCAAAGCCGGAATCGGAGTTTATGAGGGGTTGTATTTTCGCGATGTGAAGCCGGGTCGGTACTTTTTCATCGGCTTGCCGCTCAAAATCAAAGACGCCGAGGCGTCGCCGGTTCGGGCGATTTTGATAAAATAAATTGAGTAATCACTGATTATACAAATCCGCGCAAATATACGAAAATTTGTATATTACTTATTATTCGTATATTCGCGAATGCTCTTATGAACGGCACTGACTTCAAATCAAAAAATCCCACGATACTCGTTATTTTCGGAGCCACGGGGGATTTGACGAGCCGGAAGCTCATGCCGGCGCTTTTTCATCTTTACCGGAAGAAACTTTTACCGCCGCTGTTTCAGGTTGTTGGGTTTTCGCGGCAGGATTTGTCCGACGCGGAGTTCCAATCGAGAGTGAAAAAAACGATTGGCCGAAGCAAAAAAAATGGCGCCACGGTGGAAGTCGTCGAATCGTTTTCCAAACTTTTCATATACTCGAAAGGATTTTTCGAAAAAAAGAAGGGATACAAAGATTTGGCTGAACTGCTCGGATACCGCGATAACGAATGGAGGACTTGCGCGAACAAACTTTTTTATCTCGCGGTGCCGCCGCAATATTACAAGGGCATTCTGAAAAATCTGACTGCTTCCGGACTGACCGAACCGTGCAGTCCCGAAGAGGGATGGACGCGGGTAATTGTCGAAAAACCGTTCGGCAGAAATCTCAAAACCGCAGAAGAGCTCGACGCCCTTTTGGGCAAACTCTTTAAAGAAGAGCAGATTTACCGCATCGACCATTATCTCGGCAAGGAAACGGTTCAAAACATTCTCGCGTTCAGGTTTTCGAATTATTTTCTCGAGCCGGCGTGGGATAAACATTCTATCGAGGATATCAGAATTCGCCTGTGGGAAACCGGCGGCGTCGAGGGCCGCGGCGGTTTTTACGATACGGCAGGGGCGCTTCGCGACGTGGGGCAGAATCATTTACTTCAGCTTTTGGCGCTTTTCACCATGGAAAATCCGGGCAAGTTTGACGCCGAGTCAATCCGCCGCAGGCGCGCCGAGACGCTCAACTGTCTTAAGATTTTTACGAAAAAAGACGTGGAGCGTTTTGCGGTCCGGGCGCAATATGAAGGATACAGGAATGAGAAAGACGTAAAATCAGATTCAAATACGGAAACATATTTCCGGATTACCGCTTTTTTGGACACGCCGCGTTTTGAAGGAGTACCGCTATATCTTGAAAGCGGGAAGATGATGCCTGAATCGAAAGCCGAAGTTGTCGTCACGTTCAAGCATCCGTTGCCGTGTCTGTGTCCCGTCGAGGGACAAGGGACAAGGGACAAGTAAAACATTACAAGAATATCCTCCGGTATCAGATTCAGCCGAGAGAACGCATTACCACGTCATTCTGGGTTAAGCGGCCGGGCGCGGAGATGATAATGGAGGAAAAAGATTTTTCGTTCGATTACAAAGGCGCGTTTTCAAAAGAACTCTTCGTTGACGCATACGAGCGGCTCTTGCTTGATGCCATTTCAGGCAATCAAACGCTTTTTGTAAGCACCGAAGAAATCGCGGCAAGCTGGAAATTTATCGACCCGATTTCAAGAGCGTGGAAGAAAAATTCCGCATCACTTCTTTCGTACGCAAAAAAAACACTCCCCATTTCCGAAGAACTGGATGGTTCGGGCTTGTCCCGAAAAGAAATCGGTTTGATAGGTCTTGGAAAAATGGGGAAAAATATGGCGCTCCGGCTCTTGGAAAAAAGATGGAATGTGATTGCGTACGATGTAAGCCCGGAAGCACGCCAGGAAATTATCTTGAAAGGCGGGGTTGCCACAAATAGTATTCCTGAACTGGTTGGACAGTTGGAATTACCCCGAACAATTTGGTTAATGGTACCTGCGGGCAAAATTCTCGACGAAGTAATTTTCGGCACTTCGGCAAAGCTCAGTGCCGACCCTGAGCAGCGTCGAAGGGTCGGTTCGAACGGCCTCGCCGCGCTTCTTGCAAAAGGCGACATGATAATAGACGGCGGCAATTCGCTTTACGAGGATTCAATCAGGCGCGCGAAAAAGTTGAAAAAATTCGGCATCAGTTTTCTCGACGCCGGTGTCTCGGGAGGTCCCGGAGGGGCGAGGAACGGCGCGTGCCTGATGGTGGGCGGAGAGAAATCGGCGTACGACAAGCGCGAAGATTTATTCCGCGACCTCGCGGTTTCGGACGGATATGAGTATGTCGGAAAAGCGGGAGCCGGCCATTTCGTGAAAATGATTCATAACGGCATCGAGTACGGAATGATGCAGGCGATTGCGGAAGGCTTCGATGTGCTTCGCACCGCGGACTTACGCGGACTGAACCCTTCGACACGGCTCAGGGCAAGCGCGGACAAACGCGGAAAATTGAAATATAAATTTAACCTCAAGAAAATAGCCGGCATTTATAATCGTGGGAGCGTGATTGAATCGCGGCTCGTCGGCTGGCTCAAGAACGCGTTTGAGGAATACGGCGAAAACCTCGAAAGAATTTCGGGCTCTGTCGGCCATACCGGAGAAGGGGAATGGACGGTCAAAACCGCGAAAAAACTCGGCGTGCCCGCCAAGGTAATCGAAGACGCGTTCAAATTCCGCGTGCAGTCCGCGAAAAAACCGAGTTATGTTGGAAAAATTCTCTCGGCATTGCGAAATCAGTTCGGAGGACATAAGGCAAAGTAAATTCAAAAATCAAATATCAAAATGCAAAATGACAATGCAAAATTAAAAAATGATTTTCTAGAAAACGTAATCGCGACCAACTCTATCTTTGCGGCTTTTGGAAGAGCTAATATTTATTCACCTATTGCGAATAAAAAAGATAAAGAAAAACTCAAACACTTTATAAAAGCGAGATTAAAGAAATACTTGGACGAATATGATGGTGGAAATATCTCTGAAAAAGAACATATCTCGAATATTCAGAAGTTGGCAGATGAGACATCCACATATTTTAGAGATATTTTGTTAGATGGTAGACTTCGTATAGGCACAGCACAAAAACTTTTAAATCTCTATCTTAAATATATCTGGGTTTTGGGCTGGATGAAAAAACCTCCACCCCATTGTCCTTTCGATTCGAGAGTAATTGGAAAATTAGGGAAGAATGTATCTATCAAATGTAAAAAATTTACAGAAACAGATGATGAAAACTGTTATTATGAATGGGTAAATGCTGTGCGAAATATCGCTGGAGAAAAAATCGCAGAATGGGAATTGCGCTTTTTTAATGAAACGAACAGAGTTTAATAATTAGAAGCCATGAAAACCAAAGAAGGATTGTGGAAATTGAGTCCGAGCGGGTTGTACGGCTTTGAAGAATGCCGGACGTGTTTTTGGCTCGAGCACCATCATACAAGAGCTCCCGGCCTCCCGTTTGTTCTGAACATGGCGATGGACAGCGTTTTGAAATCGCGCTACGACGCTTATCGGGAGAAGGAAGAATTGCCGCCGGAAATTCAATCGCTCGGAAACGAAGGAATAACTCTTTTTCGCGACATTGAAACGCTGAATAAGTGGCGCGGCAGTACGATGCACCTTCGAGTAGTAAACGAAAAAGTCGGATATGAAATCGGAGGGAAACTCGACGAGGTTCTTATCGAAAAAAACGGTCGTCTCATACCGACCGATTTCAAATCGTCCGGCTACGCCCCGAAAGAAGACAAACAGAAATATTACGTGTCCCAGCTTACTGCATACGCGTTTATGTTTCAGAAGCACGAATTGAATCCGTCCGACCGCGCGATTCTCCTCCATTATTTCCTGAAAGACCCGAGAAATCCGTCTCTGCAGGTGGAATTCATAAGCCATATCGACCCCGTCCGGCTGGATTTGCCGGGATTCGAGAATAAACTTGAAGACATCGTCGGTTTATTGAACGGTCCGTACCCCGGAGACAATCTCGCGTGCGAAAAATGTTTATATTACGCGGGGCGGAATGAAAAGAGCAATCCCGATAATCGCTAATGACTAATAACTTATGACTAATCACTAATTAATAATGCCGATTCTCAAAAAACCAAAGATTTTTCATTGGACCAGCCATAGCCGGGCAAAAATGCGTTTTTACGGATTGTCGGAAGCGCGATTGAGGCGCGTAATTCGTTCGCCACATCGGATTGAAGAGGGAATCGCGCCGGACACGGTCGCGATGATGCAGTCGGCCGGCAGCGCGAAGCATCCTTATGAAATCTGGCTGATGATTCAAGAGACGTGGATAAACGCAGACCTCACGCGGAATAACGCGGAAAAAAGAACACGTCAGCGTAAGTCAGCGTTAAGTCCGCGTAAGTCAGCGGTTATAAAAGTCATCAGCGCGTGGCGGTATCCGGGCAAAACAAAGCCGGGACAATCCCTGCCCGCGGAGATTTTGAGAGAAATGAGAAATTTTTTGTAGTGCGCAATCGGAAGCGCGCGTTGGAGATGTTAAAATACAGTTTTGCTGCACGAAAACCGGTGCTGTGACGCGTCACATCGCCATTATTCAAAAATGAGCGATTGTGATACAATGGCAGTAAGTCGAAAATAGGTTCATTTTGTTGGCAGGTTGTATGAATAAGATTGGTATAATTGTTCTTGGAATCGTTGTGACAACAGCGGCGATTGTTGCGTTTCCCTTTTTCTCAAAAAAAGCAGCGGCTCCGGAGAGCAAAAATGTCGAACCGACTAAAACTATAAAAAATGCGATTATGACAATTACCAGCCCGAGTTTCCGGGAAAACGGTTCCATTCCGAAAAAATTCACTTGTCAGGGAGAGAATATCAATCCCGAACTGCGGTTCGGCGGCGCGCCAGAAGAAGCAAAAAGTCTTGCGCTTATTATGCATGACCCGGACGCTCCAATGCCCGGCGGTTTTACGCATTGGGTCATGTGGAACATCGAACCTCTTACAACCGCGATAAAAGAAAATAGCGCGCCGCCGGGCGCGAGCGAGGGAAAAAACGGCGCCGGCAAAACGGGCTATATCGGTCCGTGTCCGCCCTCGGGAACGCATCGTTATTTTTTCAAATTATACGCTTTGGATGCCGTTCTTAATCTGCCCGCCGGCGCCGACAAAAATTCACTGGAAGCGGAAATCAACAAGCATCTTTTGGCGGAGGCCGAAATAATCGGTTTATATCAGAGGTAAAAACGGAAGGTTTTCTTTAGGGTGTTTTTTCCGGCAAGCAAGGACTTTTCTGCGCGAGAAGCTTTAGGGAAATTTTCCAACAGCGAGCAAAAGTTATCCACAGGTCCTGTTTTTGCGATATGCTACAATAAAGCCAGTTAGAATATCATAGTGCGTATGGTATAGTTATGGCGTATGGCGTGTCGTGTATAGTAAAGGTCAAATTAAAACTTTAATAACACAGTAACAAAAGTCGAAAAACCGTAACACAAATAATAAAATAATAAAATAATAAAAAATGAATAAAAACACCAGCGCGTTTTCGAGAAAAATCGCAAAGTTTATCACTTCTTTTACCTCCATCGCCATCGTTTCCGGCGTTTCGGTCGCGGTTGCCGCGATTACTTTCAGCAACACCAGCATCACGGGCGATTCGTCGTTCAACAATATTGTCGTGGGAACAAGCACGGCTTCCAGTAATCTTCTCTTTATCGCAACCACGAGTCCGATATTCGCCGTCAGTTCCACGGGCAATGTCGGCATTGGGATTGCCAACCCTGGTACGTCTCTTGAAGTAGCCGGCGTGGTATCATCAACCCAATTGAGAACGCCGAGTTCGACGATTTCTGCTCTTACATTCACCAACGCCTCGGGGACTTCACTTACCGCCTCGACGTATCTTCAAAGCGCGGCGGGCTTTATCACAAACGTTTCAAGCACGCGACTTGATGTCACGACAGGCGGAACCATCGCGAACGTATCGTCAACCAACATCAGCGCGTCTGGATTCGGAACATTTCCCACGCTCAATTTCACCAACGCTTCGGGCACGAACCTCACCGCTTCCGGATATTTGCAAGTAGCGAGTGTGTCTGGAGACACTACTCGAGCAACTGGCGCAACCGGTTCCTTTCAGACTATTGCCGGTGATCTAACCTACCAAGGCGCCGCTGGTGGCACTAGCTCATATCACGCTGGTGTCATGGGCAACTTTTTAGGTGATACACTTACCAATGCCAATGCTACCGTTCACGCTGGCACAATTGGTAAATACTCTGTTACTACTAGCGACGCTTTGGTTGGTCCCAAAGCCGGTCTAGTCGGTGAAGCAGAAACCAGCGTTGCAAATTCAGCCGTCATGGCTGTTCTTGGCGGCGATAGTGGTACAGTTACACCGGGTGCAGCATACGGAGTTCGCTATCTGAACTCCACAGCAGCTTCCAAGTTCGGTTTCGGTCTTGATTTGTTCAGTGCCGCCGTGGGAAGTTATAAGGCCGTTGATTATGGCACGGCTGATATCCGTTTAAGTAGCGGTGTGCGCATTTATACCGGTAGTGCCGCGACGCGCGCGGCTGTCCGGACTCAAGTCGGCGATACGGCTCCGGTGGGGTCGTTATATGTAGGAAGTTCTTCGGTTGCCACCACAAAACCAAATCTCTATGTCAAGGTTTTGAACGGTCCTGGCGACACGGACTGGGAAAGAGTTGTTACTGCGGCTTCTGATTAAAATTAAGATGAAGATTCCTTCGTATAACCAATTACGGGGGTAGTAAACCATGAATGAAATGAATAAAAATGGGTTTTTTCTTCGACTTCGAATCAAGTTACTGTTTGTTTGTTTCGCGGCAGGTATAGGATTTCTTCTGCCAATCGGAGCATCTGCCGCTCCGATTACCTACAATTCCGATTTTACCGTTTCGCTTACTTCGCCGGCGATTAACTTGACAATAGCATCGGGTTCTCTCGCGGATTCTGTTACGGTCAATGCCGGAAGCGTTGAAGTAGCTCTCTCGCAGACCACCGGAGGAAATTTTACCGTCACATCGGCATCACGTGGTTTAACGGCTGGCACGACTGGTAGCGGAGTTGGCGGGACGGTCGCATTAACCTGCAGTTCTTCCCAAGTGCAGACTCTTGCTATAAATCAGTACGCGAGTTCTGAAACATATACCATTACCCCGACCGCGTCTCTCTGTACAGCTCCTGCGGTCGCAAGCACTAGCACTACATCTGGCGGCGGAAGCGGCGGTGGCGGTGGGGGTGGAGGTGGAGGTGGGGGTGGCTCTGGATTTTCGGCGCCGGTTTCAACTCCCACAGTTCCGACAGCTCCCGTAACCGTCGGTTCTTTGCAGGAACAGCTGAATGCTCTGCTTGTGAAGTTGTACGCCTTGCAGAAGCAGGCGAGAGAGCAAGGCGGCGCTTCGGTGGGCGCGAGTCCTTCTTCATTTGCGTTTACGCGAAATTTGCGCGCAGGTTCGCGCGGAGAGGATGTGCGCCAACTCCAGATTTTTTTGAATAATAACGGATTCCCCGTCGCGGCATCCGGTCCGGGGTCTGCTGGACAGGAGACCGCTTTCTTCGGGAATGCCACGCGCGCGGCGCTTGCCAGGTATCAGGCAAGCATTGGACTTCCTTCGACAGGTTTCTTCGGACCGCTCACGCGGGCGAAGATAGGCGGAAGTGAATAAAAATCTGCCTTCCATCGCTCTTCGGCTGGGTTTGGCGTTCGTACTGTCGTACGCCGCCGTTTCGAGTTTGCTTGAGCCGCAAAATTGGGTCGGCTATTTCCCGCGTTTCCTTTTTTCAATTCTGCCGGAGCGGTTTTTACTGCCGGGATTTTCCATTGCCCAAATCATTCTGGCGGTTTGGCTTTTGTCGGGACGGCGTTTGAAATGGGCTTCTTTGGTTTCGGCGGGGATGATGGCGGGAATCACTCTATTCAATCTCAATTTGTTCGAAGTGACGTTTAGGGACGTCGGTTTGTTTTTTATGGCGGTTGCGCTCTGGTTTCTGGCGTAAGTCAATCTTAAAATGGTCGGTTGACAAAAATTTCAAACTCACTTATAGTGAGAACGTTTTACGGCTTGACCGAGCGAATGAGAATTGTTGCTCGGCCAGGCCGGAAAAAGTCGGCCTTGGTTGACAACCACATATCAAGAGAGGGGAGGGGATAAAAAAGTGGCGTGGAAGAAGTAGGTGGAGTGAACGCTTTTTTCCGAAAGAGGGGGTTTATGCCATTCGAACTGGAACCCGACCTGCGGCTTTTCCCGGTGATTTCCGCGCTGGAAAAGGAGAGCAACGCGTACGCTCTCCTGGAGCAGGTCCGGAAAGGAGAGCGTAGAAAGTTCTCCAACTGGGCCTATGATGGGAAGGGATGTCATGTCAGCGAAGGGAGGATTGAAATCGGTTCGGGAATCGCCGTGCCGATGACTCTCAAGTTTGGGACCGCGGAGGGACTTCTCCTCCATCCTGTCGCCCAGACTCCCCGATTCTTCCCCTTGAAGTTGAAGCGAGGAGATGGAGCCTGGATCCTCGAGGTAGGAAGCGACTTGAGTGAGCTCGCGATTTTCCATGCCGCAACGCAAATCGTCGCGCATGCGGCATACCGAGGATTTCCGGATCCTCGGACACTCACAGCTTCCTATATCAGGCAGCAGAGGCGGGGAGGGGTGGCTCCGCAACGGCAAAAGGAACCCGGCAGGAGCTGGGCGGATCATTTCGTGAAGAATCCAGGCTTCTAACCCATCCCAGTAATCGGGAACCGTAGCGCGACAAGGGCAAGTCGCGCAAGGACCGGTTCTCAAGAGGGGTCGTAGCAGGAAAGAGTTAGTTCAACTCAATCCAGCCGCGACCCTTGTTGTATTTTTAGGGAGTTTTATTTTTTTAAGTATCGAACATCGCGGTCGATTTTTTGTTTCATGGCGGGATAGTATAGTAATGATAGCAATAATGACTGCGAGGGCAGAGTATTGTATTATCAAAAGTATGAAATTATCCATCGGAATCGTCGGTTTGCCTAACGTCGGCAAGTCCACGCTTTTTAAAATTCTCACCAGGCAGGAGGTGCATATCGCGAATTATCCATTCGCGACCATTGACCCGAACGTGGGCGTCGTTGAGGTTCCGGACGAACGGCTCGAAAAACTTTCCACGATGTCGAAGTCGAAAAAGATTATTCCGGCAGTCGTGGAGTTTTACGATATCGCTGGACTGGTAAAAGGCGCGAATACGGGCGAAGGGCTTGGCAATCAGTTCCTCGCGCACATCCGTGAAACGCAGGCGATAGTTGTCGTTATCAGATTATTCGGCAATTCGGAAATCGTGCATGTCGAGGGAACGGTTGACGCGGCGCGCGATTTGGAAATCATCAATACCGAACTTATTTTGAGAGATTTGGAAACAGTGGAAAAGTGCATTCCAAAAGCCGAGTCGGAAGCTCGAACCGGAAGTAAAGAAGCGGCGCAATTTTTATCCGTTTTGCGCGAAGCAAAATCGGCGCTTGAAAAAGGCGACCTTTTGTCATTAGAAAAACATTCTCATATTCTGCAGAATGTTGGAATGTCGGGACTAAGTTTATTAACCGCAAAAAAGCAACTCTATCTTTTGAATGGAACAGAGGAAGACGCAAACGAGGCGCTAATAGGAAAAATAAAATCGCTCGGCGCGGATTATCTCGCTATGGACCTTGCTTCGGCGACCGAGATATCCGGCCTCATCAAAAAGTCATACGAAATTCTCGACCTCATCAGTTTTCTGACCACCGGCGAGGACGAGACGCGCGCGTGGACAATCAAAAAGGGAACGAAAGCCCCCGAAGCGGCCGGCGTGATTCATACGGATTTCGAGAAAAAATTCATCCGCGCGGAAGTTGTTAACTGGCAAAAATTACTCGAAGCCGCCCATTCGGCAGGCTCAGGGCAAGGTGGCTGGGTTCAGGCAAAGCAGAAAGGGTTAATCCGGCTGGAAGGGAAAGATTATGTAGTCCAGGACGGGGACGTAGTGGTAATCAGGCACGGGTGATTTTAACTATTCCTTAACCTACGACCTCTTCTCCGGCGCGCTTCCAACGTTTCATCATCCGCAAACTCTATCTCGCCGCCGGTGTGAAGGCCGCGGTCGAGGCGGATTATAAATGGTAGAATTGAAAAATGGCCCGTATGGATTCAGGTAGGGGGATAGTGTTGGTTGGCGTACTTAAAAGAAAACGCGACCTCACGATTCTCCTGCGTGAGCGCTGGTATCGTATTCCTCGCGCATGGTTTCCGAAAAGGAAATTTCAATATCTCGCGTTTTATCAACCTGCTTTGTTCGGCCGGCAAGGGAAGCGGATTCAGTATTATGCGCGCGTGATGCGTTGCGAGACACATAAGCGGCGCGGATTGTTGCCGCGCGAATCCGTGCATCCGAACGCCGACGCGGAGTATGCGCAGATCCATGTCGCCGATATCAAAAAACTGCCAAAAGCGATTATAAATCGTCGGCCGGGACAGCCACGACGCGTGTCTTTCGGCTTCACCACGTTCACGTGTTTGAAAACGGCGAGAAATATTTTGGAATTATACCGCGTCGCGCCGACCGAGGAGATGATGGGAAAGGCGCTTGTGGAATCCGGCATTCGGGCGATTCCGCAGCACTATGTTTCGAGCGGCTTGAAGCGAAGGAAAAAACTATATTGTCTTGATTTTGCGATATTGTGCAAATGGGGCGCGATCGCGATCGAGTGCGACAATCGAAAAGCTCATGTCGGGGCGCGACAGCGCGCAAAGGACGGGACGAAAGACGCTTTTTTGCGCCGGCGCGGCTGGACCGTGGTCCGGCTTAAGGAAGAAGAAATCGTGCTTCGCCTCGAGGATTGCATTACTCACATACGTAAAACAATCCAAGCCCTCGGCGGCCAATCCTAATTACAACATTCTGATATTCTGCAGAATATTAGAATGTTGTAATGTGATATACTTACTTACGATACAATCGATACAATGAAAACCTCAAAGCAACTTGAACGGTATTTTAAGGGTGCGGCCAATCATTGGCGTATTTCCGTTTTGTTTCTTATTGAGAAAAACGAAGGAATTACTGTTCAGGGAATTACTTCAGCACTCGGCGGAAATTTCAAAACTATCTCCCAACATACGCGAGCATTGGTGCAGGCTGGCCTTTTGAATAAAAAGTATCGCGGCCAGGAAGTTATGCATTCGCTCTCTCCTTATGGAAAATCATTCGTCCGTTTCATGAAAACATTCTAATATTCTGCAGAATATCAGAATGTTTTATGTAAAGTGGCTTTTAGTTTAAGGATTTTTCTAATTCCGCTTCTCAAGCGCGGCGCCTAAAGTGTCGTCGTCGGCGAATTCAATTTCGCCTCCAGTGGGGAGGCCGCGGCCGAGACGAGTAATTTTTTTCGCGAGCGGTTTCAGTTCCTTTTCGACAAGCGAAGAATTAAAATCGCCGTGACTTGTAGGATTGAATCCCAAGATGATTTCTTCCGCCTGCCCTGAGCCCGGTTGAAGGGCTTGCCCTGCTACGGCACCTGTCGAATGAGTCGTATCCGGCGTATTTGACGTGTGTGTCGAATTTTTCGAATTGGCGATGAAATTTTTAAGATTTTGCAACCGGAGTTTTTGTCGGTCATCAAGAATGCCGGTTTTGGAAATCGCGCCCATAATGAAATACCGGCCGTTGAACCGAGACGTATTTTCAATTGAAAGGAGGTCGGTTTCTTTTTCGACAATCATTATTATGTCCTGCCTGCGCGCCGGGCTCCGGCAAATGTCGCAGAGCGTGTCCGGATTCTGGTGAATGAAGAAACACCGCTCGCATATTTTTATTTTTTTAAGTTCGTCGATGTTTTGCGAGAGGTTTTGGATGTTGTTCGAGCCAAGGCCAATGAGATAAAAAACAAGCCGGATAGCTTGTCTCGGTCCGATGGAAGGCAGTTCTGCAAGCGCGTCAACGAGCGCGCGGATGGAATCTGGCAGTTTCATTATAAAACATTTTCGCCGACTTCGGCGTTTTCTTCATTATACCGCGTTTCCATATTGCGGAATGTCACGCGTTCCTGGTCGAACTTAAGTTTCACGGTGCCGAGCGGGCCGTTCCGGTGCTTTGCGACGAGAATTTCGGCGACATTTTGTTCTTCGGGCGGCAAGTCCGCGCGGTCGCGGTCTTTCCGATAAATGAAAAGCACGATGTCCGCGTCCTGCTCGATACTTCCGCTTTCGCGAAGGTCGGACAGCCGAGGGGTTTTGTTGTCGCGCTGTTCGACTCCGCGCGAGAGCTGGGAAACGGCGAGAATCGGAATGTTCAGTTCCCGCGCGAGCGCTTTCAACCCGCGCGAAATTTCGGTGATTTGCTGGACCATATTTTCGGAATTGGTTCGCGGCGCGATAAGCTGGAGGTAGTCGACGACAAGAAGACTTAAGCCCTGTTCCATCTGCAATCGCCGCGCCATCGAGCGCATCTGCAGAATGTTCGGCGAGGGCGTGTCGTCGATGAAGATGTTCGCCTGGGACAGGCGGTCGAGCGATGCCTGAATCATCTGGAATTCGAGGTCGTCGCTGATTCGCCCCGTGCGGAGTTTCCAGAGCGGAACCTGCGATTCGGCGGCGATAAACCGGTCGATAACTTGCTCGCGCGACATTTCGATGGAAAATATGCCGACCGGAAGATTGGTTTTTAGCGCGGCATTCCGGACTATATCGAGGACAAACGTGGTTTTTCCGAGCGACGGCCGCGCCCCGACTATGATTAAATCGGAGGATTGCAATCCGGAAAGAAGATTGTCCAGACTTGTGAAGCCGGTCGGTATGCCGCGAAGCGCGCCCTTGCCCTCGTGCAATTTTTCGATGCGTTCGTACGCGGATTTGAGTTCGTCGCGCAATGGGACGAAGTTCTTTGGCGATGATTTTTGGGAAATCGCGCTGATTTTTTGTTCGATGTCGTCGAGAATATCCTCGACTTCTTTGGTCGGCTCGAACGCGCTTTCGGTAATCTGGGCGGACGCTTCAATGAGGTCGCGAAGGATTTTTTTCCCTCGGACGATGTCCGTGTAATGGTCTATATGCGACGCAGTGGTCACCTGGTTCGTCAATTCCGCGAGATACGAAGAACCGCCGACATCGGCGAGCAATTCTTTTTCTTTGAGCCGGTTGGTCAGGGTCAGAATGTCGATGGGCTGGCGTTTGTCGTAGAGTTCAACGATTGTTTCGTATATTTTTTCGTGCGCGGGCGCGTAAAAATCCTTCGGCGTCAGTCGGTCTGCGACTTTGAAAATCGCGTTTTTGTCGATGAGGACGGAACCGAGCACCGACTGCTCGGCTTCAAGATTCTGCGGCGGGAGTTTTATATTTGATTTTTTGGGAGGCATTTATTTTTTCGGTTTTATTATCGGGCCTTCTGGCGACTCTTCAATTTTAACTACACTTTCAACTTTAACCGTATCTTCAACTATGAATCCTAAAGCATCTATTTCTTTTCTCAACTCATCTGCCTTAACAAACTGTTTAGAACCTCTGTATTTCTCCCGTTCATCGGCCAATTCCTTCACATTCGGGGGAATTTCAGCTTCTTTCTCGGGCGTTAGGAATTTAATTCCGAGCGTATCGGCCATTTTATCTGCAAGTGGCTCAACGCCCTTATAGCCAACTAACATATAAAAAACACCAAGAGAACCAGCCGTATTTAAATTATCATTCAAGTCTTCTCGAAAGGCGTCTTCATAATTTGTGTCAGAAACATATTGAAAAGGCTCATTGAATCTGTAATTGCTTAAACTCTCCAATCCCGATTTAGCCGCCTTGAGAGCGGTCATCGTGAAATTCATCTGCTTGCGGTAATTGGTGAGGAGCGTAAGGTACCGAAACGCCATTCCCGCGTCCGGCATCTCTTTCTCCAAATCTTTCAGCGTATAAAAATTCCCTTCGCTCTTTGCCATTTTTTTGCCGTCCACCAATAGGTGTTCATTGTGTGACCAATGATTCACGAACGGTTTGTAAATCGGCTGGCTTTGGGCTATTTCGTTGGTGTGGTGCGGGAAAATAAGGTCGACGCCGCCGGTGTGAATATCCGTCGGAGCGCCGCCGAAAGCGACTTTGTTAATGACGGAACATTCTATGTGCCAGCCCGGCCGGCCGTTGCCGAGTTCTTCGTCTTCCCAGAAAATATTTCCGTCCGACTCGTCCTGTTTTTTCCAAAGCGCGAAATCGCTCAGGTCTTCTTTTTTGTATTCGTCGACTTTCACGCGGGCGCCGACTTCCTTGCCTTCCAAAAAATCGGGGCCAACCAATCCGCCATAATCGCCGAATTTTTTCTGGTATGTTTCGATACTGAAATAAACGCCGTCGCCGGTTTTATACGCGTAGCCGAGTTTAATCAGTTTCTTTATAAAATCTTTTATTTCTTCGATTTTGTCGGATACGCGTATAAAAGTTATATTTTCTGAATCGGTCGGTATATTTACCGCTTCCAAATCTTTTTTAAATTCTTCAAAATATTTATCAGTATATTCACGGAGTTCTTTTGGCGTAGCTTTACTGCCATATTGTTCCACGGAGCGCTTGATGGTTTTGTCGTCGACATCGGTTATGTTCATCACCCATCTTACTTTATAGCCGTTATATTGAAGGGCGCGCCGGAGGACATCGGCGAAAATATAACTCCGGAGATTGCCGATATGCGCGGTGTCGTAAACGGTGGGACCGCACGTATATAGATTCACGGAATTTCCGCCAGAAGGTTTAAACTCCTCAATTTCCCGCGATAATGTGTTAAAAAGCCGAATAGACATAAGGTTCATTATAGCGAAAATCGTTCTTCATTGAAAGAATGGAAATGGAATTGAGGATGATAAAAATTACTGCGGGACCTATGCATTGCGCATAAGTCCCGCGTCTACGGAATCGGCCATCAACGGGCGCGCGCTACAGCCTCGTCCCGCCCGCCGCTGATGTCGATGAGATGCTCGACGGCCGTGATTGTTATTCGGCCGTCCCTCGAGTTTCCCGTGTGAGCCGCCCCCATTACGGCGGCAATGGCCCGGTTTACATCTCCGTCAGGGACGGTGATGTCTACCTGAACCATTGGGACATCCAAGTGCCAGTTCCAGCCCGCGATGTGGCGGACCTCACGCACCGTCACGCCGGAGAAACCCGCCACAGAGAGCGCTTCCAATACCTCGTTTAACTTACGTTGCTTGATTATCGCCTCTACATTCTTCATCCTGTCCTCCTTGATGGGTTAACAGCATGCCATCCATATTAAATTTTCGGCGAGAATACCTAACTCATTTGATATCACAAGTTTCCGGCGATGTCAAAAAAATCTGGCGGTCAATAGCATAAGTTTTCAGTTTGAATAAATTATCACGCGCCGGCCGCTATGCTATAGCATAGCGGCCGGAAATGTCGGAGCGAGAGGCAGGTTTCATAGATTTTTTCAGCAACGGAAACCGGTGTCTTTTTTGGAGAAGCTTTCGCAAGTCCAACCGGCTTGGCCTTCTGCCGCTATGCTATAGCATAGCGGCAGAAGGCATTTTACTGCCAGTAATACTTATACAAACGGGGACCTCACGCGAAGTTCAGAGCCACCGTTTGCTCTTGAAAAAAATAAACATCGCGATGATAACGCCCGCCATAATGCCGAGCACAATCCAGAATCCGCCGGGATGGTTAACGAATGGAACGCCGTCCGCCCTGACGCTGAAAATTCCCGCTATCAGCATCAGTGGAAACGTTGAAAACGCCAGGATTGTAAACGTTTTCATAATCTCATTCGTTTTGACGTTCATAAGCTGATTATTGGTTGCTTCGAAATCGGCGACCGCTTCGCGGTACGAATCGAGCCGGTTGAGCAGTTTCAGATATTCGCCGAGCAAATCTGCAAGATACGCGCGACTCTGCGGCCCCCAGAAATTGACGCCGTTTTCAAGAAGCGAGTTGAAGAGATGCTGCTGAGGCCTCACAATCAGCTGGTATTCCGAGAGGTCGCGCTTGAGATAAGAAATTTTTTTCAGCAATTCTTTCTCTTTGTCGTTGAAAAGCTCGTTTGCGACCGATTCCGTTTTTTCTTCGATATGATTGAGCTCGCGCTGATTGAAATTGATGAGGTGGCCTAAAAAATCGCGGGTCAGCTTCAAAGTGTTGTCCAACGTGTTTTTTTTGAATTCTTCGTCTTTGAGCGATTGTTTGAAATCGGAATATGCTTCGATGTCGTCATAGCGAACCGTAATGACTTCGTTTTTCGTTATCAAAAAATCGATTTCCGCCCGGCGCGAGACCTTTTCCTCGGAATCGTAGACCGGGGAATAATATACGAGATAAAGATATTCGCCGAATGATTCGACTTTCGCGCGGGCGGAGGATTCTTTCAGTTCTTCCATGATAATCGGATGGAAATTGAAATTTTCTTTCAGCCACGCAATGTCTTCGTCTTGCGGCCGGAAAATATCAATCCACCGGACTTTTCCCTGCACAATATCCATTAGGATAATTATAAACATATCTCATTTTTTATTCCAGTAGCCGTCTTCTCTGCGGAGGAGATTTTCGGTTCGAGAGGGGCCGCCTAATCTTATCCAATGCGGAGCCCTTGCATTCCCGTTAATCTATCCTGTATAATTCCTGCCATGCTTACGGACGATAAAAACGGCGTTTTGAGTTCGGTTCTGCTGCAAACTTTGAAAAGCGAACTTTCCGGAGTTCGTCTCCGCGAAGGCGAAGTTGTGGAAGCCGAGCTTTTGAGAAAAACGCCCCGGGCGATTTTTTTCGACATCGGAAAATTCGGCACGGGGATTCTCTATGGAGCCGAATTGCTGAACGCGAGGGAGATGACCAAAAAGCTGAATCCCGGCGAGCGCATACCGGCAAGAATCGAAAATATGGAAGGCGAAGGGGGATACGTCGAGCTTTCGCTGGCGGAAGCGGGGAAACAGCGGCTGTGGCAGCAGGTTCAGGAGCTTCAGGATGCCGGCGAAATTTTGAAAGTGAAAATAGGCGGAGCGAATGCCGGCGGTCTGATGACGGACCTCGCCGGACTCAAAGCGTTCCTGCCGGTTTCACAGCTTTCCGCGGAGCATTACCCGAAGGGAACGGAAGGCGACCCGCAGAAAAATCTTGAGGCGCTGAAAAAATTCGTCGGGCAGGAATTGAATGTCAAAATCATAGCGGTCAATCCGCGCGCGAATAAGCTCATAATTTCGGAGCGCGAGACGGTTGGGACGAATATCAAAGAACTTCTTGCCGCATACCAGGTCGGCCAGACCGTCGGCGGCGTGGTGTCGGGAATCGCCGATTTCGGAATTTTCGTCCGTTTCGTCGACAATCCGCAGATTGAGGGACTTGTGCATATTTCGGAGATAGATTACCGGCTGATAGAAAATCCGAAGGAAATCGTGAACCTCGACGAAGCCATACAAGTGAAGATTATTGATATCCGGGAAGGCCGGGTTTTTCTTTCAATGAAAGCGCTGAAAACGGACCCGTGGGAGAAAATTGCGGAACGGTATCATGCCGGACAGGAAATCATCGGCGCTGTCTATAAATTCAATCCGTTCGGCGCGGTCATCGATGTCGAAGGCGGAGTTCAGGGGTTGATTCACGTTTCCGAATTCGGCAGTATCGAGGAAATGAAAAAAACGCTTATCCTTAAGGAATCCCATTCGTTTGTCATTGACTCGCTGAAGCCGGAAGAGCGGCGGATGATTTTGAAGTTGAAACGGTAGATTTCACTTTTTTTGTCAGATAATTTATTCTTAGCTTGCGCCGGACTAGCTCATTGGTACCTGCCTGCCGGCAGGCAGGGAGCGCAATCCTGGAATAGAAAATGGGTTCCTATCTTGTGCATGGAATATTTTGTTTATATAATTCGAAGCGGTAAGGATAACAGTAATTACACTGGTTTGACTGCGAATTTAGAACGAAGAGTTGCTGAACATAACAAAAGTGATACGAAAACCACTCGTTCTAAAAAGCCATGGAGGTTAATATACTTTGAAAAGTACTCATCACGGATTGAAGCAAGAAAACGAGAAAAATATTTAAAAAGCGGCACTGGACGTGAACTAAGGAAACAACTACTGCCGGACTAGCTCATTGGTAGAGCGCTACCCTGAAGAGGTAGGCGTACCCAGTTCGATTCTGGGGTCCGGCACATATTAGATTTTGTTCGCGCAATGCGCGCTACAAAATCTTCCCTGCCTGCCGGTAGGCGGGTATCCCGCCGCCGGCGGGACTGGGAAAATTTTTTCTGCTCACTGGTGGAGCGAAAAGAATTTTCCTGCTTCCGAAACTGTGCAAAACTTATTTTGCTTTTTAGCGAAATAAATTTATTATTCGTATAATACTTCAGTATTGATTTTTTTAGGCGATTCAGAATTGATTGTCCCTTTGGGGGAATAAAAGTTTCTCCGAGTTTCTCCAAACCGGGCAATGAAGCCCAAAGAAAGGAAGGAGTACCTTGACATGAAAAAGGGAATCCGAGAGTGGGAGTGTCCCGAGAAGTGCGGAAAACCCAGTAGCAACTGTAAGCATTACAACCTCCAATGGATGAATCAAGTTGACCCATTCCAATATTGTGGGGGTTGTGGGGTCAAGAGGCGAGCTTCAAGTCTTAAGAGAAGAAGCGACGGCAAAGATGTCTGCTCAGTGTGCTTTCGGGGAGGTCTGCTCTATCCGAGAAGAACGAGACCGTAGTCCACGCCGCCATGGGAAACCATGAGCGGTGTGTGTATTTTAAAAGGGTATTTAACCGAAACTTCGCGGACTAAAATCTTTTTGATAATTTGTGATACAATTTAATCGATGAAACGAAAAAATGTCGTGACAATCGGCGGTGGCACGGGAAATTTTACGGTCCTGACGGCTCTAAAAAAATATCCGTTCAATTTGAACGCAATAGTGTCTATGGCGGACGACGGAGGCTCGAATGCAATGCTTCGCGACGAACTTGGCGTGCTCCCGCCGAGCGACATCTCGCAGTGCCTTGTGGCGCTTTCCGCTTCCGAAAAATGGATGCGGGAACTTATGAATTTCAAATTTCCGGGCGGCAGATTGCGCGGCCATCGCGTCGGCAATCTTTTTCTTTCTGCCCTTGAAATAATGAGCGGCAGTTTTGACGCGGCCGTGGAAAGGGTTTCGGAAATTCTCCGCATTGAAGGAAGGGTTATTCCCGTCACGCTCGAAAAAGTAAGATTGGCGGCGTATCTGAAAAACGGAACAATAATTCGCGGAGAGGACGGGATGGACGAAAAAATATACGCCGCCGGCGCCGCCAATCTTAAAAAAATTTCTTTCCAGTCAAGAGCCCGGGCGAATCCGAAGGCGCTCCAAGCCATTCGGCATGCTGATTTTATCGTGATAGGCCCGGGGGACGTGTACACGAGCCTCGTACCGAATTTTCTTGTTTCCGGAATTCCGGACGCGATACGAAAAAGCCGGGCGAAGAAAATCTACATCTGCAACCTGATGTCTAAAGCGGGACGCGCGGAAAAACTCGGCGTCGCCGATTTTGTGAACACGGTCGAATCGTATCTCGGCGCAAAATTTGATTACGTTGTTTACAATAACAGTCGGCCGCCGCCATCCTTGCTTGAAAAATATACTCGCAAAGGTGAGTCGTTGGTGAGATGGCATGGCGTTTCCGATTCTGACGCATATGGCAAGCGTTACATCGGCAGCGACCTCATAAACAGAACCGCTCCAAAACAGATTAAAGGAGACCTTTTGCAAAAGAGCAGGAGCTTAATCCGCCACGACCCTTTGTGGCTCGGAAAACTGCTCGCGCGAGTTATTTCCTCCGGCCGAGAATGATCCCCACACTAAACGAGCACTGAGATTTTCACAAAAAGCTTTATGAGAGCAAGTTTCAAATCCTTAAGCACGCGGTATAAATTTTCAAATCAACGTTATGGTGCTCGTTATAGTGTGGGGATAGATGAGGTGGGGCGGGGGGCTTTGGCCGGCCCGGTGACCGTTGCCGTGGCATGCATCCCGGACGATTTGCGTATCGAGAATCAGGGCTGGGGAAATTTGAAGGATTCAAAAAAACTTTCTCCGGCGCAAAGAAAGAAATGGTTTGCTTATTTCAGAAACCAGCCCGCGCTATGCTATAGCATAGCGCGCGTGTACCCGCGAGGCGTAGAGCGGTTGAATATTTCAAACGCCGCGAACCGAGCGGCTACGAAAGCGTGTAATAGGTTATTAAGGAAACGGGAAATTAAGAAATTCAGGATTTTTTTGGACGGCGGGCTTTATCTTGAAGATAAGAGCGAAAAAGTGCGAATACTTATGCGAAAGGGCGCGAAAAACTTTCGCAAAGATTCGCGTGTAAATTCGCGACATTTCGCTTCTACAATTATCAAGGGCGACGAGAAAATCACCGCCATTGCAATCGCTTCCATCATCGCGAAAGTCGACAGGGACGGATATATGGAGCGGCTGTCGAAAAAACATCCACGATACGGTTTCGAGATTCACAAGGGCTATGGGACAAAGAAACATTTTAGCGCGATCCGCCGGTACGGCCCCAGCAAAGCGCACAGGTTGACGTTTCTCTTAGATTTTCTTGAAAATCGTAAGCGGAAGCGAGACGATTTTTCTAGAAAATCTTAGACCCCGCCTCTTCTTTTATGTTGTTGGCTCTAGACTTGCATTGTCCGCTAAATTCTGTAAAATGGAATTATTAAATTAAAGCTCAGAAGAGGCGGGGTGCTCAATTTTGCAACCAATCGCTTCGCTCTTGGGCAAAATTGGCATGGGAGGCGTACCAGTAAAACATCATAGCAAGGGAAAAGTCGGCAGGCGGAGGTCGCATATGGCTTTGAAAAAAGAGCGGGTTTTTGTTTGCAAGAACTGCGGCGGGCCGAAACTGCCGCACCGGATTTGCGGGCAGTGCAGGAAGTAAATTCAAAAATCAAATATCAAAGTGCAAAATGAAAGCGTAAAATGAAAAAAGAATTCAAGCACATTCTTTTTTCCGCCCGAGGCGGATCCGCCTTCGGCGGAGAATTTTGATTCGTCATTTTGATTTTTGACTTTTGCATTTTGTATTTTATATATGTCTACCCGACACTTGGTAAGAAGCGTACTTTTGCAAACATTGTACGAATGGGATTTTTACGACAGAAAAAAGGATTTGACCGAGATTCTCGAGCGAAATCTCAATGAATTCGCGCCGGGCATCGACGAGCCGGAATTTGCCTGGCGGATTTTAAAAGGCCTAGCCGAGCATCTTTCGGAAATTGACGCGATTTTAGAGAAAGCCGCGCCCGAATGGCCGCTTAAAAAAATCGCGATGATAGACAGAAATATTCTGCGAATCGGACTTTATGAGCTTTTATACGCGGACCCGAACGAAGTTCCGGTGAAAGTCGCGATTAACGAAGCCGTGGAAATAGCCAAAAATTACGGCGGTCCCAACTCGGTCAAATTCATAAACGGCGTGCTCGGGACAGTGTATCGCCAAACGCACGGTAAACAGAAATAATTAATTATGAATAACGAAGCAGGCAATCTTGAAAATCTCGAAACCGTCATCGGCTTCAATTTCAAAAATAAAGATTTTCTCAAAGAGGCGCTGACGCACCGGTCGTATTTGAACGAAAATCCCGGCTGGCCGTTTTCCCACAACGAGCGTCTGGAATATCTCGGCGACGCGGTGCTTGAGCTTGTGGTGAGCGAAGCGCTTTTCAAAAAATTTCCCAAAGCGCCCGAGGGGCAGATGACAGTGCTTCGCGCCGCGCTCGTGAATTACCAAATGCTCGGCAGCGTTGCCGCGGCTCTCCGCCTTGACGATTTTATTTTTATGTCGCGGGGGGAGCGCGCTGACACCTCAAAAGCGCGGGAAGTGATTCTCGCGAACGCCATTGAGTCGCTCATCGGCGCGATTTATCTTGATGCCGGACTTGAAGCCGTAGAGGGGTTTGTCGAACGATTTATTTTCACGCGTCTTCCGGAAATCCTCGAAACCAAAAGCTATAAGGACTCCAAAAGCGAACTTCAGGAAATAATCCAGGAAAAACTGAAAATAACGCCGACCTACGGAGTTCTTGGAGAAAGCGGGCCGGCGCACCAGCGGACATTCCGCATAGGGGTTTATTTCGGGAATGAATTGATTGCCGAAGGCGCGGGCGCTTCTAAGCAGGAAGCCGAAGTCGAAGCGGCGAAAAAAGCGCTGGAGAAGCGTAAATAAAATCAAAATTCAAACTGCAAACATCAAAATGAAAATGTAAAATGCAAAAAACCCTTAAAAATTCTTTTTTAATTTTTTCTTTTTCATTTTGCATTTTGAGATTTGATTTTTGAATTTTCCATCATGCCCAATCTTCTTAAACGCCTCGAACTAAACGGGTTCAAATCGTTCGCGCAAAAGACAGTTCTCGAATTTCCGACCGGCATCACGGCGATTGTCGGTCCCAACGGTTCGGGAAAATCTAACGTCATAGACGCGATTCGCTGGCTGTTGGGCGAGCGCGAAGCGAAAAATTTGCGCGGCGCAAAAGCGGAGGACCTGATTTTCGCGGGCACTCCGAAAAAGGCGCGGCTTGGCCAGGCGCACGCATCGCTTCATTTCGAAAACGAGAAGAATTTTTTTCCGCTTGAGTTCGCCGAAATTTCCGTTTCCCGGCAGGTTGACCGCGACGGCTCGAATAAGTTTTTTTTGAATAAGGCGGAAATCCGGCTCAAGGACCTGATAGATTTTTTCGCGAAAGTCAGGCTGGGAACAAAGGGTTTGGTGGTTATAACGCAGGGCAACAGCGACATTTTTGTCCAGGCCTCTCCAGCCGGAAGGCGCGAAATGCTCGAGGAAATGCTCGGCTTACGCGAATATCAGCTGAAAAAAAATTCATCCGAACGCCGCCTGAAAAACACGGAAATCAATCTTGAGAAAGTTGACGCCTTGATAAAGGAAATTCTGCCGCATCTTCGTTCGCTCAAACGGCAGACGGGCCGGTGGGAAAAACGGGAGGCGCTTGCGGACGAACTTCATAATCTTGAAAATCAATTTTTCGGGCATCAATGGCGGGAGCTTGGAGATAAGATTTCCGGAATTGAAAAAGAGATTGGCGTCCATCGGGAAGAGTTGAAAATTTTTGAAAAAGAAAAAGACGCCGCGGATGAATATCTCAAAAAAGTCGAGGCGAGCAGGCCGGCGGAACGCGAGGAAATGGCGGGCATCAAGAAAGAACTGAACGAGGTTCTTGAAAAAAGAAGCCAATTTCAGAAAGAACTCGGCCGTTTGGAAGCCCGGCTCGAAATATACCAGAAAAAGCCGGGCGATGTTTCGGTTCCGGCGACGAAACTCGTCGAATTTATAGAAAAGGCGAGAACGAGACTCGAAAAAACCCTTGACGCGGAAATCGAATCACTGCGCGATGTTATACGCGAACTTATGCGTGAAATCGACGTTCTTTTTTCCGCCGGAGAAAAAGAGGATATGGCACTGCCGCAGGACCTTAAATCGGGCCTCGCGGAACTCGAGAAAAATTTGGCGGGTTTGGACGGGGAAATTTCGGCGCTCCGGCTGAAAGAGGAAACGCTCGGAAAAAACCAGGAGGACTTTTATCGCTTGTTCAAAAAAGCCGCGGCTGGAATCGAGGCGGCGAAAGACAAAATCGAGAAATGGGAAAATAAGAATCAGGAGCGGCTTTTTGAAAAGGAACGTCTGGAACTCCGTTTATCGGAGTTGAAGCGCCAGATAGAACAAGCGGGCCGGAAGCCGGAAGAGTTTAATAAGGTTATGCATTCGGAGATTCCGCAATCGGAATCGTTTTCCTCGTTTGAGAAACGGATTTTTAAGTTGCGCGGCGACTTGGCGGGCATCGGCGAAGTTGACGAAGCGCTTCTTAAAGAAGCGAGGGAAACCGAAGAACGGCACAATTTTCTCGAACGGCAGTTCGAGGATTTGGGAAAAGCAAAAAACGACCTTAGGCAGTTGATAGAAGAATTAAGCGATAAAATAAGGAACGAGTTTATGGAAGCTCTAGGAAAAATTAACGAAGAGTTCGACACGTTTTTTCGGCTGATGTTCGACGGAGGCCGCGCGAAACTCAAGATAGTGGGTCAAGGGTCAAGTATCAAGGGTCAAGTAAAGGCGAAAGGCGCCGAAGAAAATAAAGAGTCGAATGTTGCGGCGGAAGAAGAGGCGGAGAAAGAAGAAAAAGAAGTAGAGGAGGGAATAGAAATAAGCGTGAATTTGCCGCGAAAAAAAATACATTCTCTGGAAACGCTTTCCGGCGGCGAGAGGAGTTTGGTCGGCATCGCGGCATTGTTCGCCCTGATTTCGGTCAGCCCGCCGCCGTTTCTGGTTCTTGACGAAGTGGACGCCGCGCTCGATTCCCGAAATTCCCGGCGGTTCGGCGAGATGCTCAAAGAATTTTCGAAAAAAACCCAGTTTATCGTCGTCACGCACAACCGCGCCGTAATGGAAACGGCAAACGTGTTATACGGAGTGACGCTCAACGAAGACGGCACTTCAAAAATTTTGTCGTTGAAATTGGAATAATCTTTAAAAACGAAAAAACGCCGGACATCACTTGTTGACGAAGGCGTTTCTTTGTTACTCGTTAAGTTGTCAAAGAGCGAAACCGATGGGCGGGCGGAGAGTCAGCAGGACTCCCCGCCCGGAATCCTTTCGTTTCCCTTTGTAAGGGATACGCTAGGTTTCTGCATTCGCCAGGGAGTTCGTCCACTGCCGATTGCGCCCACCATTGCAAATTCAGGCGGGCAAGAAAAGAGGGTTTTTCTTTTCTTACCCGGACGGCCTATGCGCCCGATGCGCAAGGTCCTCTGCGACCTCCGGAGGCTGGAGGCGCACCCAAAGTTTTCTGAATAAAGGATAGTACGACTCCGGCCATTTGACAAGTTTTGAATGTCTGCTACACTTTAGAAGATTCCAAAGACCATAGGTGCCAAAGGGATAAACTTGCCCGCCGTAGTCCGCCATAGGTGGACGAAGGATGGGTCCTATGCAGGAGATTTCATTCGGATGGGCGCTTTCGTGATGCGCTATTCGGGCGAAACGCCTGCTTTGGAGAGCGGGTTTTTTATTTATAAGTATCAGCATAAATCCGCAAAAATCAGCATGAATCAGCGTGGAAAGCGCGCAACGATTTCTAGGTTTGGACCGCTGATAGATGCCGATTTCAGCTGATTAATACCGATAAACTTCATGAAAACCAAAGCGCAAAAAGAAAAAGAACTCGAAAAAGGCAGAGAGCTTTTGGCTCAAAGCGCCATCTTGATTTTCACGAATTTTTCGAATGTCGCTTCGGCGAACATCAATAAACTGCGCCAGCAGCTCAAAAGTTCGGATTCGCGCTATTTAGTGATTAAAAAGCGGCTTCTCAATATTCTTTTCAAAGAGAGGGGGATTGAGTTTGACGCGAGAAAATTGGATTCGCAGATAGGCACGATTTTTTCAAAGCAGAATCTTGAACAAGTAAGCGGGCCGGTGTTCAGTTTTTTTAACGGCATCGGCGGAGACACGAAAGCCGGCCGCGATGAAAGCGTAAAGAAAATCCTCGGCGCCTACGACTTGAAAGCAAAAACGGCAATCGAAGCGAAACAGGTGCTCTTTATCGGACAACTGCCGCCGAGAGAAGTTCTTCTGGCGCAGCTGCTCGGAATGATTTCTGCTCCGATACGTTCGTTTCTTTATGTTTTAAGCGAGAAGTCAAAACAAATGGTCGAAACCAAGTAGCGCTACGAAATACGAATTTATTGCGAATATACGAAACACGAATGGGAAGTAAAATTCGTATATTCGCACAGTTTCGTAATTCGCAGAGATTATCATGGATAAACACCAGGATTTAATTTCAAAAATAGAATCGTTGACCGCGCTCGAACTCGCGGAACTGGTAAGGGCGCTTGAAGAAAAATTCGGCATTTCCGCCGCGGCGCCGATGGCTGCCGCGGGAGGCGCGGGCGCCGCAGGAGCCGAAGAAAAAACAAGTTTTAACGTGCTCCTGAAGTCGGCCGGCGAACAGAAAATAAATGTCATCAAGGTAATCAGAGAAGCGACCGGCCTCGGATTGAAGGAATCGAAAGATGTCGCTGACGGCGCGCCGAAAGTCGTCAAAGAAGGATTGAAGAAAGAAGACGCGGACGAACTAAAGAAGAAACTCGAAGCGGCCGGAGCAGTTGCTGAAATTCAGTAATTTGATAAATAAGTAATTGCATGAAAAAAACAGCGCCGTGCTATAGCACGGCGCTGTTTTTGCGCGGTAAGAAATTTGCAAAATGGAGGTCTTCCAAAACATACTTATAAACTGGAGTATATAAGTATGTTTTTTATTGCGTGTTATGACATGTCATATCAAATTGGAATGATTTTATAATTCACATATATTATTTCCCCATAAGCCCTTCTTTCATATTGTTTATAGTCGGCTTTCTTGATATATTGTAATGGATTCGACGAGCTCGCCACAAGAACGATTTTGCGCGATTAGCTCAATGGCAGAGCGTTGCTTTCACATAGCAAAGGCCGCAGGTTCGATCCCTGCATCGCGCACATTAGTGTTGCCTTGGCGAATTTGTGAGTCTAGAAACTTTTATGCCCCGCCGCCGGCGGCTAAATTTATCTGCTATAATGGCTTATGTGAACATTAAAATCGTTGAAGATAAAATATCTCTCCGCGAACTTCGTGAAATCGCTCAAGAGTTTTATACCACGATGGTAAAAGGCGTCGTGGATATTGAAAAAGAAATTGTCGCTTTTGGCGGAGAATATCACGCCGACGCGAACGAAGTTATGATGGAAAACGGCTCGCGCCAAAACGACGTATGGGGATTTAACGTATATTTCGACAGACCGAGAGAATCTTGGATAGAGTATATTTCCCTGATAAATATCAGGCCGAAAGCCGGCAATATGGAAATGGAAATACAGGATAAAAATATTCGCGATAAAATGGAGGCGATAATAAATTCGAAAATAGAATGAACACCGAAAGAACATCGCTTTTTTTAATGGCTAATTTGGGCGCCGAAGTTTCGAGAATCATTTCTCTAAATGAAAAAAATGAGGACGCCCTCGCGAAAGATGCCTTATCAAGGGCAAATAAAATAATAATGGAAATCAAAACGTTGCCCGACATGAAAACGCGCCTTCAAGAGATTGATATACTTGCAAAAGTCATTGAGAATATTTTGGAACCCGGGTCGGCGTTAAAAATTTCCACAAAGCATATCAAGTCGTATTTTGTGCCGTTTTCCATTCGATTAATGGCAGGTTAAGGAGAAGCAGGGATTAGAATCTACTTAGTGAAATATAAACTTAGCGATTATAAAGATTCGTTGCTTTCAAGATATAGGATACATTCGGTTCTTGCTCCTTAAAAAAATTCTATATCGTATCAAATTACTTCCTCCTTCTCCCGTGGAAACTTTTATGCACTTCGCGGAGTTCTTTGTTGGTGATGTGCGTATAGATTTGCGTGGTTGATATGTTCGAGTGGCCGAGGAGCGATTGCACCGAGCGGATGTCCGCGCCGTTGAGAAGTAAATCAGTCGCGAACTGGTGGCGGAGCTGGTGCGGCGTGATGTGTTCCGCGATGCCGGCTTTTCTTGCGTAATAATTCACGAGCCGTTGGACGGCGCGGGGAATGATTCTGCCTATTACGCTTGTCGCATGTCTCTTGTCGCTTGTCCCTTTTGTTAAACTCACAAACAGCGCTTCGTCGGCGTCCGTTCGTTTATCCAAATAATTTTTAATCGCTTTTTTCGCGCGGTCGGAGAGAAAAACGATTCTTAATTTGTCGCCTTTGCCGCGAACCGACAGCTCGCCGCGAGCAATGTCTATGTAGCGGCTCAAGGCGCAGAGTTCCGAAATGCGGAGTCCGGTTGAAAAGAGCGTTTCGAGAATCGCTTTGTCGCGGAGCGCGCGGAGTGTGTTGCCACCCGCCTTCGCTGAAGCTTCGGCGAGGCGAGTCGGCGCTTCAAGGAGCCGCTCAAGGTCGCCGTATTCGATAATCGCGATTTGGCGGCTCGGCGTTTTCGGCAATTCTATTTTGTCGGGAGCAACCGATTTGATGTCCCGCTTCGCGAGATATTTCAAAAAATTGCGGAGCGCGATGACGTAATAATTTTGGGTGATTTTTTTTAGGTCGCGGCGGGCGAGGTTGAGACGGAAATTCCGTATCGCGTCCTCGGTGATGTCGCCGGCGGATTTCGCCTTGCTGAACGCCATAAATTCTTTCAGGTAATGTTCGTAGTTCTCGCGCGTTTTCGGCGAGCGGTTCCGTTCGATTTCAAGGTAATTAAGGTAGTCGGTTAGAAGAGTTTTGATGTCCATAATCATAATACTGTTGTGCCAGTAGATTTTGCGACGATATATGTTTTGTTGCGAAATCTACGCAGGTTTTGCGACAACTTGCTGTTGCAACAACCTTTATTTTACGACACTTTATAAACAATGCAATTTCGCTTTCAGCGTGGCGAAGTCGGCTTACGGCGCGACGCAGTCCACTGTGCATTTCTCCGCTTGCGCGGAGATTTTAGGGGTGTATATCTATTGGTAGGACTTGCCGGCATTTATGGCGAGCTCGTTTGCCGTGAACGCTTTAAATCGGCTGAATCATAAGGCCTGCGGGACAAATTGAAAATAAGCAGTATAGGGAGGAAATGCGCCGACAAAGAGATTTACCGGGAAGTTCCACTCTTTTCCCGCTAACCGGCGGAGCGGAGGCATGAGATGGGCAGAACCGATTGGAAGTTCTTCTTGACGTGGTGTCTCATCACTGCGGTAGCGATGGTTGCAGTGGCAATCTTGGGTTCCGCGAACTCGGCGCATGGAGTGGAACCCGCCGCGGCGTTGTTTCGCGGTATGGACTTCCAAGAGGTAACCATCTGCAATTTGGAGGGGAAAAAAGTCGCGTGCGCGCTGTGGACGGTGCCAGACAGGGACGAAGAACTGAACTACATCATTTTGTTTTCTGCGGATGGGGCAAAGGCCGTAGAGATTATCCGGAAGGACCTAAAGACGGGAATGCTGGAAACGGTGTGGAAGAAGCCGCCCCAGAGAGAACGGCACTATCCCCAGCAGAAGTAGTCACCGAAGGCCCGAAAGGAGGCATTATGGGTCTTTTCCGAGGAGACACGGACGAGCCGATTGAAGAGTACATTGGCGCGCCCGTGCTTAAGGCTGAAGGTTCACCTACGCCATTTCTGCTATTGGTCGTTCTCGGCATCATAGTCGCGGTGTTGGTGCGGTTTGGCATCATTCCAACTCCTTGATTGACGGCGAGTGACGCAGTCATCCCCCATAGCGGCGCTGCAGTCACGGTAACTCCGCGACTGCAGCGCCAGAAAGATTTTCAATACTTTCCAGGTAGTGAAAATGCGACTGCTCCGACAGCGGTCGAAGAAAAAAATTGTGAACCTTGGTTTGGCAATATGGTATAAAAAATCTCGTAATCGATATCATTAAATATGGATTAGTCGCATTTCTACTACCTGGCTTGCAATTATGAAGCTTCGCGGGCTTATGCCCGCAGCTTCCTCATTCTCTCAACCTTCGGTTGAGCCACGAAGCCAGTGGCTTCGTTGTATCTTCATTCACTGCCGTGAATGAAGACTTGAAATAGTAAAAAATTTCGATTATAATGGAGCGCGATGGATGAAGATAAGAAAAAAGAAGAGGACAAAAAAACAGCCGATGATGCGGTAAAAAAACCGGAGCCGGCGCTTGAAGAAAAACTCGCCGAGTGCGAAAAACAACGCGACGAATATCTCGGCGGCTGGCAGAGGGCGAGGGCGGATTTTTTGAATTATAAAAAAGACGAAGTCAGGCGGTTCGAGGAACTGGCTCGGTTTTCAACCGAAGATATGCTGAAACAGCTTATAAGCGTTCTGGATAGTTTTGATTTGGGGCTTGCGGCGCTTGAAAAGGCGGGCAAGGCGGAAAAGGGGATTTATATGATTCGTTCGCAGCTTGAAGATATTTTGAAACAACGAGGCCTTGAAAGAATTTCGGTGAAAATCGGCGAGCAATTCAATCCGATGACCGCCGAAGCGATAGCCGAAACGGAATCCGACCAGCCCGCCGGCGCGGTAATCGAAGAAATCGAACCCGGATACCGGTTGTATGATAAGATAGTGAGGCCGGCGAGGGTGAAAATAGCTAAGCGACAAGAAACATGAGACATGGAAAATGGGAAATACAACTTGCATTATAGCGGTGCGGAGTTTACAATTTTTTATGTCGCATGTTTCATTTTACATTAAACATTAAAAAACCATGGCAAAAATTTTAGGAATTGACTTGGGCACGACAAATTCGGCGATGGCGATTGTTGAAAACGGCGAGCCGCGGATTCTTGAAAATACCGAAGGCGGCAGGACCACTTCATCGGTCGCGGCGGTGAGCAAATCAGGCGAGCGTCTGGTCGGTCTTCTTGCGAAGCGGCAGGCGATTACAAATCCGAAAAACACCATTTTTTCGGTGAAACGGCTGATGGGCAGAAAATTCAGCGACCAGGATGTCCAGCGCGACAAAGCGTGGTTGCCGTATGACATTCAGGCAAACGCAAGCGGAGGGGTTGAAGTCAAAATGGGGGACTCTGGGCAGGGAGGGCATACGAACTGGTATTCGCCCGAGGAAATTTCCTCGTTCATCCTCGCGAAACTCAAAGCCGACGCGGAAGCGAAACTCGGAGAAAAAATCGAAGAAGCGGTAATTACGGTGCCGGCGTATTTCGACGATTCCCAGCGGCAAGCCACAAAAAACGCCGGCGAGATAGCGGGTTTCAAGGTTCGCAGGATTATTAACGAACCGACGGCCGCGGCGCTCGCCTACGGACTCAACAAGAAAAAGAACGAAAAAATAGTGGTATATGATTTCGGCGGCGGCACGTTCGATGTGTCGGTTCTCGAAGTCGGCGACGACACGGTTGAGGTTCGCGCGACAGGCGGCGATACGCATCTCGGCGGCGACGACTTCGATAAAAAACTCAACGAGTATTTATCGGCAGAGTACAAAAAGCGGGAAGGAATAGACGTTTCAAAAGACCCCTTGGCGCTTCAGCGCCTCAAGGAAGGAGTGGAACGCGCGAAGCACGAGCTTTCCACCGTCACCGAAACGGAAATCAATTTGCCCTACATTACATCCGATGCTTCGGGACCGAAGCATTTTTTGATAAAACTGACGCGCGCGAAACTTGAAGACCTGGTGAGCGAATATATCGACCGCTCGATTAAACTTGTTCAGGAGACAGTCACATCGGCCGCGCCGAAGGGCGCGGGCTTCAAACTTTCCGAAATTGACGAAGTGATTCTTGTCGGCGGGCAGACGAGGATGCCGGCAATTCAGGAAGCTGTCAAAAAACTGTTCGGCAAAGAGCCGCACAAAGGCATTAACCCGGACGAAGTCGTGGCCGCCGGCGCCGCGGTGCAGGCGGGGATTTTACAGGGCGACATGAAAGACATTCTTCTTCTGGACGTCACGCCGCTTACATTCAGCATCGAGACGCTCGGCAGTGTCGCGACTCCGATGATTTCCAAAAATACAACTGTTCCAACTTCAAAAAGCCAGATATTTTCCACTGCCGCGGACAGCCAGACATCCGTGGAGATTCACGTGCTTCAAGGCGAGCGCGCAATGGCGGCGGACAACCGCACGCTCGCGCGGTTCATTCTGGACGGGATTCCTCCGTCGCCGCGCGGTCTGCCGCAAATTGAGGTCACATTTGATATTGACGCGAACGGCATTTTGAACGTGTCGGCGAAGGACAAAGCGAGCGGCAAATCGCAGTCGGTCAAAATAGAGGCCTCAACGAGTTTATCGAAAGATGAAGTCGAGCGATTGAAGAACGAAGCCGCGAAATACGCTTCCGAGGATTCCCAAAAGCGCGAACTCGCGGAAACGCGCAACCAGGCGGAAACATTGGTGTACACCGCGGAAAAAGCGCTCCGCGACGCCGGCGACAAAATTACCGATGAGGTCAAAAAACCCGTAAACGAAAAAATCGAAGTTCTGAAAAAAGCCCTTCTTGAAAACCGCGACCTCGAGTCGCTGAAGTCCGCGACTGCCGACCTTTCCGCCGAGATTCAAAAAATCGGACAGACGATGTATAATCAACAGGATGGAGGAAAACCGGAGCCAGAATCAGAATCGGGAACTCCTGAACCCGGGGCAGGAGAACCTTCTTAAGCAAATCGGCGCGGAACGGATTCTCAGGCCGAAGGGCTATTACCAGACAATCGTTTTGGATGTTTTGACCGTTCTCTCTGCGTTCGCTTCAAGCTATTCTCTGAAACTCTTTCTTGAAAACGCCGCGATTATTCCCTTGGCGCTGAGCGTTTCGTTTCTCGTGATTTTTTCCTGCTTCGAGATTTTTTTGATTAAAAGTTTGGCAAGAAGGTCTTTTATTCTGGTTCTTGAAACTCTGGCCCTTCTTTCTTTTTTCTTTGGAGAATCGCTTCAGCTTCTTTTTGTCATCGGGTCGGTGATTGCCGTTTTTCTTTTTTGGGGCGAGGCATTGAGCCGTTCGGAAGCGCGTAATTCGCTTGAAATCGGGTTTTTCAGGACCGTTAAGCCGCTTGTCAAAAAAACAATCACGGCGCTGTCGTTCCTGATTGTCCTTCTGTATGTGCCTCAGTGGAGCAAAGGGGAAAACCTTATTTCGAAAGGATGGTTTGAAAGCGCGGCGGTTTCGTCCGCAAGAATAGCTGGCAGTTTTTATCCGGAGCTTAATTTCCATTCCAACGTGCGCGAACTTTCCCTAAGTTTGGCGAAATACGAGTTAAAGGGAAATGATTTGTTCAAAAATATGCCCCCCTCGATGCAGAAACAAACTCTGGAGCAGGTCACCGGCCAGATTATCGGAAACGCGAGCGCGTACGCGAACAAATACGCGGGAATAAATCTGTCCGGCAAAGAATCGCTCGGCGACGTTCTCTACGCAGTCGTTGATTCTACGCTCGAGAATTGGCGTTTAAGTTTCGGCAATTGGTTTTTATTCGCTTGGGCGGCGGCGCTGTTTCTTTCCATCCGGAGTTTCGGGACGCTTTTCTGGCGGGCCGCGGCGTTTCTCGGCTTTTGCGCGTACGAACTTCTTATCGCGCTGAATATTTTTCACATCCGCGGCGAGGCGGTTACGCGGGAGACGGTTGAGTTTTCTTAAATTAGCTTATTAGCTTATTAGCTTATTAGCTGATTAGCTTATTAGCTGATTAGGTTGCCGGCTTATTGGGAAGTCCACCGAAAACTTGCATCTAAGGTGAATTTTGATACAATACTTAAAATCGCCTAATAAGCTAAAGGCTAAGAAGCTAAAATGAACAGGGATTATTACAAAGTTCTCGGTGTCCAAAAAAGCGCTTCAGAGGACGAAATAAAAAAAGCGTACCGTCGGCTCGCGCACCAGCATCATCCCGACAAAGCGGGCGGCGACGAAAAAAAGTTCAAGGAAATAAGCGAGGCATACCAGATTCTTTCTGACAAAAAGAAGCGGACGTTTTACGACAAATACGGGCAGGCGGAGCCCGCCGGTTTCGGCGCGGGACAGAATCCGTTCGGCGGATTTTCGGCGCAGGGCGGATTCGGCGGTTTTTCTGGCGGACACGGGCACGGGTTCAACGGCCAGGAATTTTCTTTTTCCGATTTAGGGGACATGGGCGAGATGTTTGAAAGTTTTTTCGAGGACATGGGCGTAAAGCCGCGGCGCCGGACATACCAGCGCGGTTCCGATGTCGAGATTTTGCAGGAGATAACGCTTGAAGAGGCGTTCCGCGGCGCGGTGAAAAATCTCAAAATAAAATTGTCCGTTTCCTGCAATGCCTGTAAAGGGCAGGGAAGCGACACGGCGGCCGGTTCGAAAACATGCGACGCGTGCAACGGCCAAGGGGAAGTCCGCGAGAAACGCGACACCTTTTTCGGCAGTTTCTCGCAAATCAAACCGTGCGGACGGTGCCGCGGTTCGGGAAAAATTCCGAATAAAATGTGCGCCGCGTGCAAAGGAAGCGGACGACTTTCCGGAGAGCGTTCGGTTGAACTGGAAATTCTGCCGGGCGTTCAGAACGAGCAAATCATAAAAGTGAAAGGCGCGGGAGAAGCCGGAGAGCTCGGCACGCCGACTGGCGACCTCTACATACGGATACGGGTGAAGACGCATCCGGCGTTCGAGCGCCGCGGCGACGACCTGGTGGTCAAAAAAGAACTGAATGTTTTCGATTTATTGCTCGGCAAAAAAATCGAAGTCGGAACCGTCAGCGGCGGGAAATTGAGCGTTGAAATCCCGTCGCATTTTAATCTGAAAGACGATTTAAGAATCTCCGGCGAGGGCATGCCGCATTTCGGCAGTTTCGGCAGAGGCGACTTACTGGTGAATTTCATTATTAAAGCGCCGAAGAAACTCGATGCGAGAATAAAGAAAGTTCTTGAAGATTTAGGGCAAACCGAGTTATAATCCCGTAGTCGCGCCCATAGCTCAGTTGGTAGACTTGTCCGCCGAAGCCTTGGCGAAGGAGGGGCGGCTCCCTTTATGAAATTTTAGTTTCTGTTAAAATTTCATCAATCGGTTCGCTCGTAGAAAATCAATACTTGGAATGCCCCGATAGCTCAGTTGGTAGAGCAGCTCCCTTTTAAGGAGACGGTCCCAGGTTCGAGCCCTGGTCGGGGCACAAGCAGAGATATTTTTTAGAGTTTCCGTAAGCTTCCAATGGCCACAATCGACGATTTCAAAAAACTGGACATCCGAATCGGCAAAGTTGTTTCGGCGGAAAAAGTCGAGGGAGCGGACAAATTACTCAAACTTATTTTTGATTTCGGTTCGGACCCTTCGACGGGCTCCCAGCCTTCGCAAAGCTTCAGTGGGCAGGCAGGGCGAGACACGCGGCAGATTTTGGCGGGCATCGCGCAGTTTTACGAACCAGAAGCGTTAATCGGGAAAGAGATGCCTGTCATTGTAAATCTTGAGCCGAGAACGCTTCGCGGTTACGAAAGCCAAGGGATGATTTTATGCGCGGATGCTGAAGGCAGACCGGCGATTCTCATGCCCGAAACCGAAGTGCCAGCCGGAAGTATCGTGAAATGAATTAGGAAATGTTAATATAGCGCTCCGGTTTGTTTTAGGCGCACACATATGGCGGTTTGACTTGCGGAACGGAGAAAATTGTTTTAGAATGCCTTTCAATGAAGAGATATCCGGGGCTTATATTGTTGCTGATTATTGTCGTCGCGGTTGCGGCGGGTTTTTTTGTTTATCCAAAATACTTGGGGCAAAAAATCAGGCCGTGGCGGTTGGGCCTCGATTTGGTGGGCGGGAGCCATTTGGTGTACCAGGTTGATTTGTCGAAGGTTGCGGCGGGCGAGCATGATTCAGTTCTGAACGGCCTGCGGGACGTTATGGAAAGGAGAGTGAACATATTCGGCGTAAGCGAACCGCAAGTATTCGTCGCGAAATCGCCGGACAGCGCGAATCTTATTGTCGAACTCGCCGGCGTGAAAGACATTTCCGAAGCAATCCGGCAGATAGGCGAAATACCGCTTCTTGATTTCCGGAACGTGGAGCAAAACGGTTCATCGACAACATTCATTCAGACGAATCTTACAGGCCGTTATGTCACCGGCGCCCAGCTGACTTTCGACCCCAATACGCAGGCGCCCGAAGTGGGGATTTCTTTCAACGGCGAAGGCGCCGGGATTTTTGAACAAATGACTGGAGACAATGTCGGCAAGCCAATCGCGATTTTTCTCGACAATTCTCTCATTGAGGCGCCGATTGTACAGCAAAAAATTTCCGGCGGCCAAGCCGTGATTACCGGAAAGTTCACGATTCCGGAGGCAAAAAAGTTGGTTGAGCGGTTCAATGCCGGAGCCCTGCCGGCGCCGATAACATTGATAAGCCAGCAAACCATAAGTCCTACGCTCGGAACCGACTCGTTAAAAAAAGCCGCGATTGCCGGAGCTCTGGGAACGGTTCTCGTGATGCTTTTTATGCTCGCGTATTACCGGTTTTTCGGAATTTTCGCGTGTACGGCGCTCCTGATTTATATTCTCCTCACTCTCGGAATTTTCAAACTTATTCCGATTACGCTGTCCCTGGCGGGATTGGCCGGATTTATTCTGACAATCGGCATGGCTGTTGACGCGAATATTCTGATTTTCGAGCGGGTCAAAGAAGAAATAAAAAGAGGGCTTTCCCGGACCGCCGCGATTGAAGAAGGATTCCGCCGCGCCTGGCCTTCCATCAGAGATTCGAACACAAGCACCATCATTACCGCGATTATTCTCTATTATTTCACTTCGAGTTTCGTGAAAGGGTTCGCCCTGACGCTTCTAATCGGCGTTTTGGTGAGCATGTTCAGCGCGATTACGACAACGAGGCTTTTCTTGCGCGTGTTTGCAAGAAAAGCAAAACTGTAGCGCTAAATTCCAAGCACCAAATTCCAAATAAATTACAATGACCAAAATCCGAAATCATGAAAAGTTTAGAACATTTGAATTTAGAATTTTGAGATTCTTTGTAATTTGGGATTTGTAATTTGGAATTTACAGTTTCATGCTTAATGTAATCGGCCATAAAAACATTTTTCTTACCGTTTCAGCGCTTCTTGTCGGAGCGGCGGTTCTTTTGGTGATTGTATTCGGTTTCCGGCAGGGGATTGATTTCAGCGGCGGCGCGCTCTGGCAATTCTCGGTTTCCGGACAAAAACCCTCTTTGAACGACCTTGAAAATATTTTCAAAAATGATTTGGGAATATCCGAAATTCATGTCGCGTATGATTCTGCCAACAGCAGTTTTCTCGCGCGCCTGCCGATTCTCGGCGAAGCTGACCATCAAAAGCACCTGCAAATTCTGAAAGAAAAACTGCCATCGTTTGAAGAAATGAGTTTCCAGTCAATCGGGCCATCGGTCGGCCGCGAACTCCGGAACAACGCGTTAATCGCGCTTGGACTCGTGCTGGTCGGCATCTCGTTTTACATCGCTTTTGCGTTCAGAAAAGTATATCGTCCGGTCAGTTCGTGGAAATACGGAGTGATTACGCTCATTACCCTTTTTCACGATGTCGCCGTCCCGGCCGGAATGCTCGCGCTTCTCGGCCACTACGGAAGAATTGAGATTGACGGCAATTTCATCGTGGCGCTTTTGGTGATTATGGGTTTTTCGGTCCACGATACCATTGTGGTATTCGACCGCATCCGCGAAAATCTTTTTCTCGACCGCGGCAAGACCGATTTTGAAACCTTGATTAATCAAAGCGTCAATCAGACAATGGCGCGTTCAATAAACACTTCGCTTACGCTGATTCTGGTGCTTTTAGCGATTTACTTTGTCGGACCCGCCGGCCTTCATTATTTTGTTCTGACGCTTTTGGTCGGCGTATCCACCGGGATTTATTCTTCGATTTTCGTCGCAAGCCCTCTTTTGGTACTGCAAAGAAAAGTCCGCTTTTGAGCCGAGTTATGCACAAGGGATTGACTATTAAATAGAACTAGTTTATAATAGGACGGAAGATAAGCAATATGGCATTAATCGATAAGACATTTAATTCGTTTTTGGACCATCTCGACGACCGCCAGCGCGACGTCGTGGCGGGCCGTTTCGGCCTCAATGCGTATGAGGAGCCGCAGACGCTTGCCGCGCTCGGGAAAAAATACGGCATTACGCGCGAGCGGGTCCGCCAGATTCAGGCAGGCGCTCTCCAGGTTCTGAAAGAAAAACTTGTTTCGCATCCGGGTATCGCCGAGTTCGCCGAGCGGAGCAAAAAGTACCTCAAGAATTCCGGCGGCCTTTCCAAGAAAGAGGACTTTTTGAAGCATCACCGTTCATTCGTCGAGGATTTAAGCGAGCGTCATATCGACCTTCTTCGCGAAGCGTCCTCCGTATTTTTTGCGTACCCCGAAGACAGGGAATTTTGGTCATTCTATTATCTTGACAAAAAAAATCTCGAAGAAGCGAAAAAATTCATCGATGAGCTTCTGGATTTTTTGAGGCCGAAAAAGAACGAGATTTTATCGTCTTCGAGTTACCGCGAGCAGTTCAATTCGTTCGTTAAAAAACGCCGCCTCAGTCCGGCTCACGCGGAAAATTACTCAAATATTTCCAAAAAACTTCATATCAATTCGTACGGGGATACGGGGTTGGCCGAATGGCCCGAAATAAAACCAATGACGGTTCGCGATTATATTTATCTCGTTTTGAAAAAAGAAAAAAAACCTCTTCACTTTGTCGCAATCGCAAACCTGATTAACGAGAAAAACAGGAACAAGAAAGCGCTGAAAGCGACAGTCCACAACGAGCTGATTAAAGACCCGCGTTTCGTGCTTGTGGGACGGGGAATATACGGTTTATCCGACTACGGCTATAAGCCAGGGACCGCGCGCGAAGTCGTCAAAAGAATTTTAAACGAAACCGGGCCGATGCGGGCGAAAGAAATAATCACGGCCGTGCAAAAAGAGCGGTTTTTCAAGCCGAACACGGTGCTTGTCAATCTTCAGAATAAGCATTACTTTTCGCGGCGTCCGGACGGAACGTATCAGGTTAAAAAATAAAAAATCAAAATGCAAAAATCAAAATGACAATGTAAAATTAAAAATTTTTACATTTTTGACCATCATTTTGCATTTTAATGTTTGATTTTTGAATTTGATATGCCTTTCGATATTTTTGCCTTCATTATCAACTTTTTCGCGCTGAGCTGGTGGTTTTGGACGTTTTTGCTCCTTTTGCCGCTCGCCATATCCGCTTTTCTACATTGGCGCCAAGAGAATTTCAAGCATGAGCTCGAATGGGCGTTTTTGGAGCTTAAAATCCCGAGGGAAATCAAAAAGAATCCCCGAGCGATGGAGCAGGTTTTGACTTCGATTTATTCGTTCAGAAATGCGGCAAGCGACTTCGGCGAAAAATGGCTCGAAGGAGAAGTGACGCGGTGGTACGCCCTTGAAATGGCGAGTTTCGGCGGCGAAACCCATTTTTACGTGCGGACCTTCAAGAAACAGAAGGCGGTGATGGAAGCGGCTTTTCTTTCTTACTATCCGGACCTTGAAATTGAAGAGGTGGAAGACTACGCTCAAAAACTCCCGGCAACGGTCAAGGAAATGTACGAACAGGGATATAATCTTTGGTCGGCGGAATATAAGTTAAACCATGAAGACGCGTATCCCATAAAAAGCTATGCGGAGTTCGAAGCCCCGGCCGAAGAAAAAGAATACGACCCAATGTCGGCGTTTTTGGAACTTTTCTCAAAATTGAAAAAAGAAGAAATCGTCGGCATTCAGTTCCTGATTGCTCCAACCGGCAAAAACTGGCGGGACAAATATGATTCTCTGATTGACGAGTTGAGAACGAATCAAACCGAGCCCGGAAGAATGAAAACCAATACGTTTTTTCCCGGCGGGCCTCTGCCCAGATTGGAAGCCGTAAAGCCGGGACAGGAAGAAGGAGCGAGTCAAATTTTCCGTTCTTTTATGAGGACGCCCGGCGAGACCGATGTGCTTGAAGCGGTGGAAAACAATCTCTCGAAATTGGCATTCGATACGTTGATTCGGTTCGTGTATCTTTCACCGAAGGAGCTCTTTAACGATACTTATCCGCGGCGCGGCATCCAATCGGTCTTTGACCAATTTACGGCGCTCGACCTTAATTCGTTCACCAGGGCAAAGCACAGCGAGACCCGCATAAGGTTTTGGTATTGGCCATATTTTTTCCCGCAGACGCGGGTCGAATGGCGGAAAGCAAGAAATCTTTACAATTATCGGAACAGGGTTGTTCCTCCGGAAACATTTATGGGAAAAGTGCTTACTTCCAAATTTTTGGATTGGAATTTCGCCTCCCGCCGTTTTATTTTGAATACTGAATCGCTGGCAACTCTTTTTCATCCGCCGACTTATATGGCGCTTACCGCGCCCCATATGAAAAGAGTGGAAAGCCGGAAAGCCGGCCCGCCCGCCGGGACCGCGGTGTTCGTCGGGGAAGAAGAAATTGAACGATTCAAATAGTAATCACTAATAACGCGAATCTATGAGGTAATAATGCGAATTGTAGTAGTATTAGTATTAGCATTATTAAATTAACTTATTCGCATTATTCGCGATTACTCTCATGAACCGGCTTTCATATCTTTACAATATTTTTCAGGCGATTTTTATTTTTATTGATGTCGCCCTTTTTTGCGCTTTGATTTTTGCCGTATTCAGGGGATGGAAGTTCCGTCCAAAACTTGCCGTATCCAAGCCGGAAGAAAATATCGTTACGCTCGGAAACGCCGCTTTTAAAGAACGCTGGGAAGAGATAGCGAAAAAAACCGAGAGCGGTTCTTTTGAGCCGCTGAGAATCGCCATTGTTGACGCCGATAAACTTGCGGACGATATTTTGCGCCGAATGGGACTTGGCGGAAAACATATCGCTGACCGCCTGGAACAGCTGTCACAGGACGATTTTACCTCGCTTGAACGGCTTTGGAGAGCCCACCGCGTCCGGAATCAGCTTGTCCACGAACCGGATTTCAGAATTTCCGCCGATGAAGGAGCAAAAACGCTGAAGGACTACGAAGCGTTTTTGAAAGAAACGGGAACGATATGAAATAAATTCAAAAATCAAATATCAAAAGTCAAAATGAAAAAGAAAAAATCAAATAGTCCAAATTTTTATATTTTGGTTTTTCATTTTTATTTTTGATTTTTGCATTTTGATTTTTTTACCATGCCCCGCGCAGGAAGATTACAAATTATAAAATACGCGCCTCCGCCGCCGGAACTGCCGGTATACGGCAGGGTCGGCGCCGCCGACGCTTCATTCATCGGCAGAACGAATTACGTCGCCGCGTTGGAAGAGAAAAAATTTATTTTCGGCATCAAGCGGATTGACAGGCGCCGGCATCTCTATATCGTCGGCAAAAGCGGAGTCGGCAAATCAAAACTTCTTGAACTTTTGATACGGCAGGATATCGCCTACGGGCACGGCGTTTGCCTGATTGACCCCCACGGCGACGTCATCGAGGCGATGCTTAATTTCATTCCGGAAGAACGGATTAATGATGTGGCGCTGATTGACCCCAGCGACACGCTTCATCCGGTTTCATTCAATCCGCTCGCGAACGTCGACCCGATGTTCAAACACCAGCTTGCGCAGGGGCTTATCGAGGTGATGGAAAAACAATTCGGCGCCAACTGGACTCCGCGCCTGGAACACGTATTCCGGTTTTCCGTTTTGGCCCTGCTTGATTACCCGCACGCCACGATGCGGGGGATGATTTCAATGCTTACCGACAGGAATTACCGCCAGAAAGTCGTCGAGTACATCGAGGACGACATGGTGCGAAGATTCTGGGCGATTGAGTTCGCCGACTGGTCGGAAAAATTCGACACGGATGCGATTATTCCGCTCGTCAACAAACTCGGCCAATTCCTGTCCGACCCGCTTCTCCGGAATATTTTTGGCCAGAAGGAGAATAAAATCGACCTCGAAAAATTTATGAATGAGAAGAAAATAATCCTGATTAATCTTTGCAAGGGCCGTCTTGGGGAAGAAAATTCGAGTTTTCTCGGTTCAATGCTTATAACCAAAATAAAGCAGGCAGGGATGGCGAGAACGGTTCTGCCCGAATCGGAACGGAAAGATTTTTATCTGTATGTGGACGAGTTTCAAAATCTGGTGACCGCCACATTCGAAAATATTCTGACGGAATCGCGAAAATACGGTTTGTGCCTGACTGTGGCTCACCAGTACATGGGACAGCTGATTTCTCTGGTGCAGGCGGCCGTGCTTGGAAACGTGGGAAGTATAATCATATTCCGGATAGGCGGCGATGATGCCGTAAAACTGAAGCCGGAAATGGCGCCCGTTTTCGACGTCAAAGATATGATTAATCTCGCGACACAGGAATTTTACATCAAAATGACGATTGACGGCGAAGCGTACGACCCGTTTTCCGCCGAGACGTTAAAGGTTATGGCGCCGGCGCATCCTTCGTATCGCGAACGGATTATCGAGCACTCCCGCCGAAACTACACGATTACGGCGGATGCGGCGAAACAGCTGATTGCCGAAGAAGAAGCGACTATCATCCGCTCGGCGCAGGAAAAATCCATCATTGAAGGCGGTAAATCGAACAACGGAGCAATTCCTTCGGATACTGCCGCGCCGGACGCGAAAACGGCGGATAACGAAGCGGAGCCGCTCATATGAGTAATCGCGCTGTGCCCTCCATAACTTTAGTGAAGGAGGGAATAATGCGAATTTTGGCTAAATAATGCGAATAAAAATAAATTCGCGATATTTACTTTTATTGGCGATATTCGCGATTACTCTCAGTAGTTCCTGAATAGCGTCGCCGAAGCGGTATTATTGTTTCTGTCCGGATCGTCCGGAATTTTTGTGTTCGGGTCCACGACGAAAGATACGGTATTGGTTCCGTTGCTTCCGAGATTGCTGAACGCCATGGTAAAGCGGATGCCTTCCCCGGGCGCGAGAGGGGACTGGGTCAGCGACGTATAATTGGAATCCGGCGTGGGAATCGCGGCTCTGAAGTTCCATTCCGGAGAAACTTTTCCGCCGATATTTTTCACGTCAAAGACAACCGCCGCTCTTTGTCCCGCATGAGTCGAAGTCGCGCGAGTGAATATGTCGCTGCCGCTCAAAATTCCGGTATCAATTATCTGTACGGTTAAATCGGGAAAGCGCGCGGAAGACGCGAATCCACCCGGCGAAGCGCCGCTATTCGTTGAAGTCGGCGCGTAAACATAAGAATTCGGGGCGGGCGCTACCGGAGAAGAAATTTCATTCGTTCGGGAAGTTGAAGTCGGAGTAAAAACGTAAGAGTCCGCGGGCGCTGTTTCTCCGCCGGTTTGGGACGGTGATGTGGCGCTGTTGATTTTTTCCCATAGAAGGATGACTGAAGCGGAGATGGAACTCGAAATAGAGGCAAGAAAAGGTTTTACCGGTCCGAGTTGCTTGGCGTATGTCTGCGGACTTCCGATTCTGTCGCCGTTAATGAAAAGGACGGTCAAATACAAGACGGCCGAGATTACGGCAATCGGCATGCTCCACGAAGAAAGTTTTTTAATGCGGTTATTCATTGTATTGTGTTTTTGTTTTTATTTTGTCCATAAGCGCCCGTCTCCGACAGCGACCGGGTTCATTTTTCTTTTCCTGCCGTTAATGCGCGTGAATTGATAAGAGCCGATTCCGCTTATAACAGCCAAAACGGAGAAGAAGAAAATGGCGCTTAAGTTATTCATTCCCGTGTACGGCAATTGGCTTAAATAAACATAGGATGACGGTAATTTCTTACTAAAGAGCGTGAGATAAATCCCTCCTCCTCCGCCACCGCCTCCGCCTCCGCCACCACCGCCCCCTCCACCGCCACAATTTGTCGTACAAACCGTGTTCACGGTTAATGTTGCCTGACAGGTTGTGGATGCGGCGCCGATTGAGAAAATTCCCGTGAAGTCCTTCGTAGCCGTCGCAGTCACGCTCGAAGTTCCGTTTGGCGCGACCGCCCCGATACCGTTGTCAATTACAGATGTGCTTGCGTTCGACGCCCATGTAAGTATTGCGGTCTGCGAAGGGGAGATTGAAGACGGACTTACGGACATCGCGCATGTCAGAACTTGGGCGATGTCATCATTGGTAATCGTGCATGTTTTGTCGTCGCCGGCCGCAAGAATCACTTTTCCCTGCGAGTCGCACGCTCCGCCGAAAGAAGCGGCGTAGCCGGTTTGATTGGTTTCCGAAACAGTGAAAGTTCCCGGCGCGAAAATATTCGACTGTCCGCTGACAACTGTCGTGCTCCCCACAAACAAAGGAAAATCGGAAATCTGTTTCGTACCGCCGTTATCGTTGATGACGACTTTTACGACTTTCAGGCGGGTTTGCAAGTTTACCGGAATATCGTTGTTCGTAATCGTGCAACTCTTGTTGTCTCCGACATTCAAACTAACCTGACCGCTCGCATTGCAATCGCCGCCGAATGTGGATGCATAACCCGATGCGTTTGTTTCCGATACAACATAATTGGCCGGCGTGAAAATATTTGGCTGTCCGCTGATAACGGTAGTGCTTCCCACTAATAACTGGAAGTCCGCAACTTGTTTTGTGCCGCCATCATCATTTATGACGATTTTAGTTACGGTCAGGCGGGTTTGCAGAACCACGGCGATATCATTGTTCGTAATCGTACAACTCTTGTCGTCTCCCGCGCTCAAAGTAACCTGGCCGCTCGCGCTACAATCGCCGCCGAACGACGCGCTGTATCCCGATGAATTTGTTTCGCCGACAGTGTATGTACCCGGAGCGAACGTATTCGTTTGTCCGCTCGTGACTTGAGTCGTGCTCACAAAGAGATGGAAATCAGAAACTTGTTTCGTTCCGCCGTCGTCGTTGATGACGAGCTTAGTGACTCGCAGTTGAGCCGGCAATGCCGCCACATCGTTATTCGTAATCGTACAGGTTTTGTTCTGTCCCGCCGCGAGCGTCACATAGCCTGTTAAATCACAGTCGCCGGTGATTGCGCCGACATATCCGGATTGGTTGGTTTCGGAAACCGTGTATGTTCCCGGAGAGAGCGTGCGCGTCTGACCGCTCGTTATCGATGTTTCGTTTATAAAGAGGGGGAAATTCGATACGTGATTGGTACCTCCGTCGTCGTTGATTACTACTTTGACAACCGTCAGAGTCGCTTGAGACGGCGGAACAAAAATATCATTGTTCGTAATCGTACAACTCTTGTCGTCTCCCGCGCTCAAAGTAACCTGGCCGCTCGCGCTACAATCGCCGCCGAACGACGCGCTGTATCCCGATGAATTTGTTTCGCCGACAGTGTATGTACCCGGAGC
>JACQKU010000013.1 GCA_016204335.1 Candidatus Liptonbacteria bacterium
ACCGGAAACCGACACTGGTGGATAGGGCGAGTAGCCCAAGGGGAACGAGTGATTCGCCGTTAAGGAACTCGGCAAACAAGCGGCCGTAAGTTCGCGATAAGGCCTGACCAGTGCGTAGCACTGAATCTCGAATAATCTCGAATTATTTGTGATTGATTCGCGAATCAGTCCCGAATTCGAGAAGATTCGTGTTCCAGCGCTGCGCGCTGGCCCACAGCTAAAGTATTCCTAGCGACTGTTTACCAAAAACACAGCTCCCTGCGAACTCGCAAGAGGATGTATAGGGGGTGACGCCTGACCGATGCGAGAAGGTCAAGGTTGTCGGTCATTGCTTCGCACTGACCCGCGGATTCTCGCGGATATGACGCGGATGAACGCGGATAATTAAAAACTATCTGCGTAAATCAGCGTAGCAATCTGCGTTAATCAGCGTGCCAGAGCGGAGCGATGGCTGAACGACTCAAGCCCTCGTCAATGTCAGCAATAACTATAATTGTTCTAAGGTAGCGCAATTCCTTTCCGGGTAAGTGGAACTTGCCCCTTTTCACCGCAAGGTGAATCGAAAAGCCGGCTAATAACGGTGGACTCCATATGGTAGAATTACCGTATGGACAATACCGTGGGAAGTCCCGAAGCACATAACGCTTATGTGCTCGGTGACCCCGTAACGACTGAGGCGGAAAGCCAAAATAGGTTGGATTCATCCAACTATTACACGCCGGCCTCTCTACTGAAGATAAGAAACATACCGGAATATATTTCTGGATATGTTGATGGTGAGGGATGCTTTACGGTCACGTTTAACAAACGTGCAAAAGCAAAATTAGGATGGGAACTTCGACCAAGTTTCTCGGTTAGTCAGAATGAAGATAGACGGCAAGTGCTGGATATTATCCGAGAATATTTTGGTTGTGGTTCAATCCGTCGTGATTTTGCAGATAAAACAGTAAAGTTTGAGATACGCGATCATAATGATCTTGTGTCGAAAGTTATTCCTCACTTTGAAGAATTTCCTTTGCTTTCGAAAAAGCAGAAAGACTTCGAATTGTTCAAAGCGATATGCGAAATTATTCACGTGACAAAACATCTTCAAAAAGATGGATTTGCAGAAGTGGTAACTCTTGCATATCAGATGAATGGTTCGGGCAAGCGAAAGAGAACGAAAGAGGAAATTATCAATTCTTTAGTGTAGAGAAGATGATATAGTCTGATCCTTGCCGTAAGGCAAGATAACACGGAAGAAGTTCCGGAGCGCACGAAAGGCGTAACGACTGGGAAACTGTCTCAACGGCGAGCTCGGTGAAAATGCGATTCCCGTGAAGACGCGGGATACCTGCAGCGGGACGAAAAGACCCCGGAAGCTTTACTGCAGCTTGGTATTGGCTTTAGGACTTTGATGCGTAGCGTAGTGGCGAGGATTTGAAGCGCTTCTTTCGGGAGGCGTGGATCCGACAATGAAACAGCCATCTTTAAAGTTTTAAAATCTAACCAGTCCAGAACCCAGCTGGGTTCTCGCAGACCAACGCAGAACGAACGCGGAACTACGCAGACATTTTATTTTTGTCTGCGTCAGTCAGCGTAAAGTCAGCGTAAGTCGGCGATCCAGCTGGGAAGCTGGATTGGGACAGTGCTTGGTAGGCAGTTTCAATGGGGCGTTGTCCTTAAAAATGTAGATGAACGCCGACTGTACGCAGACAAATGCGGACAGTTTATAATCTATGTGCAATTGATTTCCGTTACTGCTTGATGAAAATCAAAAATGTCAATTGTGGGGGACTTATTGCCGTAAGGCAATTCGAAAACTATCTATATGCTGGAACAACCGAGTATGGAAAACTACTCATGACTATGATATGTTTTGTATATCTAAAGGTCGTAGTAAAAATGTTTTCCTGCGGTCAATCAGCAGGGAAGTTAAAATTATGTCCTTCGAAATAAAAACGCCTGAAACAGGCGAGAATAGTAGATTAGAACAGTTAAAACAAGAAGCCCTAGAACGACTTCAAGGATTCAGAAGGTCATTAGAATTCCATCAAAAAATGATTATGGAAGGTAAGGCAACTGAAGACGAACTTGAGCTTTTGTCAAAAGGGGCAGATGCTGCAAGAGAAATGTTTAAAGGAGTTCTTGATTTAAAGCACACAGCGAAAAAAGAAGGAGGTAGTAAATAACCCCTCAGAGACTACACGATAGCTCCCGATAAAATCGGGATGATAATATAGTCCGAACTTCATGGCGACATGGAGAGACGAGCAGAAATGACTCGTTCGCGCAGCGAACGCGCAGAACTACGCAGACGGCACGCAGACCAACGCAGAAATTTTTCCGCGTAAGTCAGCGTAAAGTCCGCGTCAGTCCGCGATTGTTGCGTAGCAACAATAATGCCAAAAGAGTAACGGAGGAGTTTATTAAGGTCGGCTTAGCCCGGATGGAAACCGGGCCGGACGTGCAAAGGCAAAAGCCGGCTTCACTGCAAGACCTACAAGTCGCGCAGATGCGAAAGCAGAACTTAGTGACCCGACCATACTTAATAGAAAGGTGGGAGACATCAGCTAAAAGCTACTCCGGGGATAAACCCTGAAATAAGGGTCAGTTGTCCAACTCCGCAGTGATGCGGAGCAAGGCGCTAGATGCGGTTTCGCGTAGAAACTGCAGCTCGGCGCCGACCGAAACGAATTCTATCCGTTTCGGTGTACGGCTTATAACGGTGAACTGAGAGACGGTCTTTCCCGAAAGGGTTTTCGTTCTCTTGGAATACCGTGGGAAGTTAAAGGAAAAAAATGTAAAATTGAGCTGTGAATTTGACTAAACAGCAAAACGCGGCGATTGTCGGAATGATTCTTGGCGATGCCTATCTTCAGCCAACTGGCAAAAAGAATGCTCGGTTGCGTTTGGAGCATAGAGCAGACCACAAAGATTATTTGATTTGGAAAGCCGGACTTTTGCCGAATTTATTTCAAGGCAAGCCAGTTTTTCTTGATCGAGTGCATCCCAAAACAAAAATGACGTATCATTATGTGCGTCAGCAATCGAATGCGTCGCCTGTGTTGGGTAAAATACGCACCATTTTTTATCCGAATGGACGAAAGATGATTCCGAATAATCTCGAAAAATTTCTGCGCGACACTATCGCTTTCGCGATATGGTTTTACGACGATGGCTATTACTATCGCCGCGATCGATGCTCGTATCTCTATTTGGGGAGAGTATCGAAGCCGGAAGCGGAAATCGCGCGCTCTGCAATTGAGAAAAAATTCGGCATCAAGAGCGTTCTTAACGATAAGAAAAACAAGGGCTTCGCGCTTTACTTTTCTCGAATGGAAAGTGAAAAAATAAAAGAGGCTCTCCAAAAATACGATGTGCCAGTGATGGCATATAAAATTCCTTTAACCCCGTAACGACTTGGTTGCGTTTTGCGACCAGAGTCATCGCGACGACGTTTCGCGATGGCTAACACGCCGTCTCCAGTTTTAGATATCAGCAGTCAGATGTCAGATGCCGGAACAATCCGCCATCCGAATTCTGAAATCCGATATTCGATTCGGGATGAAGATATAGTCTAATGCATGAATGCATTGAACAGGCTAGTATTGTCCGAGCGTCCCTAGCGACGACAATGCTCGGCACCTCGATGTCGGCTCGCCCTAGCGCGGGGGTGTAGAAGCTCCCAAGCGTTTGGCTGTTCGCCAATTAAAAGGGCACGCGAGCTGGGTTCAGACCGTCAAATAACTCGCCCAGGGCGAGCGCGGATTGATGCGGATACGAAAATACCCGCTGATATACGCGGATGAACCCGAGGAAAAAGACATCGACACGGCGGCCTCCGACGGCAACGTCGGAGAGCGAAATCGTTTGTTAGCATCAGCGTAAATCAGCGTGTATTTCAAAATCAGCGTTGATCTGCGTATTTGCGAAGCAAATGATGAAAAACCGACTCATATCGGTGAAGTCCTATCGTCCCGCTCGGCGGGACACGCGGATAAACGCGGATCATAACGCGGATTGACGCGGAAGTTCTTGACCTGTAAACTGATAGGATAATACCGAGGGAAGTTAAGATAAAAATTTTTATGACTAACATCGAAGATGGTCAACATCCTAGTGAACGTTCAGATGATGAATTAAGTGCAAGACGTAATGAATTACGTACTAGACTACAAAGTCTACGAGAGCAAAGAGTTCAAGCAGTAAGTAACGGGGATGAAGACCAAATAAAACTAATTGATACGCAGACAGATGAAATTCTAGATGAATTAGAAAATTAAAATTAAAATATTAACCCCGTAGAGACTTGATCAGAAATGATCGGAGTCGCCTCAGGCGACTAACACGTCGGTTCTCCAAATAATTTTTTGGAGAGTGGTATAGTCCAATCCCTCTAGTAATAGAGGAAAATCGTTTTGCGATTCGCAATATTCGTATCATTAGTACCATTTGTATATTGGTATCGATACTGCGAGCGAAGCGAGTAAATGCGTGAGACAGGTCGGTCTCTATCTGCTGCAGGCGTAGATGTTTGAGAGGAGTTGGCCTTAGTACGAGAGGACTTGGCTGAACGAACCTCTGGTGTACCGGCTTTGCCACCAGGTGAAGCGCCGGGTAGCTATGTTCGGAAGGGATAAGCGCTGAAAGCATCTAAGCGCGAAGCCCACCTCAAGATTAGACATCGTCCGATGCAAATCGGACATGGTTTCGTGGGAGATTACCACGCATATAGGCCTCAGGTGTAAGGTCCGCAAGGATTTTAGCCGAGAGGTACTAAAAACCAAAAAAATTGCCAACCATCCCAATGCTGACTTTGCTACAGTTTTCGATTTGAGATAACCGGCGTCGGTTCGACTCCAGCGGTCGAACCGCGCCTGCATCTCGGAACAAAAACTTTTGCTTCGCAAAAGACCGAGCTTTTTGTTCCTCCGATAGCTTCTCTCAAACCGAAAACTTCCGCGTTGATAACGAAAAAGAGTTTTTATTTGCCGGTGTTTTATTTATGTGTGTCCTACCTCATCCCATTCCGAACTGAGAAGTAAAAGCACATAAAACCGATGATACTAGTTCCTTCGGGGGCCGGGAAAGTAGGTTACGCCGGCATATAAAAACTCTGTTTTTCTTTATCTCGTGGTTGTGGATAACTCGTTTGCCCCCCTCTCTCTCTCCTGTAAGATAAACACGATGGGAAAATCCGAAAGACCACAAGCGGAAATGGTGGAATCTGGCGAAGCTCTCAAAGCTCGGCATCAAACATGGATGGAGAAAGCAAAAGAAAACACAGCGACAGCCGCTGGCTATGTTTTGCTTGCTGGGAGTGGAGGAATTATTCAAATTGGCGCGGTTATGAATGCGGGCGAGGCACTCATAAAAGAACATAATATTGAAAGAGCACTTGCTAGCGTAGGGGTTGCCGCCCTTGCGTACCTTGTGAATCGTATCGTAGAACATAATGCAGGCAGTTTTTCAAAACACCTCGCTAAACGCCATGAGAGGATAATCCAAGATCGAGTTAAGAATAGGGCTAGGTGGGCTATGCGTGAGCTGGCCGAGGATGACCCCCAAAAAGCTCAAAGGTTTATCGGCGAGTTAGTAGATGCGTTGGAGCGTGAATTGCCATATGAGACACAACAGGAGAGAAGCAGTGAAAAATTATTAAGGTATAATGATGAACAAAGAGGAAGACTTATGAGAGAAGATGAGCAAAGGAATTAAGATAAGAAGTAAGTAATTTTTATGAACGAGATTTTTAAAAGACTTTTTGCAAAAAATAATTTACCAGAGGCAGATGTTGCTTCTTTTGCCAAGGAATTTAGTTCTGTGGTTTTTGTAACATTGGTTGGCGCAACAAATGATAAATTATCCGAAGATGAGCGGACGAAAATCCAGCTGTGTTGGAAGGACGGCAAATCAAATGAAGTATTTTCACTTATAAAGAATAAGTACTCAGAAGAGGAGTGGGAGAAGACAATTGAAACTCATATAATGCCTCTCTGGAAGAGCTACGCGAAAGAAGTGGTTCAATTGGGAAAGTAGGTTACGCCGGCATATAAAAGCTCTTTTTAGTTTGCCGATTTATCACGCCGTAGCTTTCCTCGGCCTTCTTAGCCGAAGCTACTCTCGCCTTGCCGAAGCCTTCGGCGAAGCGCAGGTCGGCGGAGTAGGCAGCGGAGGCGGGCACACAAGCACCATATGCTTCGACTGTGCTCAGCACAAGCGCGGTTTTTTTATTTTTATTGTATGAAACTTTGTTTCACCAATTGGTTTGCTCGGCAACCGCAAGAATGATAGGTCATTCTTGCGTCGCCTCGCTGCCAATTGTAGAATAATAGTAATGTCGCGATTATTGAAGCAGGTCGTTTACGGTCTTTTTTATCTAATTATTTTGGCTGGTTTGGTTTTCGGCGCATATTCTTTATTTTTCAAACCCGCGCCGAGCTGTACCGACGGCAAGCAAAACCAGGGCGAGCAGGGAATCGACTGCGGAGGGTTGTGCGCTAGGACTTGCACTCGTGCCGACATTGGCCCGATTGAAATAAGCGGCGAGCCACAGATTTTCCATCCAACCGCTTCGGGAATCAGCGTTCTCGCGAAAATACAGAATCCGAATTCCGATTACGGCGCTGGACGGTTCTCGTACACTTTCAAGTTCTACGACAGCCAGGATAATCTGATTCAGGAAGTTCCGGGCGAATCGTTCGCATACGCTTCCGAAATCAAGTATCTCGCCGAGTTCAATCTTTCTTTTTCCGGTTTCGAGCAAGCGCGTCGGGCGGAATTGATTATTGAAAATCCTGAATGGATTTCTTCGGACTCGTTCAAGTTGCCGAGGGCGGCCCTGCAAAGCGCTCAAACGTCAAAGTCGGATAGAGGCACACTTCAAGTAGAAGGTCGTTTTATAAACAACGATAGCGTGACACTCCCCAATGTGGTTGTCATCGCTCTTTTTTACAGTCAGTATGGCCAGACAGCCGGCGTTTCTAAAAACGAAATTGACAATGTGCCGCCCGGAGATAGCCGGACATTCTCGGTAATTCATCCGGCGATTTCAAATATCGATGTTTCGCGGACGGCGGTTTTCTTGTACGCGAAACGGTAGTAGATGCATGTGATACCAATATACGAATACATGCGAATGATACGAATAATACGAATTCGTATCCATTTGTATCATTAGTACCATTAGCATATTGGTATCGTTTATGTGACGAGCGTCAGCGAAACACGACTATGAAAAGCATCCTCATACCTCTTTGCATCGTTCTCGTCGCGAGCGAGGTTGTTCTCTCGACCATATCGCAGAACTTTTTTTACAAACAGTCCATATTTATCATAGCGGGGCTGGCGCTGATTTTCGTTTTCAGAAATTTTGACTGGCGCAACGCGCTTGGCAATCGCTCGTTTATCTTCGGTTTGTATGCCCTGGTAATTTTATTTCTCGTTCTGGTTCTTTTTATCGGGCCGCCCATCCGGAATGTCCGGAGCTGGCTTGTTTTAGGCCCCATAGGTTTCCAGCCGGCGGAACTCGCGAAATTAAGTTTGATTCTTCTCTACGCGGAATATTTCAGCCGCCGCCATTTGGCAGTGGGTCGCTGGAAAGTCATTCTCACTTCATTCGCATTTTTCATCGTGCCGGCCGTTCTCGCGGCGCTGCAGCCGGCGCTTGGCTCGGCTATCGTTCTTTTTGGAATCTGGTTCGGTTTTTTGCTTTCGAGCGGATTGCCGAGAGAGCGGATAGTTATTGCGCTTCTCGCGTTTGCAGTCGCGGGGTTTTTTATTTTGAACTGGGGACTTTACGACTATCAGCGCGCCCGCGTCGTACACTTCTTCTATCCGGAAAAAAATCTTTTGGGCGCCAACTACAGCGTCGCGCAGTCGAAAATCGCCATCGGGTCCGCCGGATTTTGGGGCAAGGGTTATGCTCAGGGCTCGCAGACTCAGCTTGGGTTTTTGACCGAGCCGAGCAACGATTTTATTTTAGCCGCGCTGATTGAAGAATGGGGGATTGCGGCGGGGTTGGTCGTTATAGGGGCGTTTATTGCGCTTCTTCTCGGGATTTTGAAAACTGCCCTGCTCGCCCGCCGAAATTTTGAAAAGTTCGTCTGCGTCGGCGCGGCAATCGTATTCGGTGTCCAGTTTCTTTTGAACAGCGGTTCGACGCTCGGCTTAGTTCCGGTTGTCGGCCTCCCGTTTCCTTTTTTGAGTTATGGCGGTTCGAGCATTTTGACGAGTTTTTTTCTTCTCGCTATCATCGGCGCAATCAGGAAAAGCTAGTATGATGTTTTTTAATACCCGTGCGAAAATAATTGCCTGCAGTTCCGCCCTATTTTTTTTGTTTTTATCCGGCGCGTATTTTTTTTACTGTCTCCGGCCGGTTTCCAAAACCATGCAGACGAAAGTTTTTGAGATACGGCAAGGGGAAAGTTTTTTCGGGATTTCAAGCCGCCTTCAGAGCGAAGGGCTGATTCGTTCGGCTTTTTCATTCGAATTGTATGCGGTACTCACCGGTTCGGCGCGCAAACTGATGGTGGGAGTCTACGATATTTCCGGCGCTTCGAGCACGCCGGAAATCATTTCGCTTATAAAAGAACCCAGCCGCGAAGTGACGGTAAGAATTCCCGACGGCGCGTCTGTCTACGACATCGACAAGTTGTTGAGCGGGCAAAAAGTACTGCCGGGCGGCGCGTTGCGTGAATTCGCCTCGATGCGCCAAATCGAGGGGGAGTTGTATCCCGATACGTATGAATTTTTCCGATATTCGAAAGTTGAGGATGTCGTGGACGCGCTTTCGAAAAATTTTCAATTAAAAGCAGGAGCTGTTCTTGGCAAAGACCTTAAGCGTTTTAATGAAAATCTTATTATTGCGTCGCTTGTTCAAAAAGAGGTCTCTGATTTCAAAGAATCGCGTATCGTCGCCGGAATTTTGAAAAAGCGCCTTTCCGTCGGTATGGCGCTCGGCGTTGACGCGACAATCTGCTATCTCAAAAAAGAGGTTTTGAACGAATCGAGCTGTTATCCGTTGAAGCCGAGCGATTTTAAAATTGACTCGCCGTATAACACGTACCTTTATGCGGGATTGCCCGCGGGGCCCATCGGCAGTCCGGAAATTTCCGCGATTAGGGCGGTTCTTGACCCTCTCCCGTCGCCATACTGGTATTACTTAAGCGACCCCAAAACCGGCAAAACGATTTTTTCAAAAACGCTCGAAGAACACTCGGCGAACCGCGCGAAGTATTTGCGTTGAGGCGGGATTTAGGAAACCGGCAGTTTGAAAGGGGATTTAATTACGCTTAAAAGTCCTTTCGGAATCGACCTTTTATATGTTCCGGAAACGCGAGTTTTTTCGTAAACGTCGTGAAAAACATTTTCGGCGTGGTATTTTTTTCTGAGGCCGTTATACCATTTCAAGTCGTAAATTTTCCAAAATTCTTCGGGCGTGTAGTACTGATGGGCGTATAATACTTTTCTCCCGCCGAATTTCTTTGTAATTTTTTCTATCTCCCTGTTTATTTCAATAAAGTCCTTTGATTTGTCTATCGGACCCCATATTCCTACGTCTATGACCAAATCGGCAGAGGAGAAGGCGGGCGACAGCTTGTCATTTTCCCCGGGTTTGAGAGGGCATAACCAAAGCGGATGAATATGCAAAAAATAAGAGACGAATTCGATAAATTGTGTAACTGTTTCTCTTGGAAAACTTATATCTTGCATAAAAACCTCTTGCGAACTATTTGTTGTATGAATATAACGATATAAATTCCGTGCCTTAAATAGGGGATTAAAAATAAATCTTGTAAATCTGTTGAACGGCATTTTAAAGATGTTGAATCCATACCATCCCGTCCAAAATCCGCCCCTATCGTATCTGAACAAGTAATCTTTTATAGGAATAACTTCTTCGTATTTTGTGAATTTTTTTATTTTATCTTCGGCATGGAGATAGAACCATTCGTCGGCGGCGTTAAGGAATGTAGAAACAGGAAGATTTTTGGAGGTGTCTTCAAGGTTGCCAATCATAATAACGCCGAGGTTTTTAGAGAACATTATCCCGTCAATATAATCAACCGATTTAGCCGCATTCTTTTTTATCGTGCTGATTGCTTCAGAAAAACTTCCTACGCGGTGGTACGCAAGATGTACGAACTTTTTGGAGCAAATCAAGTTTATTTTCACGAGCGTTATGACTCCGAGCGACCCGTATGAACACGCGGTGCCCCAGAAAAGGTCAGAATTTTTCTCGCGGGACGTTTGTATGACGTCTCCGTTCCCGAGCACTATTTCATATTCCAGACAGGTATCGTGGAAAAGGCCGTATTTAAATGAACTGCTTTCTCCCGCGCCGCCCTGGATTCCTCCTCCAACGGTGATTCCGGGAAGTTCCATAACAACGGGCGGCACCAGCCCGAATTTCAGCGTTTTTTCAACGAGCGCGTCCATCGGGACATTCGGCTCGACCAGCGCGTATTTTTTCTCTCTGTCTATCGAAATTATCCTCTTCAATTGGCTTATATCGACGATCTCTCCTTTTTTATATTTTTGAGGACGCGTGGAATTCGTGCTTCCGTGGTAAATACGCACTTTCTTTTTCTGCGCATAGAATTCTTTCAGCTGATTCGAGATGGAATCGAGGTCGGCGGCGTGCAGTTTTTCAAGTTCTGTCATCGGAGTAATCACGTATCAAAGCGCTTTTGCGCCGATGTCTTTTCTGTAATGCATTCCGTTAAAACGTATTTTTGCCGCCGCTTCGTAGGCCAAATTGAGCGCGCCTCGGAGTGTTTCGGCGCGCGCCGTTACGCCGAGCACACGGCCTCCGGCGGTATAATACTCTCCGTTTTCGTAAACCGTGCCCGCGTGGAATAGTTCCACCCCTTTTATTTTTTTCGCTTCTTCAAGGCCGGTGATTTTTTTCCCTTTCTCGTATTTCCCCGGATATCCGCCCGAAGCAAGAACAACGCACGCGGCGTATCCCGAATGCCATTCTATCTTCTGCTCTTTCAGTTTTCCGGCAACACAACTTTCGATAATCTCTACAAGGTCTGTTTTCAAAAGAACCATATAGGTTTGCGTTTCCGGGTCGCCGAATCGGGCGTTGAATTCGAGAACTTTTGGTCCGTCATTTGTCATCATAAGCCCAGGATAAAGTATCCCTCCGAATGGCCGTCCGGCATCCCGGAGACCCCGAAGGGTCGGTTCGACGATACTTTCTGCAATCGTATTCATATCATTTGTTGTCATCCACGGCAGGGGAGCGATGGTTCCCATCCCGCCCGTGTTTGGCCCTTTGTCCCCGTCGAAGACCCGTTTGTGGTCCTGCGCAGCAGGAAACATTTGGAACGTTGCTCCGTCCGAAACCGCGTGAATCGAAATCTCCTTGCCCTGTAAAAATTCTTCGATGACAACTTCGTTCCCGGACTCGCCGAATATTTTATCGAGCATAATGCTTCGCAGAGCGGCATCCGCTTCTTCTTTTGTTTTCGCGATTACGACGCCTTTTCCCAACGCAAGTCCGCTTGCTTTAACGACGAGCGGAAACTTCTCGCTCCGCTCCAGATATTCTTTCGCCTTTTCATATTCTTTGAAAACTTCGAATCCGGCGGTGGGAATCGCGTGAGTTTTCATAAATGATTTTGCGAATGCTTTCGATGCCTCGATTTCCGCCGCGGCTTTTGTCGGGCCGAAAACGGGAATTCCGGCGTTTTTAAACTCATCCACTATGCCGAGAGCCAATGCATCGTCAGGTCCCACGACCGCGAGGCCAATCTTTTTTTCCCGCGCGAATTCAACCAATGCTTTGATATCAGTCGAAATTATAGGAATATTTTCCGCTATTTCTCTCACTCCTCCATTTCCGGGAGCAACGTATATTTTTTTAACGCGCGGCGATTGGGCGAGTTTCCACGCGAGCGCGTGCTCCCTTCCGCCGCCGCCGATGATAAGTACATTGGGCATTAGCTGATTAGCTTTTTAACCATGGGGATATAATTTTATCGCTTCGGCTTTGCATTCGTCGAGAATTTTTTCCTCGCCTGGCAAAACGAGAGGCGTTTCCCGCTTTAATTCTTTAACTTGCCATGTCGCGAAGTCGCGCAGGGTCTCGATTTGAACTTCGTGTTCCGCAGGCAATACTCGTTCCCGAAGGGTTTCCGCGTCATCATCCGGAAGAATAGGAACTTGTTTTCTTTTTACCACCGCGCCCTCGTCAAAGTTTGCGGTCACACGATGCGCCGTTGCCTCTGTCCAGAAATCGCGATTCGTCCGGCGGACGAAAAAGAGCCGCGCCGCGTGCACGCGACGCCCGTACATGCCGGTCCCGCCGAAATCGAGCCGTCCGGTGTCGAGCGGCCCCGGATGCTGATTTACCATCATTCCCTGGAATCGCTCAATGACATTTTGCGGGGTCTTCTGCATCCATCCGTACTGTCCGATAAATTCCACGCCCCGCGCCTCACATGCTTTAATAATCGCTTCGCCGAATGTCTCCTCATTTTCGAAATTACCCAGTTGTATCACAACGACGTTATCTTTTGATATTCCGGCTTCCATAGCACGCCCGATTCCCGGAGCTCCGGCGCGGCTTCCGATAATAAGCGCAGGTTCAATATTTTTGAGAATGCCCGAGCGCGCGGCAAGAATAATCTGTTCCGCAGTTGTTCCGTTTCCGGAGATAAGAAGGGCAATTTTCATAGAGTAATCGCTAATAATGCGAATGTAGGCAAAATAATGCGAATGTTTTTATTTACAATGTATGAATTCAAATTCGCGATATTTGCTTTTATTAGCGATATTCGCGACTACTCTCCAAAGAGCGTTCCCGCCGCCGGCTCCACCACTTTCGACTGTTCGAAATCATTCACGCGTTCGTGGAGAGCAATCGGATAATCTCCGTTGAAACACGAAAGCGAGAATACTTCTTCGGGGAGCCCGGTTGCTTTTACCATCCCCTGAAGCGAAAGATAATAGAGCGATGTTGCGCCGAGATATTTCCGGATTTCTTCAACGGTTTTATGGAATGCGATTAGTTTTGTCTGCTCCGAGATGTCGATGCCGTAAAAATCCGGATATTGTATCGGCGGGGAGCAGACCAGAAAATGCACTTCTTTCGAGCCAGCTTCAAAAAGCGTTTTTACGATTTGCCTGCTGGTGGTTCCGCGCACGATGGAATCGTCAATCACCACTACCCGTTTGCCGTTGAGCACTTCCGGCAGAGGCGAAAGTTTCATTTTTACCCCTAAATCGCGCGAGCGCTGGTCGGGTTCGATGAACGTGCGGTGTATGTAGCGGTTTTTGACAAGCGCCATCTCGAAAGGAATCCCGAGCGTATTCGCGTATCCGATTGCGGACGGAATCGCGGTATCTGGAACCGGCACGACAATATCCGCGTCCAGCGGAAACTCTTTTGCCAAACGGACGCCGAGATTCCTGCGCACTTCGTAGACCGATTTTCCGAGAATGTTGCTGTCAGGCCGCGCGAAATAGACGAATTCAAAAATATCAAGTTTGGGATTTTGCGGCAGTACCTGAAAATGCCGCATTCCGCGGGCATCCACCACAATCATTTCTCCGGGCGCGATTTCGCGCATAAACTCCGCGCCGATGGTTTTGAAAGCGCACGACTCGGAAGCGAAAACGAATCCTCCGTTGAGCCGCGCCATCGAAAGCGGCCTGATGCCGCATTGGTCGCGCACCGCCACGAGCGCGTCCTTCGTCATAATGACGAGGCAGTACGCGCCGGTGAAAAGAGGAAGCGCGTTTCGCACCGCTTCCTCTATCGGAACGCCGTTTTTGAAATAATGTGAAATTGTCCGCGCCATCAGCTCCGAGTCGTTCAGGGCGGAAACGTCCATATCTTTTTTTGAAAAAAAATCTTTGAGCGCGCGTACGCTCGGCAAGTTGCCGTTGTGCGCGAACGCGAAGTTTTCTTCGATAATCGGCTGTGCGTGATGATTTCCCGTTCCGAGCGAGGTCGAGTAGCGGTTGTGGCCGATGGCAATGTGTCCGGCGAGGTCGCGTATATTTTCTTCGGAGTAAATGCTTGCCACCAGGCCCGCGCTTTTGTGGACGCGGATGGTCTCGCCGTCGGCAGTCGCGATTCCGGAGCTTTCCTGCCCGCGATGTTGGAGGGAAAAAAGGCCGAAAAACGAAAGGCGGCTTACTTCCAAGCCGCGTCCGAAAACGGCAAACACAGCGCATTTTTCTCCGGTGAGTTCCATAAAAAAATTAAAGATTTTTTCTCAACTCTTCCGCAATCTTATCTAAAACTTCTTGAGAAGGTATTTCTTCCGGTTCTTCGAGATAATAATGTCCGAAACGGGAGTCGTTGAAAGTCCGACCTGCAAATTCAACCGGGTGATTGTATCTTGGTCGGAAGTGCCAATGCACTTGCGGGTTTGGAACGGTTTCTTGATACGCATTATTCATTAGGCACGACCAATTAAACATAGTCGCATTGTAAGTTCTTTTTGAAAGAGATTCTGTTTTTTGCACAACTTCAAAAAAGTCCAGGATTTCGTCTTGTTTCAACTCGGCAAGGTCGCCGCATTTTCTTTTCAAGACGACAACGCACCTGCCAAGATATTTTTGGTCCGGCATTAAAATTATTTTCCAATGCGGTGTCTCAAAAATTAAATCCCATCCTCTTTTAGAATCCATGGCATAAATTAACTTCTGATTAATTATATCAGAGAATTTGGAGAGTTGCTTCAGTGTTTTTCAATTATAGCCACCGGATTTTTTTGTTTTCGGGACTTTGATGGCGAGGATATAGCAAGGCTTAATAGTCCGTTGAATCTTTCTTTGTTCATTATGAATTTAATTTTTGCTCGACTATTATTTTTATCCATTCCCAAATTTTAAGCCAGATTGGAGATGTAATTACAGCTATTGCGATACCAGCAACTACTGGATGTTCTTTAAAAAGAAACTCCGGTAAATAATACCATTTCAAAATTTTTCTTCCCTTCCATCCTAAATCTATAAAACTTCTGTCTGGTACTATTTCTCCACTTGGGGCAACCCAGTAACCCTCTGCTTCGTCATCAAAGAAATCCTGAGAGCATAAATCTGCTATCTCTATTTCCAATTTTTTCCTATCTTCTTTTGAAGTTTTGCCGATTCTTTCCGAAACATAATTTACAAACTTCCATAAAGGCACTCCGTTTGCTGGATAATCTTGTTGAATATTACCTATTTCAAAATAATAAATTTCCTTAAAATCGCGTAAGTATCTACACAAATTATATATTCTCCACATAAGCCTAATTGTAGCAAATAAATCTTTATTAAGGATTTTTCCAGCGCGTAAATTTCCGCTTTCAGAGAAGTCTAGCTACTCTCCGAATCCCGCCGGGGCGTGGTAGATAGGGGCTTGTGGATAAGCTATTTGACAGAATATTCATCCGGGCTTAGGATGCAATCACTAACACCACCGCCACTGTCGCAAGACAAGGGCGGTTTTCGTTTTAGCCGTATGGCAATTTCTAATCGGCAGTATATACTATTTGCATGATACAATCGAAATTCCCGGAACGAGTGGCTGTTTATATTGATGGAGCAAATTTTTACAGACGACTTAAAGACCCTCAAATCCGTATCCCCGTTGGAAAAATTTTTGATTACTCAAAATTTGTGGAAAATTTAGTAAACGGAAGAACTCTTATATCCAAAAGATATTATACCGGGATTGTCAGAAATACAGATAATACTCAAAAAAGCGCCGATTTAGTCAAACATCAGCAGAAATTTTTAACCGAAATCCAAAATGAGGAGTTTGTAATAAAGAGAGGAAGAATTATGTACGAAGGCATAGTTCGCGAAAAAGGTGTTGATGTTAAAATTGCCACAGATTTATTAATTGGCGCAGTAGATAATCTTTACGACACTGCAGTAATTGTTAGTTCGGATACAGATTTAATTCCTGCTCTTGAATATATAAAATATAAGAAAAAGAAAATTGAATATGTCGGTTTTTCACACAGACCATCGTTGGGAATGCAAAAATACGCGGATATCAATATTCTCTTACAGAAAAAAGATATTGAGGTTTACTTGCGTTAGTTTATCAACTTGGTTCTCGTAGAGCATAATTCCGGAAAGAGATGGCGTAAGGGTTTTCCCAACCGCGTAAATCTCCGCTTTTAGGGAAGCTATTCAATCATAACCCAACAGCGTAGGTTTTTGTTTTGTCGGGCGTTATCGGAAGCGAGCCCTGCCTGGCGGAGCAAAAAGCGAAGGCCTTGAATGGGAATTAAATTTTTTGTATGCTTTAACCATGGATTTTGAAACGGTACAACCACCATCAGAAAAAGGTGAAAGTTCAGCCGAAAATTCAGAATTAATAAGAGAATTGGGTTTTATTGGCGCGGCCCTTGAGAATATTATCAGCGGCAAAGAAGTCGATTTTGAAAAAGAACTGGCAAAAGTCGGCAATCTATTTGAGTCGCTGGCAGACAAGCACCGTCATGACCAGAAGCTTATTAGAAACATCTATAAGTGGCAAAACAGAATCACAATGATAGCTTATGGACTTGGGGCATTCGTTGCTTATCAGGCAGGCTATGTTCCTGGAAATTTTATTTCAGGTGCGACTGTTTCCATGGGCGGGATGGGCCTAAGCTGGTACAACGACATTAGAAAAGATAAAGCTGTAGATGCAAGAACGGAGAAACTTGAATCTGATATACGTGAAGTGATTACCGAAACCAGAAATTTTGCGGATGTGTATTTTATAAGTAAGGGCGCTATCAAGGAGGGTGAAATAATGCATTTGACTGAAGATCAAAAAGCTAACGCCAAAAAAGAAATGGAGAGAGATTTTTCCGGGAGGAGAGCCGATTCTGATAGCTGACCAACAGGAGAGGGTTCGGTTAGAGATGAACAGGGCGTACTCAGAGTCACCGAAGCTCAGATAAAAGATGCAAAGAAAGAAATGAAGGAAGGCCAAGCAAGCCAATAAGCCAGAAAATAATTGATAGTTACGGGCTTTGTATAAGCTCTTGACAAGTTTCCAGAAGGGGCATACCATTCAACCATAGCAATCCCAGCAAACCAAGCAACTCTTGGCAGGTTTGTTTTTTGTGGTTTTTTTATGATGTAGAGGTTTTCTCGTTTTCCGCTCTGACGTTTCAATATCGGCAAGTTTTTTTGGTTGTTTTAGAAAAGCAAAAACCTTGAAGATAGAAATTTTCAATGCCAGGTAGTGAAAATTCGACTGGTCGCCGCAGGCGACAAAGAATAACGGCTCAACCTCAAATTATTTAACAAAGTAATTCCAATGCAAGAGTCGAGATTATAAATATAATCAAGTCGAATTTCTACTACCTGGAATGCCTAAAACCTTACCCCTCAAAAATTTTTCAAAATTCGGCTCGTTTGCGAATCAGTTCGATTTGAACGAGATTCAGCTGAAATCCTACGATTGGTTTTTGAAAGACGGGCTGAAGGAAATTTTGGACGAGGTCTCGCCCATTCGCGACCACACCGGCAAAGAACTCGAACTTTATTTCGAGGGCTACCGCATCGAGAAATCGAAATTGGACGAAACGACCGCTTCCTACAAAGACGCGACATACGAGGTGCCTTTGTACATCAAAGTGCGCCTTGAAAACAAAAAAACAGGGCACGCGACTGCGCAGGAAATTTATTTCGGCGACCTTCCGGCGATGACAAGCCGCGGGACGTTCATCATTAACGGCGTCGAGCGCGTTGTTGTTTCACAATTCATCCGTTCTCCAGGCGTTTATTTCAGCGCGTCGCCGTATCGCGACCGCCAGCTGTTCGGCGCGAAAATAATTCCAAACCGCGGCGCGTGGCTTGAATTCGAAACCGACCTCGACGGCTTCATCGGCGTAAAAATCGACCGCAACCGGAAAGTCGCGGTCACCGACCTTTTGCGGGTGTTCGGAGCGAGCGAGGAACGAATCCGTTCTGCGTTTCAGGACATCGACAAAGGAGCAGTCCGCCATATAGACGCAACGCTCAAAAAGGACGCCGCTAAAGACGTTTCCGAATCGTACCTCGAAATTTACCGGCGGCTTCGTCCCGGCGACCCGGCGACGGCGGCGACCGCGAAAAATTTGATTGATTCGATTTTCCATAAATTCGAACGCTACGACCTTTCGCCGGTAGGGAGGTTTAAGGTGAACCAGCGGCTCGGCCTGCCCGCCGGAGCCGCTTCCTTCGCAGGAGTGGCTGTGAGGGCCGAATCGGCGAAGGCGGGGGAAAAGAAAGAAAAAGACGGCCATCTTCTTGATTTGGAGGATTTGATTATGATTGTGCGCGAGATAATCCGTTTGAATAATACTCCCGGGTCAAAACCCGACGACATCGACCATCTCGGCAACAGAAGAATGAAATCGGTCGGCGAGCTCCTGCAGGGGCGGTTGCGCGTCGGACTGGCGCGGCTGCGCAGGATTGTGCAGGACAGAATGTCAACCATTGAACGCGATAATCTGATGCCGGCCCAGCTGATTAATTTCCGGCCCATCGGCGCGGTGGTAAAAGAATTCTTCGCTTCTTCCCAGCTTTCCCAGTTTATGGACCAGGTGAATCCGCTTGCCGAGCTTGAGCACAAGCGGCGTCTTTCCGCGCTCGGACCCGGAGGCCTCCGGAGAGAACATGCCGGCTTCGAGGTGCGCGATGTTCATCATTCACATTACGGAAGAATCTGTCCGATTCTTACTCCCGAAGGCACGAATATCGGCCTTATCAATTATCTCGCCGGTTTCGCGAGAACGAACAAGTTCGGTTTTTTGGAAACGCCGTATTTAAAGATGAAGCACGGCAAGGCGACGAACGACCTCGTGTGGCTCGACGCCCTTGAAGAGGAGAAATACAAAATTGTGCACGCGGCAACGCCTCGCGACGCGAACGGCCGGCTCCTCGGACCTGTCGTCGAGACGCGGTTCGGCGGAGAGGTGGGGACATATTCAGTCGAGGAAGTCGATTTAATTGAGGTTGCTCCGCACCAATTTGTCAGCATCGCCGCTTCGCTTATACCGTTTCTTCAGCACACCGACGCGAGCCGCGCGCTGATGGGTTCGAATATGCAGCGCCAAGCCGTGCCTTCCATCAGGCCTCAGGCGCCGTACATTATGACCGGACAGGAAGAAAAAGTCGCTCTTGATTCGGGGTATGTGATACGAGCCGAAGGGGAAGGCAAAATCCTAAAAATCGACGCGAGCGGCGTGACAGTTCAATACGCGAAAGAAATAAAGAGTTACGAACTGCAAAAGTTCAAACGCTCAAATCAGTACACGTGTATTTCCCAAAAGCCCCTCGTATCGGTCGGACAAAAAGTGGAAAAAGGAGACGTGCTTGTCGACGGCCCTTCGACCGAAAACGGCTTTCTTGCGCTGGGGCAGAATCTGGTCGCCGCATTTATGTCCTGGGAGGGAGCAAATTTTGAGGATGCCATCATAATTTCCGAACGCGTTGCCCGCGACGATTTTTTCACGTCAGTCCATCTCGAGGATTTTTATATCGATGTCCGGGACACAAAGCTTGGGCCTGAGATGACGACGCCGGACCTGCCGAATGTGTCCGAGGAAAAACTGAAAAATCTTGACGAAGAGGGTATTGTCCGCATCGGCGCCGAAATCAACGCGGGAGATATTCTTGTGGGAAAAATTTCACCCAAAGGCGAAACGGAACTTACGGCGGAAGAACGATTATTGCGGGCGATATTCGGAGAAAAAGCAAGAGACGTCAAAGATACGTCTTTAACCATGCCGCACGGAAAACGGGGCCGCGTAATCGGAGTCAAAGTATTTTCACGCGAGCAGGGAGACAAATTGGAAGTGGGCGTGATTAAGCGGATTCAGGTGGAAGTCGCCCATCTTCGCAAGGCGCAAGCCGGCGACAAACTGGCGGGCAGGCACGGAAACAAAGGCGTCATATCGCAGGTGCGGCCTGTTGAAGATATGCCGTATCTCGAAGACGGCACGCCCGTCGATATTATTTTAAATCCTTTGGGAGTGGTTTCGAGAATGAATTTGGGACAGATTTTGGAAGCGCATCTCGGTTGGGCCGCGTCGAAACTCGGGTATCACGCCGTGACTCCCGGCCTTGATTCCGCTACCGAAGAAGAAATCCGCGGCGAACTCAAAAAAGCCGGTTTGCCGGAAGACGGGAAAGTGAAACTGTACGACGGCAGGACCGGCGAAGCTTTTGACCAAAAAGTGACTGTGGGGACGATGTATATGATGAAATTGAATCATCTTGTCGAAGACAAGGTGCATATGCGTTCCACCGGCCCGTACTCGCTTATCACACAGCAACCCCTAGGCGGCAAAGCGCAGTTCGGCGGCCAGCGGTTCGGTGAAATGGAAGTGTGGGCGCTTGAAGGATATGGAGCGCGGCATACGCTTCAAGAGATGCTTACGATTAAATCCGATGACGTGCTCGGAAGGTCCGCGGCGTACGAGTCAATCATACGCAACGAATCCATCAAAGAGCCGAACATTCCTGCCACGTTTAACGTGCTGGTGAACGAGCTTAAGGCGCTTTCCATGAATATCGAGCCGCTCTATGATTCTCCTTCCGACCGCCGCGACGATTTCAAGTCGTTGAAAATCACCGTCGCGTCTCCGGAAGATATTCTTGCATGGTCGCATGGCGAAATTGTCAAACCGGAGACGATTAATTACAGGACCCAGCGGCCCGAAAAAGACGGGCTTTTTTCCGAGCGTATTTTCGGCCCGGTAAAGGATTACGAATGTTATTGCGGCAAATACCGGCGCATCCGTTACAAAGGCGTGGTTTGCGACCGGTGCGGGGTTGAAGTGACTCGCGCTTCGGTCAGGCGCGAACGGATGGGGCATATTACGCTTGCGGCGCCGGTAGCCCATATATGGTTTCTCCGCGCCATTCCTTCGCGGTTAAGCATGTTGCTCGATGTTTCTTCGACTAAACTCGAACGGGTGATTTATTATGTCGATTATATCGTCACCGAAGTGAATCAGGAGAACCGAAAAGCGGCGCTCGCGGAACTTGAAGGGGAATTGAAACAAAAAGTAAAGCAGTTCTCCGCCAAAGGCGGATCCGCCTCGGGCGGAAAGAAAAACGACAAAAAAATGGCGAGCGAACTGACCGCCGCCGCAAACCGAACGAAAACGACCATTGAAAATCTCAGGCCCGGACAGGTGCTTACCGAGCAGGAATATTTGAGTTTGAGCAAACGGTTCGGAAGCATTTTCGCGGCGGGCATCGGCGCCGAAGCGATAAGGAAAATTCTTGAGAAGACGGACCTCAAGAGCGAAATCCACAAAATGGAAAAAGCGCTCCAGTCGGCGAAAGAGCCGGTAACCGAAATTAAACTGTTGCGGCGGCTGAAAACGATAAGGACAATGTTTAAAAACGGCATCCGTCCGGAATGGCTGATTTTGACGGCGTTGCCGGTTCTACCGCCGGACCTTCGGCCGATGGTGGCGCTGGACGGCGGCAGATATGCCACGTCGGATTTGAACGACCTCTACCGCCGGGTTATCAACCGGAATAATCGTTTAAAAAAACTTCTTGAAATAAAGGCGCCTGAAGTAATCGTGAAAAACGAGAAAAGGATGCTTCAGGAAGCGGTTGACGCGCTTATTGACAATTCGGCGAGATTCGGCGCTCAGCAGCTTTCGGCCCAGCGCCGACCGCTTCGTTCGCTTGCGGATATGTTGAAGGGCAAACAAGGGAGATTCCGGCAGAACCTTCTCGGCAAGCGCGTCGATTATTCCGGCAGGTCGGTGATTGTTGTGGGGCCGAAATTGAACATTGACCAATGCGGCCTGCCGAAAAAAATGGCGCTCGAACTCTTCCGTCCGTTCGTAATCCGGGAAATCATCAAGCGTGGCATGGCGCATACCATCAGAAACGCGAACCGCCTGATTGAACAGACCGGCGATGAAATTTACGCGATTTTGGAAGAGCTTACCAAAGAACGCCGGGTGCTTTTGAACCGCGCTCCGACTCTTCACCGGCTCGGCATCCAGTCTTTCAAGCCGATTCTCATCGAGGGACTCGCGATTCAAATTCCGCCCCTTGTCTGCGTGGCGTTTAACGCGGATTTTGACGGCGACCAGATGGCCGTGCATCTGCCCCTTTCGGAAGAAGCCCAGCGCGAAGCCGAAGAACTGATGCCCGCGAGGAAAAACATTTTGAAACCCGCGACCGGGGATTTGGTTGCCGCGCCGACAAACGACATCGTGCTAGGAATTTATTACCTTACATGGCTAAACGCTGACGGCAAAGGCAAGGGAAAGGCATTTTCCGATATCGAAGAAGCATCGATTGCTTACGAGCAGGGCGTTATTTCTCTTCAGTCGCCGGTCCGGATAGGCGCGCGCGATACAACGTTCGGCAGAATGCTTTTTAACCGGCTTCTGGATAACGCGTCCGTCTCCGCAGGGCTCCCGCTTCGCCAAAACTCCGGCGAGGCGAGTCAGCAAAGCATGCCCGAATCGTTCTTCGTAAAAGAGACATTCACCAAGAAAAAACTTGCCAAATACATTGAGGCGACTATTGACTATTACGGTTTGGAGGAAACAACCGTGCTTCTCGATAAAATAAAAAACCTTGGTTTTGAAATGGCATCGAAATCCGGAATCACCTGGGCAATGGCAGACCTCGCGGTTCCCAAAGAGAAAAAAGAAATTTTGAAAAAATCGGAAAGCGAAGTCGAGGCCATAAGAGAACAGTATCGCCAGGGCTTGCTTACCGACACCGAGCGTAAATCGCGGGTAATCGCTATTTGGGAGAATGCCAAAAAAGACATAACCAAATTCATTGCTTCGGCGTTTTCGCCTTATAATCCAATCTACCAGATAATTGATTCGGGCGCGCGGGGTTCGTGGGCACAGCCGATTCAAATGATGGGAATGAAAGGTTTGGTGCAAAATCCGCAGGGCGATACACTCGAACTGCCGATTAAGTCCTCGTTCAAAGAGGGTTTCAATGTGCTTGAATATTTCATTTCCACCCGCGGCGCGAGAAAAGGAATGACCGATACCGCGCTGAAAACGGCGCAAGCGGGATATCTTACGAGGCGGTTGGTTGACGTGACCCAGGAATTGTCCATTAAAGAAGACGACTGCCGCACCACGGAAAGCATAGAAGTGTTTTTGAAAGACGCGAAAGAAATCGGCCAGTCTGTTGAAACACTCCTTTTTTCGAGGACGCTTGCCGAAGACGTTAAGGTCGGGAATAAAATTATCGCGCGCGCCGGCGAAATAATCGACAAAAGGTCAGTCGCGCTGATTCAGGAATCCAAAGTAGAAAGCGTAAAACTTCGTTCGCCGGTCACCTGCAAGACGCTGTATGGAATCTGCAGGCAGTGTTACGGCCTTGATTTGAGCAAGAACCAGGCGATAGGAAACGGCGAGGCAATCGGAGTCATTGCCGCTCAATCGATCGGGGAGCCGGGAACACAGTTGACGCTTAGGACTTTTCACGTCGGCGGAGCCGCGGGCCTCGACATCACGCACGGTTTGCCGCGCGTTGAAGAGCTTTTTGAAGCGCGTTCTCCAAAAGGCAAGGCCGCGCTCGCTTCGGCGGACGGCAGAATAGAAAAAATCGAACAAAAAGGAGCTTCGAAAATTATCACGCTGAAACCGAAAGAAAAGAAGGCGATAAAAACCGCAAAAAATAAGAAGGCGCGAACCACAATCGAGTACTCGGTTCCGCGCTCCGCGCTTATCTTTGTCGAAGTTGGGGATGAAGTGAAAGCGGGACAGCAGCTTTCCGAAGGGCACGCGGACCTCCGCGAATTGATGGAATACAGGGAAAGCAAAGGAGTGGTGCGGTATATCTTGAACGAAGTCCAAAAAATTTATTCCGCCGAGGGCGCTTCTATAAATAACAAGCATATCGAAATAATAATCCGCCAGATGTTTTCGCGAGTGAAAATAAAAGACGCCGGCGATTCCCCGGATTTGGTGATGGGCGAGATTCTCGACAAGTCGAAATTTCTCGAACTCAATCGCGAACTCAAACGGCAGAACAAACAGCCGGCGCGCGCTACGCAGTTACTGCTCGGAGTCACGCGGGTCGCGCTCTCAACCGACAGTTTCCTCTCGTCCGCTTCGTTCCAGGACACCTCGCGCGTTTTGGTGCAGGCGTCGCTTGAGGGCCGGATAGACCCTCTGCGCGGCTTGAAAGAAAACGTGATTATCGGCAGATTGGTTCCGCTGGGCGAACGTCATGGCAAGAAAGAAACAGGCAACTCAAAAAAAGAAGCGGGAGAAATAATTGCTCATTCCGCGGACGCCGAATAATAGAATAATAAGCGGGATTATTTGACTTATTCGACTACGCTCATGGATTCGATTTTACTCACCATGACCCCGAGCGGAGTCGAACGGGTCAGAGTCAATCCTGAACAGGGTCGAATGGATTGACCCTTTGGAGAAAATCGATTAGGATTGCAAAACAATGTTAGAGGAAACCAACGACAGAAAATCTTACGAAATCGCCTTTTTGGTAAGGAGCGAGGAGGATGCACAGCAGGTCATAAAGCTGTTGAAGGCGGCTGGCGCCGAAGTTGCGCTTGAGGGCGCGATTTCCAAATTGAATCTTGCCTATCCGATAAAAAAAGAGCATTCGGCTCATTTCGGGTATTTCCACTTTTTGCTCGAGACCGAAAAAGTAAAACAATTGGAGGACAGCGTACGCATCAATTCTCTTATTCTTCGCTCCTTGATTATTACTCCGCCGTTTGTTAAAAACAAAGCAAGGTCTTTTTTGCCGTCGAGGCGGCGGCCACCTGTTTTTTCCCAGCCGGCAGAACGGAAAACGCAGTCGTTGAGCAACGAAGCGTTGGAAAAGCAGTTGAAGGAAATATTGCAATAATGCTACGAAATACGAAAAAATACGAATATACGAAATTAATGCACGCGATGACCAATGATAATAACGATAGCAAATCATTTTTTTCGTATATTCGTAAAAATTCGTAATTCGTAGAGAATCCCATGAATTTAAACAAAGTATTCCTTATCGGCAATCTCACCGCTGACCCTGAGCTTCGGACGACATCCGGAGGCCAGTCGGTTATGGAAGTGCGGGTAGCGACTAACCGCGCCTGGACCGACAAAGCAGGCAACCGGCAGGAGCAGGCGGAGTTTCACGGCGTCATCATCTGGGGACGCCAGGCGGAAATCGTTAAACAGTTTTTAACGAAAGGCAGTTTAATATTTATCGAAGGGCGATTGCAGACGCGCAATTGGGATGACAAACAGGGCGTTAAGCACTGGAAAACGGAAATAATCTGCGAGCGCATGCAACTCGGTCCAAAGCCCGTCCGCCAGAACGAAGGCGGACAGGCGCGGGCAAGCGACGGCTCGCCGGACTTCGGGCGGACAAAATCTCCTGCGGCGCAGACGGGCGGGACGACGCAACAAGAAGAAATTCCCGTTATCGATATCGGGGACGGCGAAGACGTCAAGGCGGAAGATTTGCCGTTTTGAGTAATCGCGAATAACGCGAATTAAAGAGGTAATATCGCGAATAATAAATTTCAGTTGCAAAATTCGCATTATTAATTAACAATTAGCATTATTCGCGATTACTTCAATGAACCAACAGTGTTTTTTTTGTTCGCAGAATATGAAAGAGATTGATTACAAAGAAACCGAGCTTCTGAAGAAGTTTGTTTCGGGCCAGGGAAAAATCATCGACCCGAGGCATACCGGCGTGTGCGCAAAACATCAGCGTATTTTGAGCCAGGCAATCAAACGCGCGCGGTTTATGGGGCTGTTGGCGTTCGTTAAGAAGTAAAGTATCGATGCGAATATACTAATTTACTAATGATACGAATTAAAACCCGGATTCATTAGTATAATTAGTACCATTCGTATATTGGCATCGATACTATTCTTCATGAATGTTTCTCTTTTCAATTTCATTTTCGGATTCAGCCGGAGGAATTTTCTTATCGATGATACGGGCATTTTTTTCGCCCAATACGTTCCTTATTTTTTGATTCTGGGATTTATCTGGATTTTGTTCGGGCAGACTGGATGGCGCAGACGGCTCTTTTTTTTGAGCGAATCGCTCATCGCCGTTATTTTGAGCCGCGGTTTGATTACGGAAATCATCCGTTTCTTCTACTATTCGCCGCGTCCGTTTGAAGCGCTTCATTTTACATCTCTTATTCCGGAAAGCGGCAGTTCGTTTCCTTCCGGCCACGCGGCGTTTTATTTCGCGCTTGCGACGGCGCTTTTTTTCTACAATCGCCGCGCGGGGATTTGGTATTTTATTCTTTCTCTTTTAATCGGCGTTGCGAGAATTTTTGTCGGTGTTCACTGGCCGCTTGATGTTCTTGCCGGAGCGGTTCTCGGGGTTCTTTGCGGTTTATTCGTACATTGGCTTCTGTCGCGTTATTACTCTCAAAACTCAATACCTCCTCTAGGCAATAAAACTGAGCAGGCATTCCCAGCGTAGGAGATCATTTCCTTTCGTCGTAGGCATTTCTGAGAAATTTTCGAGATAAAGAAGTTTGATGGTGGACATATATATTTCAAGTTTTTCTCTCGACCTGAGCCAGTCGAAGGTTTTGCGGCAAAATTAATTTATCTTAAAAAAGAGGAAACAAAATTATTGTAACTACAGCGGCTAAAGTAATTGTCAAAATTACTGCAAGGGCGTTATACCAATATGGATGAGAACTTTTTATTTCTCTTAGTAATCTAATTTTATCAAATGACAAAAGAACTACACCAACAGTTATCAAAGCAATTACGCCAACAGTGAGAAAACCGAGCACTTCTGCAGAGAGTAAAATCACTTTCCCAATGAAAGAAAATAGCCATTGCCAGAAACCAGCTATCCAAAGAACAGCAGTTGCAATTACGGTCAACAAAAATATTACTGTACTCATTTTTAGGAATTTATTCTATATCTTTTCTTGCTGGCCTGCGTAAAATATCTGTCCGCTTCTTCTTTACTATCTAACTCTACTTTGTCATATGTTTCGGGTCTTTCGGTTAAGGTCGGACCGCTTGGAAAGCGGATCATCCCGGACGGAATCCATCTACCATTTCTCAATTCAGAACTCGGTTTGATTACTATGTTTATCATTTTATTAGGAAATTTTTCCTGCTTTTGGCAACAAAAAAATCAAAGTAAGAACAAGGCCATTAAGAAGAATGATTTCTCCGAAAGCAATTTGATAACGCAACATTATTTCCAATCGCGATAACTCAGGATATTGATACCAGCCATCGCCGGATTCAACTCTATTGTCCCACCAAACAGCCTCGTACCAAATGTAACCAGAAATAATCAAGGTCCCGAGAATAACCAAAACAGTAACTATCCTGACTAATTTTTTGGAGATCATAATTAAAAAATTTTCTTCTCCATTTCGACCGCGCTCAGTGTCGGCAAGATTAAAATATGGTTCTTATGGAGGTCGGCAGGCTAGCCGATGTTTTCAGTTTACCACGAACGCATACGGTTTTCTAGCCTCGTTTTTAACGCGTTTTATTAATTGTTCTGCAAGTAATCTTTTTCTTAGCAGTGTAGGCAAGTTTGGTCGGTAATAAATCCAACCCAAAAGTTTTAAGGATTCTCTTTTTGCGAATTTTATTTCATATATCGGAACTCGGTTGGGCTGATGGGGTTTTCTTGTCAAAAAAGCACCTTTCACGCCAGCAAGCGCGGTGATTTTTCTATGAAGCCATAGTGTGTGGATTTTGCTTGCCGATATGAATCTTACGAAGAGCCGATTATTTTTGTAAGTGCGGCCGCGATAAGAGTTATATTTGTCTTCGTAACCAAGAATACTGCCGTCGCCATCAAGATGTCCTCGGAGAAAATCTTTAAAAAACACATCCGGTATTTTTATTTCTTTAATTGTATAAGTTTTGGCCGGTTTCAATCCTATTTTCATCAGCCAATTGTAAAATTGAACGTTGCCGAATTGCACTCTATAAGAATAGACATTTTTATTGACTGTTCGGCAAATTCGGTTATCTATTTTTATGCAGTTTTTAAACGTTTCTAGTAAGTCAAAATCAGATGAGCGCATTATTATATGGCGACCATCGTTTGAAAGACAGCCGTCGGTTACAAGTAATCCGATTGCGTACGCTAGTTCGGGATTCCACCCAAAATCTTTATCGGGTAATTTTGTTTTTGTCATTTAGTGGGCATGGTGGGACTCGAACCCACACGGCCGTGAGGCCATAGCATTTTGAGTGCTACGCGTAAGCCAATTCCGCCACATGCCCTTTTTCTTTATTTGATGATAGCAATTTTTTCCTTTATAGTAAATGGAAATGGCAAGGGTTATCGCAATTTGCAACGCCAAAGGGGGAGTTGGAAAAACCACGACCGCGGTTAATTTGTCGGCATATTTGGCGATGGCGGGACGGCGCGTTTTGCTCGTTGATTTCGACCCGCAGGCGAACGCCAGCTCCGCGCTTGGGAGCGACCCGTTGCGGACAACCGAGAGCGTCTATCACGGCATTCTGAACGAGGTTCCAGCCGAAAAACTCATCAAACCGACTATGCTTTTCAATCTCCATCTCATTCCTGCGGCGCCGCATCTTGCGGGCATTCTCGTCGAGTTCGTGAATCTGCCGGAGCGCGAGCATTTTTTGCGAAAATTTTTGTACAATTTCCGGCACCAGTACGATTACATCATAATCGATTTGCCGCCGAGCTTGAGCTTGCTTACCATCAACGGTTTGATTGCCGCGGACGAGGTGCTCATTCCGGTCCAGGCGGAGTATTATAGTTTGGAGGGAATCGGGCAGTTGCTCGAAATCATCGGCCTCATTCAAAATAATCTACGGCATCATCTTCGGGTGAACGGCGCGGTTCTCACTATGTACGACAAGCGCGAGCACTTGAGCCGCGAAGTCGGAAAAAATCTGCGTAGTCATTTTCCGCACAGTGTTTTCGAAACGGAAATTCCGCGGAGTGTCGCGCTCGCCGAAGCTCCAAGTTTTTCAAAACCGATTCTTCTCTACCGCCCCGATTCGCCCGGCGCGTTAGCGTACGGCCGCCTTGCGGAAGAAATTATTTCACAGGAGAAAAATCTCGGAGCCGAACGGGAAGCTGTTTCAAGCAAAAATTTCGGGGATTTCAATATTTAATGTGATGCCAATATGCAAATGCATACGAATGATGCAAATAATGCGAATAATTTAATTTGAAACCATTGAAGTACTAAAAATTGACACTAAAGCCAAAAAAATTTGTATAATTCGTATCATTAGTACAATTAGTATATTGGTATCATTACTATGCTTGGAAAAGGTTTAGAATCGTTAATACCGCCGCAAGACAAGGGTCAAGTGTCAAGTGTCAGGTATCAGGATGATCAGGCGCCGAATCAACCGCAGATAAACGCGGATAATTATGCGGATGAACGCGGAAAGGAAATCAGCGTAAATCAGCGTAGTAATCCGCGCAAATCAGCGGCATCTCAACAAGATGCTATATTCCATATCGAATTGGAAAAAATAAAATCCAATCCGCAGCAGCCGCGAAGGCATTTTAACGAAGAGGGAATCCGAGAACTCGCGGCTTCCATAAGAGAGTTTGGTTTATTGCAACCGATTGTGGTGACAAAAATCGAGAAAGAAACGGCGACCGGTTCCGATGTCGAGTATCAGTTGATTGCCGGCGAAAGGAGATGGCTCGCGGCCAAAATGCTTGGCTTGGAAAGGATACCGGCGATTATACGGAACGTGGATTTGGAGCAGGAGCGGCTCGAACTTGCGATTATAGAAAATATCCAGCGGGCGGATTTGAGTCCGATTGAACGGGCGCGGGCGTTCAGCAAACTGCAGGACGAGTTCCGGCTGACCCAACGGGAAATCGCCTCAAAACTCGGCAAAAGCCGAGAGGTTGTTGCGAACACCGTCCGGCTTCTCGATTTGCCGGCAAACATCCAGGAAGCGCTTGAAAAGGGGAATATCAGCGAAAGCCACAGCAGATTGCTTCTTTCGATTGAAGAGCCGGCGGCGCAGGAGAGGATATTCCGTGAACTTTTGGAAAACAGCTTAACGACGCGCGATTTGAAAAACCGAGTGCGACAGTTGAAATCTCAGCCCGAGGACGGCGAGCCGTTGGCGGAAAAATCTGAAATTTCCCCTGAACTTAAAATGATTCAGGAACGGTTGAGCGCGGAACTCGGAGCGCCGGTTGAAATTGAACGAAAAGGCGAACGTGGAAAAATAACTATTACGTTTTATTCGCCCGAAGAACTCGAAAATATCATAAGCAAGTTTGAAAAAGAAAATTAGGGTGTTCGATGAAGTGTTGCGCGAGGCGGTCGCTGGCGCGGCCGCCTCGTTGTGCGAGGTTCGTCAGGCGAGTGCGGCGGCTGCTTTGATGCCACGCGCGTTCCTGGGGAGCACGATAGGCTGATGTGCTTGTGCTCCAGTCAGGACGATAACTGTTCGACCGCGGTTCAGAGCGGTTGTCACGGCTTCCGGCGCTTCTGCCATGAAGTAGATTGCCCCGCTCTCATCCCCATTCGCACTCGTCCAATCAATCGCATCGGCAATTTTGAAGAATGACTTCACGGTCGCTGACGAGGTTTCGTGTAAAATTTGTTTCAACTCATCAGTCGCACGGTCGATACGGTCGATATGCACTGTTGCGTCCGGCGGTACGAAAATCGCGATCTTTTTGGGCACTGTCCTTCTCCTTTCGAACGATTTGACTCCTCTCCACGGGAACGATTTCCTGCATACAAAACCGTTCCTATGGAGAGGATAAGGAACTGATTCAATTTATAGCACCCGTAGCCATAGAAATCAACATATGCGCAATATCCGTAAACATTGATTTGCAGATTTTTATTAAGTCGGACGATCGTCCTACTTAATAAAAAATACGAGCCGAGTTAAATAATCCTGTACCCAATCTCTCTCACTTCTTTTATTTTTTTGAGCTTTAGGATAATTTTCTCAATCTTATTTTTGTCGGTCGTGGCGCATTCAATCCGGTACACGGAAAAATGGCTGCCTTTCTGGTCGGTCGAGTGAAAACTTATGATCTGGATATGCGAACGGGAAATCACGTGCGATACGTCTTTTATGAGGCCGATCCGGTTTTGCGCCGCGAGCCGAATTTCGATTCTTGACGGCGCGCGCCGTCCGCCGGCGATTGTGCGTTTATCGCGGAGTCCGACCCTGATATGGTCGCGCGCCATAGAGGTTTTGACGAATTTAAGCCAATCCTCGGACGGTTTTTTTCCTTTTTGAATTAAAATTTCCACCATGTCGCCAGACGCGAGTTTATGATTCAGCGGTACGATTTTTCCGTTCACGCGGGCGCCGATTGCGCCGTCGCCGACCTCGGTGTGGATGTGGTATGCGAAATCAATCGGAGTTGCGCTCTCGGGCAAATCAAGCACGTCGCCTTTTGGAGTGATGACGAATATCCAGTCCTTGAAAAAGTCGATCTTCATGGATTCGAGGAATTCTTTGGGGTTTTTGTCTTTTTCTTCCGGTTTGCGCTCCCGCCATCCGCGGAGTTGTTTGAGCCACGTGAGATTCGTTGCGATTTTTTTCCGCCACGCCGCGCCATATGTTCCCGAACCCCTTTCTTTATAAAGCCAGTGCGCCGCGAGTCCGAATTCGCTTTCTTCGTGCATTTCCCTGGTGCGAAGCTGGATTTCAAGATATTTGCCGTCCGGACCGATCACGGTTGTATGCAAACTCTGATAGTTGTTGGCTTTGGGCATCGCGATGTAATCCTTGATTCTGCCCGGCAGAGGAATCCAGTGTTGATGAATCACGCCGAGAGCCGCATAACATTCTGGAACAGTCGAGAAAATAAGCCGGAGCGCTATGAGGTCGTAAATTCTCGAAACATCCATGTCATTGCGTTTCAGTTTTTGATATAAGCTGTAATAGCGCTTTGCGCGGAAGTCGGACCCGACCGGCTTGAGTTTTGCGTTTTTGAGAATTATTTCGAGCTGCGGCTTGATCGCTTCAAGATATTTCCGGCGCGTTTCATACTCGTCAGAGACGTGCGCTTCGAGCCATTTGTATTCTGTCGGATACAGATAGGGGAACGCGAGGTCCTGGAGTTCGCCGCTTAATTCCCACATGCCGAGCCGATAGGCGATCGCCGCGTAGACTTCGCTCGTTTCGAGCGCGATGCGTTTCTGCTTCGGCGGAGGGAGCGGCGACAGGGTTTTCATGTTGTGGAGCCGGTCGGCGAGTTTGATGAAAAGCACGCGCAGGTCCTGGCTGATCGCCATAATCATCTTGCGGAGATTTTCCACTTTGCCCTCTGCGCCGCGGTATTTAATGCGGCTCAATTTTGTCACGCCGTCCACAAGAAACGCGATTTCGTCGCCGAACGCCTTTTTGAGCTCTTCGGCTGTGACGGCGGTGTCCTCAACTACATCATGAAGCAGTCCTGCCGCGATGGTCGCTTCGTCCATACGCCACCGTTCGAGAGTTTCCGCGGTCGCGAGCAAGTGCGTGAAGTAAGGGTCGCCGCTTTTTCTCATCTGGCCCGCGTGCGCGCGTTCAGCGAACGCGTACGCCCGTCCCGTGAGCGATTGAGGATTTTTTTGCGCGGTTTCTTTGACGGTCATAGAACTTATCTCAACAATACCTTCTGCCGCGATACTGGTCAATTTCTTCCAGCATAAGGAGCAAGGGCGAGGCGTACTGGACGTACTCCGAGTCCGTAGCGACACCGTGATGGGAGAAATTGGCTGTATCCCGCCCGGCCCTCGCAGCCGAAGCGGCAGTTTCGGCGCAGTAGGCAAGGGTTGCGGATATTTTCTCGTCCCGCTTCGTTGCAGCTCATTCGTACAAATTGCCGTGTGTATCTATAGCCGCAAATTCTACGGCTTCGTCAGCCAGATAGCGATAGAGCGCGCGGTAATCGCCGGTGATATTTATGCTTCGAAATGGCTGCCATTCGCCGTGAAGCGCGTGATTTTCCAGGAGCGGATGGCGCGGATCTTCCAGAAATAATTTTAGCCGCTTTTTAAATTGTTCGCGTAGTTTCGGAGAGCATCGGTTATAATCCTTCGTGAATCGCTTATGAAAATAAGCTTTCATGCTTTATCAAGGTAAGCAATGGCCTGCTCATAGGTAAACGGACCAGCGGAATTTTTTCCGGACTTATCGCGGAGGATTTCTTTCAATATTTTCTGAGTCCGCCGGTTGGGCGTCGGCGGAGTCGAAAAAACTACGCGTTTTTCCCGCACGAATTCCCGCAGATAGGCGTTGATGATGGCGCTAAGCGGCAACCCCAGTTCTTTCGCGACCACTTGCGCGTCCCGCTTTACTTTTTTGTCGGTTTTAATGTTAAGAAGCGTTTTTTCCATATAACCGGAGTATATACGCTGGTTATTTTCTGTCAAGCGTTCGGATTTCGAGAACTTTTTCTTATGCTTTTTGGTCTAGATTTTTCATCCACTGTGTCTTTCGCGGGCCGATTTTTCCATGAATCGTACGCAGTATTGAGTTCTTTTTCATTTTCCGGTTTTTTGTTGATAAGGAACGTGCAGTCGGGATAGCGGCTGCAGCCGAAGAAAATGTTTTTTCTCCCCCTAGCTCTTTTTTCCACCAGTTCTCCAGGTTTTTCTTTCCGTTCTTCGGAAGCGAGACATACCGGGCACAAAAAGCCGATTTTAGTATGGATTTTTTTGATTCCTTTGCATTTCGGGTAATCGGCGCATCCGAGGAAAAAACCAAATCTGCCGCGTTTTATTTCCATCGGCTTGTCGCACAGGGGACACTGTTCGCCTTTTGTTTTTTCTTTGAGCTCTTCGATTTTCGCGGCTTCTTCGGGCAAGGGCAGAGTGATTTTTACGCCCGGCTCGGGACACGCGAGAAATTTTCCGAATCTGCCGAATTTCACAAGCATTTTTTCGCCGCAATGAGGACACGGCGTCTCCGATATCTCCGTATACTTTTGCACCTCCGCTTCTTTTTCCGTCAGATGTTTTTTGAATGGTTCGTAGAATTCTTTCATTACCATTGTCCATTCGATTTTTCCATCCGCGATTTCATCGAGTTCTTCTTCGATATGCGAGGTGAAATTTATATCGATGACTTCGGGGAAGTGTCCGACAAGAATGTCGTTGACGATAAAGCCGGTTTCTGTCGGATGGTACCGCTTTTCGATTTTTTCCGAGTATCCGCGGTCCTGGATAGTCGAGAGTATCGGAGCGTAGGTTGAAGGCCTGCCGATGCCGGCCGCCTCGAGCGTTTTCACCAGTGTCGCGTCTGTGTATCGGGGCGGCGGCTCAGTGAAATGCTGGAGCGGAAGAATACGGTTCGCTTTGAGCGCTTCGTTTTCACGAAGTTCCGGCAATGAGCCCTCGGCTTCTTTTCCATTCATTTCATCTCCGCCTTCGGCGTACACTTTCAGGAAGCCGTCGAATTTCACGACCTGGCCGTTCGCGCGGAATATGTATTTTTTATCGGAGGTTTCGATGTCAACGCTCGTTTGCTCAAAAAGCCCTTCTTTCATCTGCGAGGCCATCGTCCGTTTCCATATAAGTTCATACAGCCGCTGGTGCTTTTTTTCCGGAAAGGAAATTTCATTTTGGGTTTTCGAAAGGTCGGTTGGCCGTATTGCTTCGTGCGCTTCCTGCGCGCCTTTCGATTTTGTGGCAAAACGTCTCGGCGCATCGAGGGCGTAATTATTTCCGAATCGCCGGATAATTTCTTCTTTTGCCTGCCGTACCGCCTGTTCCGCCAAATACACGCTGTCGGTTCTCATATAGGTAATATATCCGTTTTCATAAAGGTTCTGGGCGAGCATCATCGTCTGTTTCGCGGAAAAGCCGAGTTTGCGGGAGGCCTCTTGCTGGAGCGTTGAGGTCGTGAACGGGGGCGCCGGCGAACGCGCGACCATCTTCGAAGAAATTTCTTTTACCGCGTATTCTGCATTTTTGAGAGCGTCAACGATTTCCCGGGCGGCTGGTTCGGCGGCAACGGCCATTTTTTCGAGAGTATTGCCGCCGATGCTGTGGAGGCGAGCCGGGAAAACCGATGAGGATTTGATTTTTGAAAATTCTCCTTCGATAGTCCAATACTCTTCTTTTTGGAAATTTTGGATTTCGCGTTCCCGTTCCACAATCAAACGCACCGTGACGCTTTGCACTCTGCCGGCCGATAGCCCGAAGCGGACTTTCCGCCATAAAAAAGGAGAAAGTTCGTATCCAACGAGCCGGTCCAGGATTCTTCGCGCCTGCTGTGCGTCAACCAGATTCATATCAATCGTCCGCGGATGTTCAAGCGCTTCCTTAATCGCTTCTTTCGTGATTTCGTGGAATACGATTCTTTTGACAACAGGGGATAGGGTTTGAGGTTTAGGGTTTAGGGTTTGTTTCGATTTTCGGATTTTGAGTTTCAGATTCCCGAGGCTAAGGGCCTCGGTGAGATGCCAGGCGATTGCTTCTCCTTCGCGGTCTTCATCGCTTGCGAGAATAATTTCAGAAGCATTGCCTGCGATTTTTTTAAGCGCGGCAACGCGTTCTTTCGCTTTCGGCAATATCGCATACGTTGGAGTGAACCCGTTGGCCGTATCAATGCCGATTTTGCTTTTGGGAAGGTCGCGGACATGGCCGTAGGATGACTCGACTTGGTAGCCGTCTCCCAAAAATTTTGATATTGTTTTTGCTTTTGTCGGGGATTCAACGATGACAAGCTTCATAGTTTAGAAATTGGTTGATAGAAAATAGAAATTAGTAATAGAAAATGGAAATTTGAAATTGGTCAACTATTGTCTAATGTCTAATCTCTAATTTCCATTACCATTTTCCAACTTCCAACAACCATTTTCCAATTTAGGATTTCACGCCGTATCCTTCGTTATTTTCCCTTATCAGATTTTTAACCAAAAGTAGAGTAAGAGTTCCGTTCACGACTCGGGATTCAAGATGGGTCATTTCGATAATTTTGTCAACTTCAAGCGGTTCGGCGGAATTTTCGAGAACTTCGAAAATAACTTTTTCCTCATTCGTTTCAAAACTGCGGCTGGCGTTTTTTTCTTCGTTTGCCTCAGCCAAGTTCAAGTCCTCTAAAATTTCAGACGCTTGTGTCGCGAGCCGCGCGCCGTTTCTCAGCAGTTGATGAGAGCCGTGGAAATTTTTATGGTTTGCCGGGCCGGGGACCACGAAAACTTCCCGGTTTTGTTCAAACGCAAATCGAGCGGTCGCCAGCGCTCCCGATACTTTCGGCGCCTCGATGACGACTATGCCGAGCGAAAGTCCGCTTATCAGCCGGTTTCGTTCAATAAAGTGTTGCGGTAGCGACGGCGTTCCGAGCGGGTATTCCGAGATGAGCGCGCCGCCGGAAGCAATGATGTTTCTTCCAAGTTTTTCGTTCGATGCCGGATAAATGGCGTCAAGGCCGTTTCCCAGAACGGCTATAGTCGTCCCGTTTGCTTCGAGACAGCCCTTATGGCTCGCCGCGTCTATGCCGAAAGCCAATCCGCTTACAATCACAACGCCGGCCCGCGAAAGTTCAACGGCAAATGTCCGGGCGAGTTCAACTCCGCCTTCGCTCGCTTTTCTTGTCCCTACTATTCCGATTGCCGATTTTTGCCGTTCGGGAAGTTCGCCGAGAACATAAATTCCGAACGGCGGCCAGGGGATTTCCCGAAGGAGAGGCGGGAATTCCGGGTCATCGGCGAGAATAAGGCGAACCTTCGCTTTTTCCAATTTTTGCAATTCGGTTTCCGGATTCAGCGTTGCGCCCGCGCGGGAAAGTTCTGTCCATACATTCTCCCATGTCTCCAGCCGGTCTTTAAGTTTTTTAAGCGCGCGGTAATTGCTTTTTGTTTCTATAAGAGCCGCGTTGCAGTAAACACGTTCTTTCCCGATTTCAGCATCCATTTTCATTATTATGGCGTGATGCGCCGATAAGTCAATCTTTTCACGGCAAAAGGCGGTTAGTTTGAATTCCGTGCCGCATTTTTGTATACTAATAGCAATGTTTGAAAATTTCCGCAGAACGATTATTTGGGGAATTGCGTTCATTGCCGGGAGCATCATCGCATCGGGCGCGCTTGTATACTGGCTGTTTCTCAAATTGGACGGCGAGGCGGTTAAAATTGCTTTGGATAGGGATACCATTCACAGTAATTCACAGCTTATCGAAGGTCTCGCGAATATCAAGTCCACGGCGTCGGAAACAGGAAAATACAAGCAGGCGCTCGATACTTTACTGCCGGCGAAAGACGAGCTTGTTAATTTTTCGGGCTGGCTCGACGGCCTTTCGCGGGCGCGCAACGTAAGCGAGAGTTTTTCCTTTCAGGGGAATGCCGTAGAATCGAGCAAAAGCGAGGCGGGCTACGTGGGTTTTTCTCTCGATGCGAGCGGCGCTTACGACAACCTGATTGATTTTTTGAAGGACGTCGAATTCAGGGCGCCGCGCTATCTTGTCGGTTTCGACAGCTTTGACATTAAGCGCGACGGCTCCGGCTATAGGGTTTCGGTTCGCGGCAAAGTATTTTTCCGCTGAACCATTGAGAGTAATCGCGAATATGCAAATCGAAAATAATATACAGATAATGGCATACGGAGGCGAAATCAAAAATAAAATTCGTATATTTGCGTAAATTTGTATATTCGAGATTACTCATATGAAAGAATTATTAAAAACACATCAGGAATGGCTGTTGACGGCAATAGCGCTCTTTCTTCTCGGAATTTTAGCGGCTTTTTTCGTCTGGGGCATAACCGGCCTCGCGGCGGATTTCGGAAAAGCCCTTGTTCCTAAAACCGATAAAGGTTCCGCTTTAAACTTTGACTTGGAAGGCGCGAAGAAGTTAAACTTGAAAGGATTGGTGCAGTAGCAGGGAGCGCGTGTAGCTCATTGGTAGAGCGTTTCTTTGACATAGAAAAGGCACGTGGTCCGATTCCACGCACGCGCACCGGAAGCAGGGCGGCTAGTTCAGTGGTAGAACGCGTAACTGATAATTACGAAGTCATAGGTTCGATTCCTATGCCGCCCACATAAGAAAATCTAAAGCTCGAAACTCGCTAAGATTTTCTTATGCCCACCTATGATGTTGTTCGGAAATTCAAATAAGAGTTAATTAATAACCAACTTCCTCGTATACTCCGTCAAACAAATCGCTCCGGTTTCGGTTACCAGAAACATATCTTCGATTCTGACGCCGCCGAATTCGGGATAGTAGAGCCCGGGTTCAATGGTGATTATGTTGCCTGTTTCGAGAATAGCTTTCGAATTCGGGCCGACTGTAGGCCGTTCGTGGACTTCGAGGCCTACGCCGTGGCCGGCAGAGTGCATAAAACCGCCTTTCTCCGAAGTTTCAAATCCGGATTCTTTAAGCGAAGCCGCGCAAGCGTTGTGGATTTCTTTCGCTGGAACTCCGGCGCGCACTTTTTTTATTCCCGCTTCCTGCGCGCGCAGAACGGCATTGAACATCGCGGAGATTTCTTTTGAGGGAACGCCTTTGACATAGGTTCTTGAGATGTCGCTAAAATATCCCGATATTTTGCTTTTTGGAAAAATATCGCAGACAATCGGCGAGCCGGCTTTAATCAGTCCGGTTCCGGGATGATGGGGGATTGCCGAATGTTGTCCGGATGAAATAATGATGCCTTCGCTGTCTATAAGTTCCTGCCGCGCCATTTCCATCGCGGTTTCTTTTTTCAGAAGTTCGCTCGTAAGTATTTCGCCGTTATATTTTATATATTCGCCTTCGATTGCCGCTTCTTTTAAAATTTCTTCTATCTTTTCAAAAATTTTCATCGTTCGCTTCGCGGCTTCTTTCATAAGCGAAATTTCATCCGAATTTTTTACGGCGCGTTCCGGATAGAACGGATTTTGGACTGTGAGCGATATTCCCTTGGCGCGCAAGAAATCCGCCATCGAGAGAGGAAAATCCTCGGGAACTGAAACGGCCTCGCTTCTTTCGCAGTATGTTTTCAGGAGATGGAGCGCCGTTTTATTTGCGATTTCCATATTGCCGTCCGCTTTCGAAATTTCCGTAAGAAGCGGTTCGAGCGGCACGGCTTCCATGGCGCGGTTTTCATTTTGTTCGCTGAAAATGCCGAATTCCCGCGCGTCCAGGAAGACATATTTTCTGCCGCCGGATTCGAGGAAAAATACGGGGTCGGAAACCTCGATTTTAAGCGCGTAAAAAAGGTCGCGGTTTTTCGTGCTTGCGTAAATTAGTTTCGGCATCGATAGATTATTTTTCTTTTTTAATAAACCACTGATAAAATCCGTATAACCAACTCGCCATATAAACGAAGTTCGCTCCAAAAACTCCCCATTGCTGATGCACGTACGCCGTATAAAACCAAAACGGCTGGGCGAGAAGCGCCAGCACAAATCCCCATCGGTTTTTCTTGCCGATGAGAATTATTGATGAAACCCCAAGTACAAAAATACCTACTTGAGAAATTGTGTCGAACATTTGAATCTATGCTACCGCAATCGCAAAATAACTTCAAACAAAACATTCTTATATTCTGCAGAATGTGAGAATGTCGTTTTGCGACAAGACTATGATGTTGGAAATCCAATCGAGCTATACCTGATCGGTTCGATAGAGATAATTGCACGGTCTTCTTTTCTATCCGGGTCGTTTTTATATTTCGCGTTGCCCGTATATCGGCCGCTTAGTTTGTCGATGAAATCATGCGCGCCTTCTTTTGCGATATCCGAAACCTTCCCCTGGATTTGGAGATAGCGGTACGGATTGCCGCGGTCGTAAACGAGCATTGTCACGTTCGGATTCTTCGCGATGTTTTTGTATTTTACACGCTGAGTCGTGGTGCTTATTTTAAACGTTCCGCTTTCATGCTCGAACCAGACAATGGTCATTTGCGGAGTACCGTCTTTCCGGACGGTTCCTAGCACCATAAAATTCGGCTCTTTCAAAAAATCGAGAATATTTTGAGGGAAGCTCATAGCCATAGTATAGATTGTATTGTATAGATTAAATCAAAATTTAGTTCGGAAATCAATATAAACGGGATTTTCGTCGCAAAAACTAAAAACGGCCCCTCACGAGCCGTTTTAGTTTTTGCCCGCGTATCTTGTAAACACGCAGACGATTCGCCGGAATTCAAGTATATTTACATTCCCGGTTGGGCGACGCAACATTTGCAATTCTTCTTGTGGGTGGCCAGTTCGACTATCGCCGACAAGCCGACCAATATGTAGATGGCTTTCGTGACAGCCGCGTCAGGACCGAAAAGCTCGCCGACATTCCAAACGCCCAAGCCGACCAGCAACCAGTTCAATCCGCCGATTACGAGAAGAATAAACGTCACCATATGAAGATTTTTCATTGTATTTTAAGTATATTCTTAGCTAACCGACCTTTACTTGTTATGCGTACAGTATAGCATATCAGGCAGTAGAAACGCGATTTGCGTTGTGCCAACGCTTCAACTTAATTTAGTGCCGGAATGAAGCGTTTACCGATGTTTTTTAGATTGTGACCATTTGCTCGCCTTCGGCGAACAATCGCATTTTCACTACCTGGCATATCGGGCGGCGGAAATGCGCGCGTTTTTTATCCGGGATAAAGCGGGAAAAGGCGTTTTGTTTCCCTTGTGCAAATCTTTTTTGACAAGAATCGTTCTATTTGCGATACTTGTCCCGTTATGTTTTTGAACTCGCGAACGTATACAGTCGAAAGCGTCACGTCGGGACATCCTGATAAAGTTTGCGACCAGATTTCGGACGCGATTTTGGACGAATGTCTGCGGCAGGACCCGAAGAGCCGGGTCGCTGTGGAATCGTTCGGCGGACACGGCCTTTTGGTAATAGGCGGCGAGGTGACAAGCAACGCGAAGTTTGACGCCGTTGAAATCGCGCGCAACGTTTACAAAGATATCGGTTACACCGCGGAACTCAAAATTATCACGAATATAGTTCAGCAATCGCCGGATATCGCGCAGGGCGTGAATACCGGCGGCGCGGGGGACCAGGGAATAATGTACGGCTACGCAAGCGCGGATACTCCGGAATTTTTGCCGAAGGTTTTGGTTCAAGTCCATGCGCTTGCGAAAGGATTGGAAAATCTCCGGCGCGGAGGAGAGACATGGCTCCGGCCCGACGGCAAAAGCCAGATTACCGTTGAAGACGGAAGGGTTAAGACGCTTCTTGTCAGCACTCAACACGACGCGGCGGCTGAACAGGAATTTATCCGCGCGAGATTGATTGAAAAACTATTCGGTCCGATAATCGGCGACCTCTCGGGCATAGAGATTCTGGTGAATCCCACCGGCAAATTCGCGCAGGGCGGTTTTGACGCGGACACGGGCCTTACCGGCAGAAAAATTATGGTGGACACCTACGGCGGACTTTTACCGCACGGCGGCGGCTGTTTTTCCGGAAAAGACCCGACAAAAGTTGACCGTTCCGCCGCTTATATGGCGCGCTTTGCCGCCAAAAATATAGTCGCGAATGGACTCGCGAAAAGCTGTCTGGTTTCTGTCGCATACGCCATCGGCCGCGCCGAGCCGCTGATGATAGAAGCCGTGGACGAAGCGGGAAAGGATTTGAGCGATACGGTAAAACAGAAATTCGACTTCAAACCGCTCGCGATTATCGAGCGGTTGAATCTGCGCAGGCCTATTTTTCAACAGACCGCGGCTTACGGCCACTTCGGCAGACCCGGCCTGCCGTGGGAAGAAATTGTATCACTTTACGCAAATTGACCTCGAGACAGTAAGAATAGTGGAGCCATTCGTAAGTTGGAATGTAATGGAATACGTGCCTTGCTGTTGATATGTGTGCGAGACGGCGATGCGCCGGTCGCCGCTACGAAACAATCCGCCGACAGTTTCCTTATCGCCCCAAATAATCTTATATGATGTTTCCTCCGCGTTGGGGAACGGCTGGTCGATGCTGTAGTCGACGAGCGTTCCCTTCGAAACGACGGAACATACCTGAAATTCTGCTGACGAATTTTGAACAGGATTATTGCCGTTTGCGGCGTTCGGGGAAGCGGGCGATGAGGTAGGTCCGACGTTTACGGCAGGAGCGCCGGCTTTCGGAAGCGTCGGGGTTCCCAAAATAGCGCTTATTTTTTCCCCAGCGATATCTTTTGTTCGGTCAATCAAGTCGCCTAAAACACGGCCCGCGGCTTCCGGTATTTGTTCTATGAAGGATTTCGCCTCGTCGATTTTCTTTTTTCCCGAATCGAAAAAAATCTCTTTGGAGTTTTCTTTTTGATAAGGCGGAACAATCTTTGTATTAGAAGTTTGGCCTGTAACGTAATTCCAAATAAGATACGAGAAAAGCAACCCGATAAAAAGCAACAGACCAAAACCGATTTTTCTCATTATGATAAATTCATTCTACTTCGCAATCGAGGCGATTGCTTCGGCGCCCGTCCTCCGCAATAGCTCTGCTACGGAGGATGGAGATTCCGCCGCGGCGGCTTCACAAAATGCCGCAAAATGACGGAAGCCAATCCATCACCCTTTTGCGATGCCTGTCGATTGACCATTGGCCGTTATTCCTGAAAAGTACGGGATGCAAGGACTGAAATTGTTTCAATATTTTCACCGATGCGCGAGGAAAACTGACAGGAATGCTTTTGTTATACAACTCCATAAAAGCCGGAAGAGATATTCTAACCTGATTAAACTCCAACGCGTTATTTTTCGTTTTCATCGCAGAGTTGATGATAACATGCATCAGCGCCAAAATCAAATTTTTGTCTCGGTCTGTCCTACTCTGCTCAGCGCGCTTCACGCATTTACTTCCGCCGAAGTTTTAACGAAGGCGGAGAACCGCCATTTGGCAGATTCCCGGCAATATCTCGCCGTTTAAAATAGTCAACTATTGGTAAGTAAGATTGTGAACCCCGTTAGAGGCCGCGAGTCCCGTTAGAAACAGTGTTTCCAACGGGACGAGGGCTCGCAGCGCGCTTCTGCCTCTAACGGGGTGAATTATTAGTAGAAAACGAATCGGCAATATTCTTGTTCACCGGCTTGGTGAGTTCACACCTGTAACTTCTCGGGAATTTATCGTTCAATTTCACTATTTTTTCTCAGAAAATGTATCTGATTGATGTCTATTTTTTGTACTCCAAATAAACTCCGTAGGCGACAAGCAGAGAAATTAAAAATCCTATTATAAAAATAGTGGTGTCGCTCATATTGACTGGCCGAGCAC
>JACQKU010000015.1 GCA_016204335.1 Candidatus Liptonbacteria bacterium
CGCCGTTTATCGAAACGAGAAACAACGCCGAAATAACGGCAAAAAGCGGAATTCCGACACCAAAAACTACCGGTCTATTTTTCATACATAAAAACGGACTTCTTTACGGGAAATTATACCATTTGCGGGCTATCTGGACCTGTGCATAAGTGGCGATATGAGGTGGAAGAGTTGGGGAAAAACTCTTTTAAAGATAGGACTGATAGGGCTTATACGACATATATGGCTTATACGACCTATACGACCTATACGACCTATACGACCTATACGACCTATACGACCTATAGGTCTTATCAGACATATAAGACGTATGCCTCATCCCAACGCCCCAAGATGAAATAATTCAATCAGTAATTTCCCGAACGCGAGAGTGGCGAATCCGGAAACAAGAAACGGCAATCCGAGCGTCGTGTAGTTCTTGTTCCAAAAAATACTCCGGACGACTGAAATGACGACCGTTAAAATAAGCGCGAGCGGAACAAAAAGGACGACATTCGGCCACCCCGCGAGAAACGCCATCAGCGTTCCCAGAACTATCTCCCCTTCTCCGAAAAACCGCGCGCGGTATTTCCGTAGAAATACGAGAAAATAATAAAATGCGATTGCGGAAAGAATTGACAGGAATACATTCAGGAAAAAATGCCCCCACGCGTAGTAAAAAAAGTAGCCGCGCGGATTGCCAAAAAAAATATTCCGGATAAACGCCGGAACGGGAACATCCGCGCTTAACGGCTGGACGAGCAGAATTTCAGTAAGCGGATTTTTTTTCCACACGTAATATTGGAGAAACGTTTCAAAAAAAGAAATAAAAAATCTGAACGCCGCCGCCGCCGCGAGCAGGCGGAAATAAAAATGCGCATAGGGCTTATAGGACGTATCAGACGTATCAGACCTACTTGTGGTGAGCCGTGTCGAACCATCAGACGTATCAGACCTATCAGGCCTATTTGACGTATCCGTCTTATAAATTCCGCCGAGCCGCTTCAAAAAACGACTGTTTGGAAAAATAAAAACGCCGAACGCGAACAAAAAAACCGCCCAGGAAAAAATAATCGGGGTTTCGATAAGAAACGGCCCCGCAAGGAATTGCAAAATACCGTCCGGCATTTTATTTTCTTTATTATATCATCGCAGGCCGCAAAAAACAAAAACATCCGCCCAGGGCGAATGCGTTTGTTCCCAAAAAATCTATTTTAAATTTCTTGGGTGAGCCCGAGGCGGCAGAGTCCTCGGGAAAAATATTGCGCCTGCCTGCCGGCAGGCAGGCCTCTCTGCCGAGGCGGGAAAAATCCATTTCGGCGGAATTGCTCTGCGGCGCCTGGCGGCCCTTGCCGGCTTCAGCGCCCGTCCACCTCCTCAATCGTCTCGATGGCGGCAATGATGAAATCCGCCGCCTTCAATGCCTCGGATTCCGAGCCCAACAAGATGGGCTGTATCTCCACGCTCATCTTGAGAGACGACCCTGAACTCGTGGCAGTCATCATGACGCCGCGAAACTTCAGGTTCGCATCAAGGTACTCGTACTCCGAAACTACGACCGTCCACTTCCTCTTCGTGTTCGTCTGACCACCGTTCTGCCACCACTTCAGAAGAGCGCCCTTGAACTGCCTGAAGAAGTTGACGAAAGTCGGACTCGCATCCGGCGCGTCGGAAACGACGGTGAACGCGGGCGCCGCGCCCGTTGCAATCCCCGCCTGTCCAGCCGACGGGAAAGGCGCGACTACCCAGAAAACAACCGCGACCAGTACCGCGACCAACGTCTTCCTCATGGCAAATTCCTCCTCGATGAATTGTACGCCGTGTTGCTGTAAAATTTATACGGCAAAACAAAAAACGAATCAACCCCGCCCTGTGCAAAGCAAAATTGCCGCGAAATGGAACTCTGGAGGAAATTAATTCTTGAGATATCGCCTCACCGCCACAAAACTCGACAATCCGCCGATTGCCGCGCCGAAAAGAATTTGATAGAGCAATAACTTAAAAATATTTTGGAGAAAATATCCCGAAATATTGAGGTTCGGGATAAACGCGTCGAGATACGGCGAAACGAAATATACTATCGGCAGAGCGGCAAGCACGCTCAAGAACGCCGCCAGAATCCCGCACACGATGCCTTCGACCATATAGGGACCGCGAACCAAACTGTTTGAAGCGCCAACCACTCTCATCACGCTTATTTCGTCCCGATTGGAATAAATCGCGAGGCGGATGGTGTTGAACACCACCTGCGCGGCAATGAGCGCGAGCAATATCGTCAAGGCAATCCCGCCGCGGTTCACGACTTGAATCATCGTATTCAATCGTTCAATCATACCCTTATTTTTGGTATAGCTGACCGTGTCCACGAATTCTTTTATGCCCGGGGCTTCAAAATACTTCGCAATCTCCGCGTATTGGCTCAACTGCCTCGCCGTGATATTCAAAGACGGTTCGTATGGATTGGCATTCAGCTCGCTTATCGCCTGGCCGATTGAATCGTTTGCGTGTTTCGCTTTGTTGATTTCGAGCGTCTGCGCGCTTGAAACATATTCCACTTCTTTGACTTCGCTCAAACTTTCAAGCGAATTTTTGATGTTTAAAATCTCGTCTTCCGGCGTATTCGTTTTGAAATAAACGCTGATATCGACAATATCCTGGACGGAAGAAACCGCGCGGTCTATAACCACGCCGGAAAGCATCAATCCGATGGAAACAAGAAGCGCGAGTATCATAATTTCGACTGTCACCGCCGAAAGCCAGCCGTTCCGCCGGAAGTTTTTAAGGCCGTATTGGATGATGCGCGAGATGACGGTGAACATGATAAGAAAATAAAAAATAAAATATCAAAAATCAAAATGAAAATTCAAAAAGTAAAAAGAGCTCTTATATTCTAACATTTTCCATTTTACTTTGTCATTTTGCATTTTGACCTTTGATTTTTGAATTATACAAGAATGTACTTCCCTTTTTCTTCGTCGCGGATGAGGCGGCCGTGGTCGAGCGTAATCACCCTTTTTTCCAGTTTATTTATAATCTCTTTGTCGTGGGTCGCCAAAATCAACGTTGTCCCCAGTTCATTTATTTTCTGCAAAAGTCCGATAATTTCCCATGTATGGAAAGGGTCGAGATTGCCGGTCGGCTCATCGGCGATGATGACTTCGGGCCGGTTGCCCATTGCCCGCGCGATGGCGACTCTCTGTTTTTCTCCGCCGGAAAGTTCGTGCGGAAAATTGTTCAGTTTGTCGCTCAACCCCACCATATCGAGCACCTGCGGCACGAGCTCCTTTATTTCACTCTGCGGTTTGCCGGACGCCTCCATCGCAAACGCCACATTTTCATAAGCGTTTTTTGTCGGCAACAGCCGGAAATCCTGGAACACGACGCCGATATGCCTCCGAAACGACGGCAGTTCTTTGTCATTCAGCTTGCCCACTTCGTACTTGCCGAAAAAAACCCTGCCGCGCGACGGTTTTTCCTCACCTATCAAAAGTTTGATGGCGGTTGACTTGCCCGCGCCCGAACGCCCAACCAAAGAAACGAATTCTCCCGGATTGATGCGGAAATCCGCGTCTTCGAGGGCAATCGAATGTGTGTTATAAACTTTGTATACGTTTTGAAAAGCAATCATAAATTAGCTTATTAGCTGATTAGGTTGTTAGCTTTTAGGTGAATAGATTTATCAAAAAATTACTACAAGCTAATAAGCTAAAACCTGGTAAGCTAATCAGCTAATTTAATTCTACCTCAGCTTCAACGAATTTATCAAGGTCGCCCGCGAGCACCTCGTCAACTTGCGCCGTTTCAACTTCAGTGCGATTGTCTTTAACGAGCTTATACGGATTGAGAACGTACGAACGAATCTGGCTCCCCCATTCGGGCTTCGCGTTGACCCGCAGATGCGCGAGCTCTTCGACTTTGTTTTTCTCCATAAGATGGAACAGTTTTGCTTTCAATAGTTTGAGCGCCAGTTCGCGGTTCTGCCCCTGCGAGCGCTCCGATTGCGAACCCGCCGACAATCCGGTCGGGATGTGCATAATTCGAACCGCTGTTTCGACTTTGTTCACGTTCTGCCCTCCGGGTCCGCTTGAACGGTAAAATTCCAGCTTCAAGTCCTTTTCGGGAATAACCATTTTGGATTCTTCCAGTTCGGGCAGTTCGGGCACCACTTCAATCAGCGCGAAAGAAGTATGGCGGAGTTTTTTCGCCGAAAACGGGGAAACGCGGACCAGGCGATGGACGCCGGATTCTCTTTTCAAATATCCGTAAGCGTAATCGCCGCTCACGGCGAGAGCGCGGTGATTAAACGTATCGTCCAAGACGACTGTTTTCCATCCTCGCTGCGCCGCGTATTTTTCATACATTTCAAAAAGCATTTTCGCCCAATCGGCCGCATCTTCGCCGCCGGCTCCGGGGTACACGGAAACAACCGCGTTCTCTTTATCATAGCGGCCGCGAAAAAGCTGTTCGAGTTCCAACTGCCTGAATTTTCTTTTTAGTTCGTAAAATTTACTTGTGGTAAATTCAGTTTCGTCAAAATTTTGCTCCAGCGCTTCGATTCCTTTTTCGATTTCCCGATAGCGGTTGACGAACTTCTGCGTTTCGCCCAAAAGTTTTATATTTTTGTCGGCCGATTCCCGATTGCTCCAAAAATCGGGCAGGTTCATTTCTGCCTCGATTTCTTTTATTTTTTCGTCCTTTCCGGCGACGTCAAAGCCGGCCGCCTAAACGGCGGCATTCAGTTTTTAATTCTTCGAGTTCTTGTTTGATATCCATATGAATAAACCCACACACCTAATGAGCTTTATGGCTTTCGACGAGCCGTCGCTTGAACTGATTCAGTATATCATTTTTCGCGTTTTTCAACATATATTCACAAACATCTTTATATAAGCTCATTAGGTGTGGGGGTAAAATTATATGCGGATTCTTAAAAAATTTCAAATCTGCCAGAGCAATCCTGATTTTGTCGAGGAAACCGTCTCGCATACTTTCTTATTCGCGCGCCTGCCCGCCGTAGCGTTTGCGAAGGAGGGAATAAGAAAGTATGAAACTGATAGCGTGTTTTCCGAATAAAATCAGGATTGCCTTACGACCGGTCCGCCAAAAAGCCCTCCACTTGAAGAGCAACCATTGTTTTGTACGTCGAGCACGCTTTTACGAGTTTCGCGTGAGAACCCCGGCCGATAATTCTTCCGTTTTCAAGCACCAAAATCATGTCCGCGTTCCGCACGGTGGAAAGGCGATGCGCGATAATCAGAGTCGTTTTCTTTTTCATAAGTTCGTTCAGTCCCTGCTGTACTTTTCTCTCGGTGATGCTGTCCAGAGCGCTCGTCGGCTCGTCGAGGACTACGATTCTCGGATTTTTGAGAATGGCCCGCGCGATGGCGACCCGCTGTTTTTCTCCGCCGGAAAGACGAATCCCCCGCTCGCCGATAAGGGTGTCGTATTTCTTGGGAAGTTTTTCGATAAAGTCATGCGCGTGAGCTTGTTTCGCGGCGCGAATAATTTTTGCTTTCGCCGCGGTAGGGTCGCCGTACCCGATATTTTCCGCCACAGTTTCATTGTACATCGCGTTTTCCTGAAGCACGGTGCCGACATATTTTTTAATCTGCTCCAAATCGAATCTCCGGAGGTCAATGCCGTCAATCGCAATCGTCCCGGCCGTAGGGTCAACGAGACGTGTGAGAAGCGTCATTACGGTGGTTTTCCCCGAGCCCGAATGTCCCACAAGCGCGACCGTTTGTCCTGGCTTGATAACGAAAGATAAATTTTTCAGCTCGAAAGCGCTTTTTTCCTGCGGATAAGAAAATGAAACTCTGTCGAATACAATTTCACCTTTGATATCCGAAATATGGACCGGGGCGGGAGGATTGCTCACGGAATCCTGTCGCTCAAAAAGTCCGAGGAGCCGCTCGATATGCTGTGCGCGCCGCGCGTACTGCGGGAGAATATCTCCGAGCAGGCGAAGCGGCGTGAGAATTTCGTTCAAAAGCCCCATAAACATAAAAAGCGTTCCCAATGTAATCTCGCCGTTCTTTACGAAAAAAATACCCATTCCCAATACGAGAAAACGCGCGATTGTGTCCGGGTTCATCATTTCCGCGAAGCGCCACTTTTTATTGAGCGTTTGTTGCGCCGCGCTCGCGCGGTCTGTATATATGGCATGGCGTTCAAGGAAAATATCTTCGTGAGGATTTAATTTATATGTGACGATATTGCCCACCTGGTCCGAAAGGTGCTCGTGTTTTTCTTCCCACATTTTGTTGACCGCTCTCTGTTCGTCTTCGTACTTTTTCACATAACGTATGATGAACCAAAGAGTCGGAGGGATTATCGACACGGCGACAAGCGTCATCTGCCAGCTGACGGAAAAAGCGATTATCAGCATTCCGGTAAAACCGAGAATTGCCGAGGAGAAACGCCCCAGCCACCAATTGGTCATTTCCCATATAGCCGTATCCGCGTCGTCGACTATCTTGGAATATCTGCTCGAGTGTTCCGACATATGTTTCGCGTAGTCGAGCCGCAAAAGACGCTGGTAACCGGTCATATGCACTTTCTGTGAACTGCGATTTCCGATTTTCCATACAAGAAACTGCGCCTGCGCGCTCGTGATGTTCAAAATAATCGCAAGGAAAAACCATGTTATTACCACAAAAATAAGAATTCTTATTTGAGCAACGGCAAAACCCTTCGCTACAATACCGTCGGTCAACGTATCAACTACTACCTTATACAAATATGGTTCCACAAGCCGCGCGGCAACGCTGACAAAAAGCAGAACCGCCAAAAACGCGACGGATTTTTTCTGCTTGAGCGCGAGGGCGAAAACGTATTTGAGATATTTTGGCATGGGAAATCAGGATACCACATTTGTGGGAACTCTGGGATTTCACGGCTTCCGCCGTAGGCCGTAGGTGCTGGGAGCGTAGCGAGCAGTGCGGAAAGGGTTTTGGCGAAAATCAAAGCGCGATTTTGGCTTCTGCAAAATCGCTCCATATTCTTAATTCCGAACAAGTTACTACTGGTGCAATTATATGACCAAATCCGAACCTTTTTTGAAAGAAATTGGCGGCGCGCTTCCCGCCTTCGCCAAGGCTTCCACCTTTGCTAAAGCTACGGCGGACAAGTCGGCGGGCAGGCCGCGCGGCGAGTACGCCGCGCTCCCTACCTCGCCGGCAGACGGACGCCAAAATCTGTCTGCGTCGGTCCGCTTTTAAATTCAAAAACTTGATACAGAAATTGTATAGCGCGCTGTGACGCATTAAAAACTTGACGCAGAAATCACATACCCCGCTGTGACGCGTCACAGCAGCCGGATTGAAACGTAAAGACTTCCGTATTTCGTGCGAATGCGCCGGCGATGCGCTTTGCTCGTTGAATAAGACGCAGAAGTAATATATATTTTCTTTTTGCGCTCCGTTTTACATCTTTGCCGGTATCTTTGATATGAATGCTTTTCCAGAGCTTTTATTATCCCGCTGATCGTCTGAGACGAAAGCCACAGCTCATTTGCGATCTGCCGATAACTTTTTCCTGAGTGTATCC